>NZ_CP046508.1:195000-509000 GCF_017161115.1 Variovorax sp. RKNM96 | reverse complement strand
CATCGTTCCCCACTCGGGCGATGGCGGCTGCGCGCCGAGGCCGAGGAACCCGAGCGCCGCCGCATCGAGGATGGCGGTGGAAATGCCGAGCGAGGCCTGCACGATCAGCGGTGCCGCGCAGTTGGGCAGCACCTCGCGGAACATCAGGCGCAGCGTGCCGGCACCGCTCACACGGGCCGCGGTCACGTAGTCGCGCGAGACCTCGGCGATGACGGCCGCGCGCGTGATGCGCACGTAATGCGGCAGCACCACGATGGCCACCGCGAGCATCGCGTTGACGAGCCCCGGGCCGAGGATCGCGACGATCACGATGGCCAGCAGCAAGCTCGGCAGCGTGAGCACGATGTCCATGAGCCGCATGATCGCGATCTCGAGCACGCCGCGGAAAAATCCCGCGATGAGCCCGAGCACCACGCCGGCCACGACCGACAGCGCCACCACGGCGACGCCGATCGACAGAGAAAGCCGCGCGCCGTACATGAGCCGCGAAAGAATGTCGCGGCCGATGGCATCGGTGCCCAGCAGGTAGCTCCACGTTCCGCCCTGCTGCCACGCGGGCGGCTGCAGGAAGACGGCGCTGTTGGTTTCGTTGGGCGCGTGCGGTGCGATCCACGGCGCGAACAGCGCGACGAGCAAGAGCACGACGATGGTCACGAGCCCGATGACCGCGCCGCGGTTCGCCGAGAAGGCGGTCCAGAATTCGCGCCAGGGGCCGGGCGGCGCGGTGTTGGCGCCGGTCGTCGGAATGGTGGGGTTCGAAGTCGTGTTCATCAGCGTCGAATGCGGGGATTGATGACGCCGTAAGCCACGTCGACCAGAAGATTGACCAGCATCACGATGCCGCCGAGCAGCAGCATGCCGCCCTGCAGCACCGGATAGTCGCGTCGGCCGATGGCCTCGATGAGCCACTTGCCGACACCGGGCCAGGAAAAAATCGTCTCGGTGAGGATCGCGCCGGTGAAGAGCACGCCCACCTGCAACCCGATGACCGTGACGACCGGGATCAACGCATTGCGAAGCGCATGCAGGCCCACCACGCGAAAGCGCGAAAGACCCTTGGCGCGCGCGGTGCGGATGTAGTCCTCGCCGAGCACTTCGAGCATGGCCGAGCGCGTCATGCGCGCGATCACCGCGAGCGGCACGGTGCCCAGCACGATGGCCGGAAGAATCAGGTGGTGCAGCGCCGACCAGAAGGCGTCGGTGTCGCCGGCGCGCAGCGAGTCGATCAACAGGAAGCCGGTCTCGGGCTCGATGAAGTACTGCACCGCGATGCGCCCGGAAACGGGCGTCCATCCGAGCTGCACCGAGAAGAACAGGATCAGCAGCAGCCCCCACCAGAAGATGGGCATCGAGTAGCCGGTGAGCGACGTGGCCATCACGCCGTGGTCGAAGATGGAATTGCGCCGCACCGCCGCGAGGATGCCGGCGGGCAAGCCCAGCAGCAGCGCGAAAAGAATCGCGCAGACGCCAAGCTCGACCGTGGCCGGAAAGAGCGCGAGGAACTCGCTCATCACCTTGTCCTGCGTGATGATCGACTTGCCGAGGTCGCCATGCAGCACGCGGCCGATGTAGATGCCGTACTGCACGAGGATCGGCTTGTCGAAGCCGTAGGCGGTGCGCAGCTCGGCATGGCGCGCGGGATCGATCCCGCGTTCGCCGGCCATGGTTTCAATGGGGTCGCCCGGCACGAGCCGGATGAGGAAGAAGGCCAGCAGCGTCATGCCGATGAAGGTCGGCACCAGCAGGCTCACGCGGGTCAATATGAATCTGAACATCGACCCGCGAATATGCAAGATCGATGCCGTGGCCCTACCCGGGCCGAACCCTTACTTCTTGGCGTCGCGCAGTTCGCGGCGGAGGATTTTTCCAACCGGCGTTTTCGGCAGGTCCGTACGAAACTCTACGATTCGCGGCTGCTTGTAACCCGTAAGGTTTGCTCTACAGTATTCGCGCACCTGCGCCTCGGTGAGCGACTCGTCCTTCTTCACGATCACGAGCTTCACCGCTTCACCGGTCTTGTCGTCGACCACGCCCACCGCCGCGCATTCGAGCACGCCCGGAATCTGTGCAACGACGTCTTCGATCTCGTTCGGGTACACGTTGAAGCCCGACACCAGGATCATGTCCTTCTTGCGATCCACCACCTTGAAGTAGCCGCGCTCGTCGACCACGCCGATGTCGCCGCTCTTGAAGTAGCCGTCGGGCGTCATGACCTTGGCGGTCTCGTCGGGGCGCTGCCAGTAGCCGGCCATCACCTGCGGACCCTTGATGGCGATCTCGCCCGGCTGGCCCATCGGCACTTCGTTGCCGTCGTCGTCCAGAAGCTTGAGCCAGGTGCCCGGCAGCGGCAGGCCGATGGTGCCGGTATAGGCCTTGCTGTTCGTGGGGTTGCAGGTGGTCGACGGCGAGGTCTCGGAGAGGCCGTAGCCTTCGCAGATCGGGCAACCCGTTTTCTCGAGCCAGAGTTTCGCGACCGCGGCCTGCACCGCCATGCCGCCGCCCACCGAGACCTTGAGGTTCTTCCAGTTGACGGTGTTGAAATCGGGATGGTTCGCGAGGCCGTTGAAGAGCGTGTTGACCGCCGGGAAGCTGTGGATCGTGTGCTTCGAGAGCTCCTTCAGCACGCCTGCGAGGTCGCGCGGATTCGGGATCAGGATCAGCTTGCCGCCCGTGCGCATGTTCAGCATCATGCCGACCGTGAACGCGAAGATGTGATACAGCGGCAGCGCGCACACGCTGGTGGGCTGCTCACCGGCCGGCACCTGCACCATCACGGGTTCGTTCCAGGCCTCGGACTGCAGCACGTTGGCGATCACGTTGCGATGCAGCAGCACCGCACCCTTCGAGACGCCGGTGGTGCCGCCGGTGTACTGCAGCACGGCCACGTCGTCGGGGCCGATGGCCGGCGCCTGCAGTGTGCGGCTCGCGCCCTTGTCGAGCGCATCGTTGAAGCGCACGGCACCGGGCAGGTTGAAGGCCGGCACCATCTTCTTGACGTTGCGCACCACGTAGTTGACCAGCGCGCCCTTGAGGAAACCGAGGCGGTCGCCCATCGAGGTGAGCACGATGTGCTTGATCGGCGTGGCCGCGATGCATTGCTGCAGCGTGGTGCCGAAGTTCTCCATGATCACGATGGCCTTGGCGCCCGAGTCCTTGAGCTGGTGCTCCAGTTCGCGCGGCGTGTAGAGCGGGTTCACGTTCACCAGGATCAGCCCCGCGCGAAGGATGGCCGCCACCGCGATCGGGTACTGCGGGCAGTTGGGCATCATCGCGGCCACGCGATCGCCCTTGACCAGGCCCAGGCCCTGGAGGTACGCGGCGAAGGCCTTGCTCTGCTTGTCGGTCTCCGCGTAGCTCACGTCCTTGCCCATGAAGCTGTAGGCGGTGCGGTCGGCGTACTTGGTGAAGCTCTCTTCCATGAGGCCGACCAGCGAGGAATAGTGCGAAGCGTCGATGTCGGCGGGCACGCCTTGCGGATAGCTGCTGAGCCAGGGGCGGTCGGTCATGGATGTGTCTCCTCCAGGTCTTGGAACTTGCGGGTAACTGAAACGAAAACGGCGCTCGAATGGCGCCGCGATGATAGGGCCTGCTAATGCCATGCAAGGGGTCGCGTTGCTTCGCAAAGGGGCTGGCTGCAAGGCGCCCGGGCGCAGCAAGGCTGATGCCTTGCAAGCACGGGCAACGCCGCAGACGGCCCCTTTGCGAAGCAACCCGGAGGGAAGCTCGCCACAGCCCGCCCCTCGGCGTTGCGCTCCTTGCGTGTGCGGACGCACACGCGGCGTCACGCGCCTTGAGGGGCGGGCTGTGGCGAGCTTCGCGACCCCTTGCATGGCATTAGCAGGCCCTAGCCCGCCTTGCGGCGGGCCCGGATCGCCGGCCTATTCGATGGCCTTGCCCATATCTTCCACTACTTTCTTCGCATCCCCAAAAACCATCATGGTCTTGTCCATGTAGAAGAGTTCGTTGTCCAGGCCCGCATAGCCCGCCGCCATGGAGCGCTTGTTCACGATGACGGTCTTGGCCTTGTAGGCTTCCAGGATCGGCATGCCGTAGATCGGGCTGCCCTTGGTGTGCGCGGCCGGGTTCACCACGTCGTTGGCGCCCAGGATGATCGCCACATCGACCTGGCCGAACTCGCCGTTGATGTCTTCCATCTCGAACACCTGGTCGTAGGGCACCTCGGCCTCGGCCAACAGCACGTTCATGTGGCCCGGCATGCGGCCCGCCACCGGGTGAATGGCGTACTTGACGATGATGCCCTTCTCGGTGAGCTTGGCGGCGAGCTCTTTCACCGCGTGCTGTGCGCGTGCCACGGCCAGGCCGTAGCCCGGCACGATCACCACCGTCTCGGCATTGCCGAGCACGAAGGCCGCATCGTCGGCGCTGCCGGTCTTCACCGGGCGCTGCTCCTTGGCCGCGCCGCCGGCCGTGGTCGCCTCGCCGCCGAAGCCGCCCAGGATCACGTTGAAGAACGAGCGGTTCATGGCCTTGCACATGATGTAGCTCAGGATCGCGCCCGAGGAACCCACCAGCGAACCGGCCACGATCAGCATCGCGTTGTTCAGGCTGAAGCCGATGCCCGCGGCCGCCCAGCCCGAGTAGCTGTTGAGCATCGACACCACCACCGGCATGTCCGCGCCGCCGATCGGGATGATGATGAGCACGCCCATCACGAAGGCCAGCGCCAGCATCGCGAAGAACGCGGACCAGCTTTCGGTGAAGACGAACACCAGGCCCAGCGCGACGGTCAGGAGGCCCAGCACGAGGTTGAGCATGTGCTGGCCCGAGAACTGCACCGGCGCGCCCTGGAACAGGCGGAACTTGTACTTGCCCGAGAGCTTGCCGAAGGCGATGACCGAGCCGCTGAAGGTGATGGCGCCGATGGCCGCACCCAGGAACAGTTCGAGCCGGTTGCCGGCGGGAATGGCGTAGCGCACGAAGCCGTCGAGGATGACGGCGCCGTCCGGCGTCTGCGCGCCGATGAGCGCGGCCACGGGCGCGGCGGTGATGCCGAAGGCCCAGGGCTCGGCCACCGCGGCCACGCCGATGAAGACCGCGGCCAGGCCGATCATGCTGTGCATGAAGGCGACCAGCTCGGGCATCTTGGTCATCTCGACCTTGTTGGCCATGAAGGCACCCAGGCCGCCGCCGACCACCACGGCCGCCAGCACCCATGCGAGGCCCGTGCCGAAGTCGACGTTGAGCGAGCGCGCCTGTCCGTGGATCAGCGCGATGGTCGTGAGCACGGCGATCGCCATGCCGGTCATGCCGAAGATGTTGCCGCGGATCGAGGTGGTGGGATGGGACAGGCCCTTCAAGGCCTGGATGAAGCAGACGCTGGCAACGAGGTACAGCAGCGTGACGAGGTTCATGCTCACTTGGCGGCTCCTTCTTCTGCCTTGGGAGCGGCCTTCTTTTCTTTCTTCTTGAACATCTCCAGCATCCGCCGCGTGACGAGGAAGCCGCCGAAGACGTTCACCGCGGCCAGGGCCACCGCGAGCACGCCCATGGTCTTGCCCAGCGGCGTGGTGGTGAGCGCGGCCGCCAGCATGGCGCCCACGATCACGATCGCCGAGATCGCGTTGGTCACGGCCATCAGCGGCGTGTGCAGCGCGGGCGTGACGGTCCAGACCACGTGGTAGCCCACGTAGATGGCCAGCACGAAGATGATCAGGTTGATGACTGTGTGGGAAACGGGATCCATGGGCTCTTCTCCTCGCGTGTTCGCTTATTTCTTCGTGACCTGGCCGTCCTGCGTGACGCGGCAGGCGGCGACGATGTCGTCTTCGAGGTCGATCTTGAGCGCACCTTCCTTGGTGACGATGAGCTTCAGGAAGTCGAGCACATTGCGCGCATAGAGCGCCGATGCATCGGCCGCCACGAGCGCCGCCAGGTTGGTCTCGCCGACGATGGTCACGCCGTGCTTCACGACCGTCTTGTCGGCTTCCGACAGCGGGCAGTTGCCGCCCACGCCGTCAGGCCCCTTGCCGGCGGCGATGTCGACGATCACCGAGCCGGGCTTCATGGCCTTGACCATGTCCTCGGTGATGAGCGTCGGCGCGGCGCGACCGGGGATGAGTGCGGTGCTGATGACGATGTCGGCCAGCGCCACGCGCTTGGCGACCTCGACCTGCTGGCGCGCGAGCCAGCTCGGGGGCATCGGCTTGGCGTAGCCGCCAACGCCGACGGCGGCTTCCTTTTCTTCATCGGTGTCGTACGACACCTCGATGAACTTGCCGCCGAGCGATTCGATCTGCTCCTTGACGCTCGGGCGAACGTCGGAGGCTTCGATCACGGCGCCCAGGCGCTTGGCCGTGGCGATCGCCTGCAGGCCGGCCACGCCGACGCCGAGGATGACGACGCGTGCTGCCTTCACGGTGCCGGCCGCCGTCATGAGCATCGGGAAGAAGCGCTGGTAGCGGTCGGCCGCGATCATCACGGCCTTGTAGCCGGCGATGTTGGCTTGGGAGGAGAGCACGTCCATGCTCTGGGCGCGGGTGGTGCGCGGCGCGGCTTCGAGGGCGAAGCCGGTCACGCCGGCCGACGCCAGGCGCTGCAGGCCCGCGGCATCGAACGGATTGAGCATGCCGATGACGACGGCGCCGGACTTCATCAGCCCAGCCTCGGCATCGCTGGGCGTGCGCACCTTGAGCACCATGTCGGCGGACAACGCGCCCGCCTGGTCGGTGATTTCCGCGCCGGCGGTCTGGTAGGCCGCATCGGTGACGCTGGCTGCGACGCCGGCCCCCGACTGAATACGAACGATGTGCCCGGAAGCGACCAGTTTCTTCACCGTTTCGGGTGTCACGGCCACTCGGGTTTCGCCAGCCGCGGTTTCGGCAGGCACGCCTATCAGCATAGAGATCTCCTCAGGGGAAGGGGGCAGCACGGAATGCGGGCAGAGCTTACAGCAAGATTACAGTTGCTCGTGTCGCAAGAATGTCGCAATGAATTTGCTTGCCAAGCCCCATGCATGCTATCGATATAGCTATCTAATTTATAGCAGCTTCGGGTATTTGCCGGTCGGAGCCGGCAGTCTCGCCCGAAGCCCCGGATCGGCTTCTTGACCTCGATCAAGAACCCATGGATCAGCGCCAACGCATCAATGGTGATGCTTTGAATAACAGCATTTGTATTTAACTGTAGTTAACTATATTTAGCTTTCACTCGAAAAACGCAATTAGCGTGCATTAGTTGCAATCTCCATTTCTTACGTCAGACGCAGATAGATACACTTCTGACCAATCGCCCGCTCACTGAGGCTGGCGAAGGGAGGAAAAGGGGATGGAATGCGTATTGCCGTACTGGACAACGGGGCGGAACAGCTCAAGTTGATCAACCACACCATGACGGGACTCGGGCACGAGTCCCACATGTACACCGAAGGAAAAACGCTGCTGCAGTCCTTGCGCAGGCAGACCTTCGACCTGCTGATCCTCGATTGGAGCCTTCCTGATATCAAGGGGCTCGACGTGGTCAAGGCCATCCGGCACGAACTCAAGAGCCGATTGCCCATCCTCTTCGTGACCGACAGGCGCGACGAGGCCGACATGGTCGAAGCCCTCAACAGCGGTGCCGACGACTTCATGGCCAAGCCCATCCGGGCCGGTGAGCTGGAGGCGCGCGTCAACGCGCTGCTGCGCCGCTCCTATCCCGCGAAGCACGAGTCCGAACTGGTTTTCGGCCCCTACCACTTCTACCCCCCTTCGCGCCTGCTGAAGGTGCGGGGCAAGCCGGTCGAACTGAAGAACCGCGAGTACGAACTGGCGCTGTTCCTGTTCCAGAACCTGGGGCGCCTGCTCTCGCGCGAACACCTGCACGAAGCGGTGTGGGGGCTGGGCGTCGAGGCGCTCTCGCGCTCGCTCGACACCCACGTGTCGCGCCTGCGGACCAAGCTCGACCTTCGCCCCGCGAACGGCTTCCTGCTGCTGGCCATCTACGGACTGGGCTACCGGCTCGAAACGATCGAGGCGAACACCCTGCCCGCAACCGCCTCGCGATAGCACCGGCGCACGTGGGCGCCATGGCGCCCACGCTACAGGCCGGGTATCTCCGGGAAGCTACAGTCTCCCAACCGCGTCCCCGCAACAAGGATTGAGACGATGAATCGCATGACCCGACTGCTGCTCTCCGCCACGCTGCTCTGGAGCTGCTTCACCGGCTTGGCGGCCGCGCAGGACATCGTCGAGCCCAGCGACATGGTGCGCGGCGGCATGCAGGCGATCCAGATGATCGACCAGGGCAAGGCCGGCGAACTCTGGGACGGCGCCACACCGGCCGCCCGCAAACGCGTGACCCGCGCCGATTTCACAGGTCAGGTCGCCAAGAGCCGCGCATCGCTCGGCTCGCCCCAACAGCGCATCTGGGTAGCGGTCAACCGCCAGGTCGTCGCCGACGCAGATGCGGACACGGCCGGCCAGTACGTCAGCGTCGAATACGAGACCCGCTTCGCCAACAAGCCCGACGGCACCCTGCGCGAACTCGTGAGCTTCCATCTCGACCGCGACCGGACCTGGCGCTTCAGCGGCTACGTGCTGCGCTAGCCAGCCATGGCCGCGCGCTGGAAGCCCAACGTCACCGTCGCCGCGGTGATCGAGCAGGACGGTCGCTTCCTGCTGGTCGAGGAGCACACCGCCGACGGCCTCATGCTCAATACGCCCGCGGGCCATCTTGATCGCGGCGAATCGCCGGCCGAAGGGTGCATCCGCGAGACGCTCGAGGAAACCGCCCACCACTTCACCCCCACCGCGCTCATCGGCATCTATATGGCGCGTTCGCGTCCAGAGGCCGAGCAGGGGGAAGACGTGACCTACATGCGCTTCGCCTTCGCCGGCGTGCTCGGCGCCAAGGAGGAGGGCCGCGCGCTTGACGAGGGCATCGTGCGCACGCTGTGGATGACGCCCGATGAAATCCGCGCCAGCGTGGCACGGCATCGCAGCCCATTGCTGCTGCAGTGCGTCGAAGACTACCTGGCCGGCCAGCGCCATTCGCTCGACCTGGTCCACATCGATGAATCGGTGCGGGCCCCGCCGCTCAAACGATGACGCCGCCCCCCAGGCAGCGCTCGCCGTCGTAGAGCACGGCCGACTGCCCCGGCGTCACGGCCCATTGCGGCGCGCCGAAGCGCAGGCTGAAGGCGCCATTCGCGCCATCGGAAAGTTCGCAGCCCGCATCGGCCTGCCGGTAGCGCGCCTTCGAGCCGTAGCTGCCCGCTGCGGGCGCCTCGCCCGACACCCAGCTCGCATCGTCCGCGTTCAAGGCCGACGACAGCAGCCAGGGATGGTCGTGCCCCTGCACCACCCAGAGCGTGTTCTTCTCGACGTCCTTGCGCGCCACGAACCACGGCGAATGGTCGCCCGATCCGCGCTGCGCGCCTTTCTCCTTGACGCCACCGATGCCCAGCCCCTGCCGCTGCCCCAGCGTGTAGAAGCTCAAGCCCTGGTGCTCGCCGAGCTTGCGGCCGCGGTCGTCCTTGATCGGGCCCGGCTCCTTGGAGATGTAGCGGTTCAGGAAGTCGCGGAACGGCCGCTCGCCGATGAAGCAGATGCCGGTCGAGTCCTTCTTCTTCGCATTGGGCAGGCCGATTTCCTCGGCGATGCGGCGCACCTCGGTCTTGTGCAGTTCGCCGACCGGGAACAGCGTCTTCGAGAGCTGCGCCTGGTTCAGGCGGTGCAGGAAGTAGCTCTGGTCCTTCGACGGATCGAGCCCCTTGAGCAGTTCATGCTTGCCGGTCACTTCGTTGTGCCGCACCCGCGCGTAGTGCCCCGTGGCGATCTTCTCGGCGCCCAGGCGCATCGCATGGTCGAGAAAAGCCTTGAACTTGATCTCGGCGTTGCACAGCACATCGGGGTTCGGCGTGCGGCCGGCCTTGTATTCGCGCAGGAACTCGGCGAACACGCGGTCCTTGTAGTCGGCGGCGAAGTTGACGTGCTCGATCTCGATGCCCAGCACGTCGGCCACGCTGGCGGCGTCGATGAAGTCGATGTTCGACGAGCAGTATTCGCTGTCGTCGTCGTCTTCCCAGTTCTTCATGAAGATGCCGACCACCTCGTGCCCCTGCTGCTTGAGCAGGTGCGCGGTGACGGCGGAGTCCACTCCGCCGCTCAGTCCGACCACGATCCGTTGCTTTGCCATAAGCCCGCCATTGTCCCAGCCCTGGGGTAGCGGCTTCCGGCGTGGGGGAAATGGGCCCTTGGCGCCCCTAGCGGATGCCGGCCAGCAGCTCGTAGGAGCGCAGCCGCGCCGCGTGGTCGAAGACCTGCGAGGTGATCATCAGCTCGTCCGCCCCGGTACGAGCCACGAAAGCCTCCACGCCCTTGCGCACCGTCTCGACCGAACCGACCGCCGAGCACGACAGCACCGAGTCGAGCAGCGCGTTCTCCGCCGGCCCGACCTTCTGGCGGTAATTCTCCACCGGCGGCGGCAGGCGGCCGGGGCGGCCGCTGCGCAGGTTGACGAAGGCCTGCTGCCACGAGGTGGCGCGAAATTCGGCTTCCTCGTCGGTGTCGGCCGTGAACACGTTGAAGCCCAGCATCACGTACGGCTTCTTCAACTGCGCCGAAGGCTTGAAGGTCTCGCGGTAGATCTGGATGGCCTGCATGATCTGCTGCGGCGCGAAGTGCGAGGCAAACGCATAGGGCAGGCCCAGGTGCGCCGCCAGCTGCGCGCCGAAGGTGCTGGAGCCGAGGATCCACACCGGCACCTCCAGCCCCTCGCCGGGAACGGCGCGCACCGGCTGCTGCGGCGTCTTGGACATGAAATCCATCAGCTCGACCACGTCCTGCGGGAACTGGTCGGCGTCCGATTCGAGATTCCGGCGCAGCGCGCGCGCCGTGCGCTGGTCGGAACCCGGCGCCCGCCCGAGCCCCAGGTCGATGCGCCCCGGGTACAGCGACGCCAGCGTGCCGAACTGCTCGGCGATCACCAGCGGCGAGTGGTTCGGCAGCATCACGCCGCCGGCGCCGATGCGGATCGACGAGGTGCCCGCCCCGATGTACGACAGCAGCACCGCCGTCGCCGCACTCGCGATGCCCGGCATGCCGTGGTGCTCGGCGAGCCAGTAGCGCGTGTAGCCGAGCTTTTCGCCGTGCTGCGCCAGCGAGAGCGAGTTGCGGAACGACTGCGCGGCGTCGCTGCCCTCGGTGATGGGGGAAAGGTCGAGGATCGAGAACGGAATCATGGGCGCCATCATGGCGCGATCCGTCCAACGCCGCCGCGGGAGGGGCTATTCGGTTTGATATAGCGTGGTCACGCTCGCGAAATCGCGGCCGTTCTGCTCCACGTTCACCTGGAACGGCACGCTCTCGCCCGGCGCGATGGCCGGCAGGTTCTCCACCAGCTTGAAGCCGGTGAGCTGCCCGTTGCGGTCGCGCAGGCTCACCCACAGCCGCACCTTGCCGATGATGGCCGTGCCCGGGTTTTTCACGCTGCCCGTGACCTCCACGCTCTTGTAGGTGAAGCGCTGGCTGAAGTTGAGCAGCACGCTACCCAGCTCCGCCTTGGTGCCGGTCACCTTCACTTCGAGCGGCTTGCGCGGCCCCGGCAACGCGGCGCGGCGCATCGGCTTCCATTCGATGCGGGTCGAGGTGAAGCGCTCCATGTCCTCCGGCTCCAGGAAGATCGGGAAGCGCTCGCCCGGGTAAAGGTATGCCAGGCCCGTGATGTTCGTCGTGCCATGCGCCTTGCTGCCGCTGAAGCGCGAGATCACGCCGCCCGGCGCGAGCACGATCGCGTCGGTGCTGCGGTTGACCAACTCGCCGAGAAAGAGGCGCTGCTGGATGTTGTTGCGCCCATCGACCAGCGGCAGCAATTCGAGATCCTTCGGATCGAAGCGCTCGCTGTCCTCGGCCAGCAGATCCTCGGTGCCCAGGCGCAGGTCGGGGTTGAAGCTCTCCGGCCCGGCCGCGGTGCGGATCACCCGGTCGGCATTGAGCACCGGCGTGCGCGAGCCCGAGGCGTCGACGGTGTTGTAGCCGATGCGGTAGTCCCAGGCCGCGATCGCCGCCGCGCGGCCGAAGCGGGCGACGCTCACGTCCACCGAGGTCTGCGCGCCGGGCTTGAGTTCGCTCGCCTGCGCATAGCCATGGCCGAAGCCGATCACCTGTCCGGCGTCGTCGTACAGCGTGGCGAGCACGTCGATGCCGCCGACGATGGCCGCGTCCTTGCGCGTGTTGTCGATGCGCCCCACCAGCCGCACGCGATCGCCCTGCTGCACCAGGCGCACGCGCGAGAAGGTCATGCGCGGCCCCTCGACCGCGTTGTAGGGCTCGGCGAGCTTCTGCACCTGCAGCGTCTGCCGCGTGACGTTCTTTCCGTTCGGCATGTCGATCAGCGTGGGCGCGCTCTCGCCCGGCTCCAGCACGAAGATCGGCAACGTCTCGGTGCGCTCGTCGACCTTGCTGTCGCCGTCGTAGTAGGTCGCCCGGATGCCCGCACGCGACAGCGGCTTGCCGGTCTCGTTGCGCGCCACCACCAGGAGCTTGGGCTGCGCCGAACTGCCGCTGCCCACCAGCACCTGCCGCGGCTCGCCCAGCTTCAGGCCGTCCACCGGGATGGTGCGGTCGACGATGGCGGCCACCACGGGCCGCGCATCGGCGGGCCGGCGCGATTCGACCAGCAGCCCGGCGATGCGCACCACCAGCACCACGGCCAGCACGACGGCAATGCCGATGCCGACCTTGCGCAGCATCAGCTTCTGCCGCAGCGCCTCCTCGGCCGCGAGTTGTCGGCCCGCTTCGTTCTTGACCTGGTTCAGCACGCGTTCAAGCCGGTCGGAAACGTTGTCCTCCACCAGCGTGACCGAGCCGCAGTGGTCGCAGGTGTATTCGTTGAGGCCGGTGCGCTTGAGCACGCTGCTGCCGCATTCGCCGCACTTGAGCGTCTGGAGATCGATGGTCATGAAGCGCTTTCGTCGTTCTTGTTGTCGTCGTCCGCGTCGCAGGCATTCTTCAATGCCGCGCGCAGTCCCTCCACATCGCCCGCCGTCACTTCGCGCACGCCGGGCAGTCCGGCGAGGCCGCAGGCGCTCGATGCCACCACCGGCAGGCCGGCCGCCAGGGCGCGCAGCAGCGCGCGCGGTGCGTGCTCGATGTGCGCGGGCAGCACCACCACACGGGCGCCGTTCAACCCGTCGCCTCGCCAGTGCATGTGCTCGACGCTGCCGATGCCGCGCCAGAGCTGCGCATCGTCCGACGGCGATCCGAGCACGCGCAGGCGGCACGGCCAGTCTTGCAGCGACGCGGCCAGTTCGCGCGCGCCCTTTCGCGCGAGCGCACTCGCGGCGAAGACGATCAGCGGTGGCGCAGCGCCTGCAGGATCGATGGCATCGACGCCGCGAGCGGCAGGCAGCACCCAGTCGAGCCGCAACGATGCCGCCCGCGGCGCCATCGCGGCCAGATGCGCCGCAATTTCGGCATGCGGCGTGACCACCATGGCGGCCCGCGCCAACGCCGCGGCCTCCGCCTGCACAAGCGCGGCGTCCGCACGAAAGTCGCGCAGCGTGGCGTCGTCGGGCCAGCGTCGTGCGGCCGCATCGAGCCGGCGTTCGATCTCCGCCATCGGCAAGGCGCTGGCCAGCACCGTGATGCGGCGGCCGTCGAGCGCGCCGAGCTGCTGCAGATGCGGCAGCAGCGCCTGGTCGATCACGAGTTGCGTGTGCTCGGGCTTCAGGCGTGCGGCAAAGGCCAGCGCCAGCCAGCGCTGCCCGTCGATCAGGCTGCCCTGCCGCCGACCCGCGTGCCGCGCCCAGAGTCGCTGCCACACGGTGCGGCGCAGGCTGGCCCACCACGGCAACTGAATGGAGGCCGCGCCATCCGCGACGGCTTCCCGCTGCCAGCCCGTGGCCGGCCCGGTGCGCCAGAACGCGAGCCGCAGCGGCACCGGCTGCATGCGGTCGGCGCCGGCATGGTGTTCGCCGAGATAGCGCGCGAACTCGGGTGTCCACGCATCGCGCAGGACGGTCGTGCGCCCCTGTTGCGCCACGGCAGGGAGCGAGCGGTGCCGGAAGCAGGCCGTCTGGTCGCAGCTGAGGCAGCCACGCGCCAGCGGCAGTGGCAGTGGCGGCGCAGTGCTGGCGCCCTCTTCGCCCGCCCGTCGCAGCGCCATCGGCACAGCGGGCATCGCGAGCGGCGAGCGCGCGCGGATGCGCAGCACCAGCTCGTCGGAGGTCAGCTCGACCTCGAGCCGCCACGCGTGCTTCGCGCGCAGCTTCAGATCGACGTAGTTCCAGAACACTGTCGCATCCACGGCATCGCCCGCCGCATCGGCGGCCTGTTCGATGCGCGCCGTGTGCCCGTGGCGCTCCACCAGTTCGAGCCCGGCGCGGGCCGCCACGGTGGCAAGCGCATTCGAGAGTTGGCAGAGGCCCCCGGCCAGCGTCGGCACCACGCAGCCGCCGCGCAACTCGCGGCCCTGCACGAAGCCGCGCGAAGCGCTCGGCCGGCCCAGCTGGCGCCAGAAGCTCAGCAGTTCGCCGGCCGGCACCTCGATGGCGTCGAAGGCGCGGCGCGCCACGCGCAGGTTCTGCACCTTGCCGGCCACGAGAGGGAATTCGTCCGCGCGTCCGTCGGACCACAGCGGGGTGCGGTACTGCGCGAGCACCGGGGCGTCGGCCAGTGCATGGGCATCGCCATGCCAGCGCCGGGCTGAAGGCCGCAGCGCCTCGCGCAGCGCGTGGGCGCTGGCCAGCAGCCCGGAGCGCAGCCAGAAATCGATGGCATCGATGCGGCGCGGCGGCTGCCAGGCCCGCACGCTCACACCGAGGGGCCTCGCTTGCGCCATTGGCCGAGGTCGGCTTCGATGCGCTCGTTGATGTTGCCGCTCCAGTGCGCCTGGAAGCCGGCCGCGCGCAGCAGTTCGACGATGCGGTGGCCGATCACCACGGTGTTGGCCTCGCGCTGCTCGATCTCGGGAATCATCCCGCCGCTGAATGCCAGGTGCAGCCGGCCGGTGCGCACCGCCGTGTCCAGGTCCTGCGAGTGATAGAAGCAGCAGCCCCGAATGCCCGAGGCCAGCCGGCCCGCCGCACGCCAATGCTCGCGCACGTCGTCGTGGCCATCGGAGAGCGTGTTCCCGGCGCGGTGCAGGGCAATAACCTTCTCGCTGCGCAGCTGGGCGAACACGGCTTCGAGCCGGTCGTACTCGGTCTCTGCCGGCCACTCGGCCTCAGCCGCGTGCTTGGCCGCACAGATGCTGGCCACCTCGGCCTTGACCCAGGCCCTGTCTTCGCTCGTGAGCTCGTCGGGGTCGAGGTACTCGTCGGTGATCATCCACTCGACATCGGCATCGGGATAGAAGCCGCACCACACCAGATCGTGAATGCGTCCGCGCGTATCTTCAGGGGCTAGAGTTAGAGCCATGCGTGTTGGGTTGTCGCGTCACTGGCGACGGGTCATGCTTTCATTTTTCCTGGCGGAAACGTCGTCGTATTTTCGCGTGTCCGCACCACGGTGGCGCAGTAATGCGAAAGCATGAAGTCGGGAGCTCATCCCTTCCGCGCCGCCATCATGATTGATGCGCTGCGGCAAGGCAATGCGCCTTTTGGCCCCCTCGCCGCCCGCCACACGGCCAGCCGGCGTGAACTTTCGGCCGAGGGACGCACCGGCGTGGTGCCGCCTGGAGCTTCGGGCTGCGTGGCTATGCTCGGTGGCTTCTCCCATGCCCCGTCCCCACCCGTCCGTTGCACTGATCGCTCATCTGTCCGGACACGCGCCCGGGTACGGGTGCGCCTCGCCCGATGGCCGCTACCAGGCGGTGGAGCTCGGCGGCGACACGCTGATCGTCGACCTGCAGGAGCGGCTGATGCACCGGGCGCTTGGCGTATACCCGCGCGGCTTCGAGGAGGCGACGCCCGATGGCGCCAAAGGCACCACGCTGCGGATGGAAGGCGAGGAAACCGCCACCGCCTACCTACCGGCCTGGACCGATCTCCAATGGATCGCGCTGGAACACACGACGGGCAGTTTCTGGACGCCATGGCCCGATCCGCGAACGGCCGGCTTGCCGCCCGTCGATGAAACGCTGCCTGCCGAATGGACGTCCGAAGCGCCGCAGGCCACCGAGCGCGTGCGCAGATCGGTCGGCGACTGGACGGCGTGGTTCGTGGCGCTGGCGGTGCTCGCCTTCTTCGCAGTCTTCGGCTTCAACGCGATGACCTGGGCGCTGGCCGGCGGGTGGCAGTGGCTCTGGATGGCGGTCGGCCTGCCGGTGTTTGCGATGTTCTCGGTGCTGACGGTGGTCTTCGTCGTCACCAGCTTGCGCGAACGGCGCCGCGTGCGCGTGGCATTGGGCGGCATGTCGCTGGAGCGCGGCGAAGGTTTTCGCATCGGGGAGCCGTTCGACGTGCGCCTGCTGGCGACCGTGCCCGAGGCGCAGGGCGGCGAGCGAACGGTGGCGCCGGAGCGCATCGCCGTGCGGCTGATGCGGCGGTCGGTGCGCAGCGAAGCCGATGGCCGCTGGACCGTGGCGGACGAGTGCTGCGACGAGGCGATTGCCGTGCGCGACGACACGACGCGCGCCGGCCGGGTGCTCTATGCGTGCGAGCTTTGCGCGCGCCCCACGCCCGATGACGCGCCCTCGCAGTGGACCGTCGAACTGCGCGAGACGGCCGCGCCGAACAGCGCGCCCTTCGTCGTCGCCGGCCTGCGGCTGGCCGCGCGTTGAGCTTCAGTTCCTGCCGGCGATGGCGGCAAGGAATTCGTCGGTCGAGCGCACGCGGCCCATGCGCGGGAACAGTTCCTTGACCGCGAAGGCGTGCGGCTCCGCGGCCAGCGAAGTCATCGCGTCTTCCACGAACACCAGCTCATAGCCGCGGTCGAAGGCCGCGCGCGCCGTCGATTCGACGCCGAAGTTGGTCGCAATGCCGCTCATCACCAGCGTGCGGATGCCGCGGCGGCGCAGTTGCAGGTCGAGGTCCGTGCCGTAGAACGCGCCCCATTGGCGCTTGGTGATCCGTACATCGCCGTCCTGCACCTGCACTTCGGGCACCAGTTCGGAGAACTCGGGTGGCGGCACGGGCGATCCGGGCGTGCGCAGCGGCGTGTCCGAGGGCAGGCTCTGAAGTCCGGCCAGATCGACGCGCACCCACACCACGGTGCCACCGGCCGCGCGCAGCGCATCGGCGATGCGCGTGCTTCGTCGAACCACGTCCGCCGCCGCGTGCGGCGCCAGCGGGCGGCCGACGTTGCTGCGCTGCAGGTCGATGGAGATGAGGGCGGTCTGGCGGGGGTCGAAGGTCAGGGGTTCCATATCAGGCCATGTTACGAAGGCACTCTGAGGGTGTCATGAGGACATTTCGGGCAAAGAAAAAGCCGGCCCATGCGTTCGCATGGCCGGCTTTCAACGCTGACGCGCGCTGTGAATTACAGCGGCAGTGCGTCGCCGCGAGCGGCAGCGCGGGCTGCGGCGCGGACGGCATTGCGGTCCACGGTGCTGGCGACCAGCGGAGCCACGCCAGCCGATGCGCCTTCGGCGTACGGGTCGGCGCTGTGTGCGGCGGCAACGGCTTCCGAACGGACGGCAGCGCGGCTGGTCGACGAGACGAACACTTGCGCAGGACCTGCGTTGGCGCCGGTGGCGTACGGGTTGGCGCTGTGTGCAGCGGCCACGGCTTGACCGGCAACATCTGCGCGGCTGGCGGCCGAGGTCAGTTGATGCACGCCGTCATAGCTTTCAGCGTGGGCGGCACCGGCAACAGCCATCAGGGCAACAGCAACGGCGGAGAGGATCTTCGAGGCGGTCATTTGGATTTCCTTCAATTCAGTTCAGTTTTTGCTTCGGATGATTTCGAACCGGTCTTGGGTGGGTCACCGTCCCTCCGGGGGCGGCCACCTCGCTCGGGGCCCTGTTCACCCAGATCGGCTTGGGGGCCGGTCTGTGGATGTATTGTGCGACGCCATCTACGTGAAAACCCTTAGCAAAAGGAACCGCGGCGTTCACGAAACCGAAACAATCAATACTCAAAAGTCAGCGAACTTCGGTTTGACCTACAGTTCGCGCATGGAAACGACGCCCCTCCTGCCCCTTGCCTCCTGGGGCACGCCGGACATGGTCTTCGACCGGCTGGAAGGCGCCTGGGACCTGGACCGCAGCATCGAAGGCAAGGCCACGATGGTCGGGATCGCCCGGTTCGCGCGGCTCGACACCGGCCAGCTGAAATACCGCGAAGAGGGCCGGATCCAGCTGCCCGACGGGCAAGCGTTCGACGGGCACCGCGAGTACGTCTTCGAACGCAGCCCGGACGGTTTCTCGGTCTTCTTCGCCGAGACCCCGCTGCGCCTCTTCCACGCCATCGTCATCGTGCGCAAAGGCGACGAGCTTGTCGGATCGGCCGGCCACCTCTGCATTGCCGACCAGTACGACAGCGTCTACCGGTTCCGCGCGGACGGCTCGTTCGTCATCGAGCACCTGGTGAAGGGCCCGCGCAAGGACTACCTCTCGCGCACCGTGTTCAAGCGGCGCGGCCTGTAGCGATCCGTCAATCGCGGTCGAGCCGCCAGCTCGGCATGCCGCGCATCACCGTCTGCACGAGCATCGCGCAGATGCCGCACTTGATGAGGTCCCCGGGAATGAAGACCAGCATCGCCAGCGCCGCCTGCGTGAGCGACATGTGGGCGATCAGCGAGAGTCCGACGATGCCGAAGGCATAGACCACCACGATCCCGCCGACCACCGACGCGAAAAACGCCGCCGCCAGCAGTCCCTTGCCCGTCGCACCCGCCATGCGGCGCATCAGGAGGCCGCAGGCAAAGGCGCCGAACATCCAGCCGAACAGGAAGCCCCCGGCCGGCGCGACGAACACCGCCAGCCCGCCGCGCCCGCCCGGCAGCAGCGGCAGCCCAAGCGCCACCGCCAGCAGGAACAGCGCAATCGCAAAGAAGCCGCGCCGCGGCCCCAGCAGGCAGCCGGCCAGCATCACACCCAGCGACTGCAGCGTGATCGGCACGCCGAACGGCAGGTCGACCTTCGGGATCAGGCCGAACACCGCCATCAGTGCGGCGAACAGCGCGATGTACGAGAGCGAGCGGGACGAGGTGATGGAGCCGGTGGTGGTCATGTCGGATTCGGAAGAGGGGTGTTCGTCGGATTCTGCGCCGCGCGCGCGGGCTAGCGCCCCAGCCGCGCAGCCAGCGCATCGGCCACGCGCTCGGCGGTCTGCAGCGTGCGGATGGTCAGCGGCGCCAGCAGCCGCAACCCGCCGCCGTGGCCCGCGCGAGCGCGGTAGGCGTCGTCCAGACGCTGCCACTGCACATAGAAGTTCTCGGCAAAGCGAAGCATCAGGCCGATGCCGAGCGCGATCCGCTCGGTCGGCACGCCGAAGCGCTGCAGCGGCTGCATCACGGTCTCGAGCACGACCAGCAGGTCTTCGAAGCGGGTGGTGAGCGTGAGCATCAGTGCGAGCACGGCCGCGCTGGCCAGGCGCAGCGCGCTCGCCACGCCAAGCAAGGTCGTGCCCAGGAACCAGTGAAAGCCCACGATCAGCGCGCAGGCGATCGCGATGCCCACCAGCATCCGCACACGCAGCCACGCCGTGCGGCCGAGCGATGCAAAGAGCAGCAGCACCACGATGCACGCGATGCCCAGATGCACGGGCCGCTCGACCAGCACCAGCAGCGTGCCGCACACCGAAAGCACCGCGAGCTTGACCCACGCCGGCAGCGCATGCATCCAGGTCGGATGCGACGAGTAGAGGCTACGCACGGCCGGCACCCCGCTCGGCCTCGGCGCGCTGGCGCACGTTCTCCGCATAGGCCTCGCAGACTTCGCGGCCCGGCCCGTCGGCGCGCACCCGGCCCTGTTCGAGCCACAGCACGCGCTCGAAGTCGTAGACGTGTTCGAGCAAGTGCGTGGAGACGACGATCTGCTGGCCGGTGGCCTCGAGTTGCGCCGCGAGCCGCGCCTGGCTCAGCAGGTCGAGGCTCGCGAAGGGCTCGTCGAGCAGCAGCGTGGCCGGCTGGCCGATCTGCAGCGCGAGCAGGCACACCTGCTGGCGCTGGCCCTGGCTCAGTTCGCCGATGGCGCGGCCGGCCCATGCGTCGAGCCCGCGCTCCGCCAGGAATTCGCGCGCCCGCTCGCGCGCCGCCTGTCGCGCTTCTCCGCGCGCGGTGAGGCTGAACGCAAGCTCCTCGGCCACAGTCGGAAAGATGATCTGGTCGTCGGGGTTCTGGAACATCAGCCCCACATGCTGCGAGAGCTGGCGGCGGTCGGCCTGCGTCCCCTGTGTATCGCAGCCATGCACCACGACGCGTCCCTGCTGCGGCTGGTCGAGCCCGCTGATGAGGCGGAACAGGCTGCTCTTGCCGGCGCCGTTGTCGCCGACGAGGCCGATGCGCGCTTCGTCGAGGCCGAGCGTCAGCCCGTCGAAAACGCGCTGTTCGCCGCGAACCAGCGTGACCGATTCGAGGCGGATGCTGTGCGGGACGAGGGGGGCGGTGGAGGTCGGCTGCGGCAAGGGGTCGCCACTGTACCCCAAGCCCTTCTGCGATCTTTCTCAGGGCGTGCCGGAAAAAAGGCCGTTGATCTCGCCGGCGGACAGCATCCCCGCGCCCATCGCGCGAAAGCCGGCGTCGCCGCCGTCGAAAGCCTCGGCGGCGATGCGGTCGAGCAGCCTGAGCGCCGCCTGCAGCGGGCCGCAGCCCAGGCTGATGCGGCGCGCGCCGGCGCCTGCGAGCACTGCCACCGACGGCGCCTGGGTGTGGCCGGCATAGACGTTCACCGGCAAGGGCACCGCCGCAGCCAGGCCCGCGATTTCGTCGAGCTTCGACATGCCCGGCACGAAGATGCCGTCGGCGCCGGCCGATGCGTAGAGCCGGGCGCGCCGCAGCGTGTCTTCGTAACGAGCGGCGGGGTCGTCGTTGGCGACGAAATAGGTGTCGGTGCGGGCATTGATGAAGAAGCGGGCATCGAGCCGGCGCAGAGCCTCGATGCGCTCGCACAGGATCTCCGGCGGCGCGAGCTCTCGCGTGCCGGGCAGCGTGCCGTCTTCGATGTTCACACCGGCCGCGCCCATGTCGATGAGCGCGCGCACCACGTCGCACACGGCTTGCGTGCTGTCGCCGAACCCGCGTTCGATGTCGACGGTGACCGGCACGTCGGCCACGCGGCAGATGCGCGCGGTGGCCGCGAGCAGTTCGTCCACCGGCACGCGCTCGCCGTCCGAATAGCCGAGCGCCCACGCAATGCCCGCGCTGGTGGTGGCGATGGCTTTCGCCCCGGCGCGCTCGACGATGCGCGCGCTGACCGCATCCCACGCGTTCACGAGCACCAGGGGCGCGGGGCCGGCGTGCAGCCGGTGGAAGGTTTCCGTTCGCTGTTGTCTTGTTTCGATGGCGGGCATGGTGTGTCGTCTGGATCGATGGATATGAGAAGGAACGGGTCGAGCGTAGCGGCGCCCCGCCGCCGGAACTTGGAGAAAACTGCGGCCCGGCGCGCTGCGGCTACAGTAGTCGCCCCGAATCGAAGGAACATCAGCCATGGGCGCACAGTGGAAAGCAAAGCACAAGGACCTGGCCGCCAATGCCAAGGGCCGCCTGTTCGGAAAGCTCGCCAAGGAAATCATGATGGCCGCGCGCAACGGCGCCGACCCGGCCTCCAATTCGCGCCTGCGGCTGGTGGTCGAGCAGGCCCGCAAGGTCTCGATGCCCAAGGACACGCTGGACCGCGCCATCAAGAAGGGCGCGGGCCTCACGGGCGAAGCGGTGCATTTCGAGCATGTGATCTACGAAGGCTTCGCGCCGCACCGCGTGCCGGTGATGGTCGAGTGCCTCACCGACAACGTGAACCGCACCGCGCCTGAAATGCGCGTGCTGTTCCGCAAGGGGCAACTGGGCACCTCGGGCTCGGTGTCATGGGATTTCGACCACGTCGGCATGATCGAGGCCGAACCCGCCAACGCGACCGCCGACCCCGAGGTCGCCGCCATCGAAGCCGGTGCGCAAGACTTCGAGCCGGCCGGCGAAAGCAACGCCACGGTCTTCCTGACCGACCCGACCGACCTCGACCTCGTGAGCCGCGCGCTGCCGGCGCAGGGCTTCACCGTGCTGTCGGCCAAGCTCGGCTACAAGCCGAAGAACCCGGTAGATCCGGCGAGCCTGAGCGCCGCGGACCTGGAGGAAGTCGAAGTCTTCCTCGCAGCCATCGACGCGAACGACGATGTGCAGAACGTGTACGTGGGCCTGGCGGGCTGAAACCCTGCGCAGTTGTTGCAGGAGATGCAAGTGACGAGCCCCGACGCATCGACCGCCCGCACCCTCGCCGGCCGGTGCCTGTGCGGCGCCGTCCACTACGCGGTGGCCGACGAATTCACCTACGCCCTCAACTGCCACTGCGCGGACTGCCGGCGCGGAACGGGCTCGGCCTTCAAGCCCTTTGCCGGCATCGAGCGGCACAAGCTGGCGCTCACGCAGGGCAGCGACCAGATCCTGATCCACGGCGAGGCAAACGCCGGTGACATCCACTGCGGCAAGTGCGGCTCGTTCCTTTATTCGGTGGTGCGCGAGGGCATGTTCGTGCACGTCACCCTGGGCACGCTGGTCGACGATCCGTCGATCCGGCCGAGCGCGCACATCTTCGTCGGCTCGAAGGCGCCTTGGTTCACCATCAACGACGACCTCCCCCAGCACCAGGGACACGCAGGCGCCGACTGACGAGCAGTCAGCCAGGCCGCTCCGCTAGCCCTTCCGCGACTTGCGCTGCAGCGGCAGCCACAGCGTGAAGATCGTGCCCGTCGGCCCCGAGCGCCAGCTGACGCCGCCGCCGACAGCCTGCGCACGGCGCAGCTGGTTCTGCATGCCGCGCCCGCCGGCCTCGGCCATCGCCTTGTCGACGTCGAAGCCCTGGCCGTTGTCCTCGATGGTCACGCGCACGCCGCCGGCCTCGGGCATGGTGCCCACGCGGATCTCGGTGGCGCGCGTGTGGCGCAGGATGTTGGCGATGCTCTCCTGCACGATGCGCAGGATGTGCAGCGCGCTGGTCGGGTCGAGCCAGTCGAGCGGCGGGATCTCCTGCACCTCCCAGCGCAGCGCGACGCCGGAGCTCTCCAGCCGGGGGCCGAGGCGGTAGCGCAGCGTGGCCAGCAGCAGCAAGAGGTCGTCTTCGAGCGGCTCCATCGAGTCGATGGTGAGCTTCAGGTCGTCCAGGCAGCTTCTGAGGATGTGCGACACCTTCTCGTCGCTGAGGCGCCCGTTCTCCACCGAGCGGATCGCGCTGATGAGCGACGAGCCGAGGCCATCGTGCATGTCCTGCATCAGGCGCTGGCGCTCGTCGCTGATGGTCTGGCGCTTCTCGACCTCGCGCAGCCGGCGGTGGCTCTGCTCGAGCTCGGCCTCGCGGGCCTGCAGGCGCTCGGCCAGGCTGGCGTTGACCAGTTCCACCTCGGCGATGGCGTTGACGTAGCGTCGGTACATCAGCGTGCCGAAGACGGCAAAAGTGACGGCGTTGGTGTAGGACCCCAGGTACCAGCCCTCGGGGCTCGCGAAGTTGTTCTGCAGCAGCCAGTCGGACAGGCCCAGCAGCACGCACATGCCGATGCCGACGGCCACCAGCCGGCCCTCGTTCGAGCGGCGCCAGGCACTGATGCCGCCCACCAGCGCGACGGCACCGCCCATGAAGGCCGCGCCGATGTAGATGAGCGGCGTGACCTGCGGGGTGTTCGTCAAGATGCCGAGGCCCGGCAGCGTCAGCACGCCGATCAGCGCGGTCCAACCGACCACCCCGAACGTCAGCCACTTGAGCGGGCGGCCGTGCAACTGGCGCAGCGCGAAATGCACCACCGCGACCAGCCAGAACAGCGAGTTGACCGTGAGCCAGGCGAACCAGTCGTTGGCCACCGGCAGGCCCACGTAGAAATGGAGGCTCCGCAGGAACGAGGTGGTCGCGAGGTTGAAGAAAAGCAGGTAGCCGGTTTCGTGCCGGCGCCGGAACCACACGAACAGCGCGAACAGGCCTACGGCCATGAAGGCCGCGCCGAGCATGGCGGGCAGGTCCTGCTGGAACCACAGGCGCTTGTTGAAGCGGTCCTTCAGCGAATCGACCGGTCCCAGCCACAGCGAGGACACCGCCACCTGCGCATTGCGCGTGTGCTCCAGGCGGATGAGGATTTCCCTGAGCGGCACCGCATCGGGCGTCTTCTCGATCACCACCCACAGCGGCGTGCGAGTGCTGTTCCACAGCGGCCCGCTCTCCTGCGCGCGGTGGACCAGCCGGCCGTCGGCATACACCGCGATGGTGCCGTCGGTCTTGATGCGCACGCCGTACAGCGCGAGCGGGCCGGTGGAAACGGGCAGGTCGCGCACCGACACGCGCAGCCAGGTGGTGCGCGTCGCGCTGGCGATGAAGCGGCCGTCGGCCTGGCGCAGCAGCGCGATGGGCAGGGACAGGGGCAGCTCGATGGGCTGCCAGGTGTCGGGCAGGGCCCGGCTGTCCATGACGAGCGAAGGTTCGCGAAAGCCCGGCGCCTCGGTGACCTGCCAGTCGGCGTGGGTGATCTGCGTTGCCGGCACGCCCGGCGCGGCGGAGGAGCCGCCGAAGAAGACGATCATGACCGCCAGCAGGGCGATGGAGACGGCCAGCACCACGTTGGCCCACAGCGGAGCCGCGCGGTATTTCGAGAAGCCGTCGAAGAACCACGCATGCAGTTGGCGCACCACGGGGAAGTTCATCGGGGCGCGGACTGCGGGGCGGGGTTCAAGTTATTGCCGGGGACGAGGATGTCCGGGGCAAGACGCATGACCGAAGCGGCAATGAGGGGGCTTCGGTCATGCAGGAGAGAGCCGTCGGATCAGAACGGAATGTCGTCATCCATGTCGTCGAATCCCGACGACGACTTGGCCGGTGCCTGACGCGGCGCGGCCGAGGGTGCGCGGGGTGCCGCTGCGGGAGCGCGGGGGGCGTAGCCACCACCGCCGCCGCCATTGCCGCCCTGCGAGTAGCCACCGCCACCGCCGCCTTGCGAATAACCGCCATCGTCCTCCGGACCGCCCGACGGGCCGCCCTGGCCCTGGCGGCTGCCCAGCATCTGCATCTGGTCGGCGCGGATTTCGGTGGTGTACTTTTCGATGCCGTCCTTGTCGGTCCACTTGCGCGTGCGCAAGGAACCTTCGACATAGACCTGCGAGCCCTTGCGCAGGTACTGGCCGGCGATTTCGGCCAGGCGGCCGTTGAAGACGATGCGGTGCCATTCGGTGGCTTCGCGCATTTCGCCGCTTTGCTTGTCTTTCCAGCGATCGGTGGTGGCCACTGTGACGTTCGCGACCTGGTCGCCGCTCGGGAAGGTACGCATTTCGGGGTCGCGCCCCAGATTGCCGACGACGATGACTTTATTGACCGATGCCATATGCACTGCCCCTGATAAGTAGATGAAGGAGGAGGTTGAAAGGAACCCTAGATTGTGCCCGATGCCGGCCGGCGGGGCGCTGCCGCCGGGCCCGCGGAACGCGCCGGCCAGCGATGCGGCCATGAAAGCACCAGAAGCCGCCCATTCGCCATGAAATGCCGCACGGACTATCATGTCCGGTTGCCCTCGGACGATCGCCCCCTTGAATTCCAAAGCCACTGAAGAACTCGCCGCCCAAGAGGAAAGCGCACGCGACGCACAACGCGAACGCGACACTTACCTCGGCGCGGTGCTGGCGCAGCAGCGCATCAGCATCCGCGGTGCGCGCACCCACAACCTGAAGAACGTCGACCTCGACATCCCGCGCAACAAGCTGGTGGTCATCACCGGCCTGTCGGGCTCGGGCAAGTCGAGCCTGGCCTTCGACACGCTGTATGCCGAAGGGCAGCGGCGCTATGTGGAGAGCCTCTCGGCCTATGCGCGGCAGTTCCTGCAGCTCATGGACAAGCCCGACGTCGACGTCATCGAGGGCCTGTCGCCCGCGATCAGCATCGAGCAGAAGGCCACCAGCCACAACCCGCGCTCCACCGTGGGCACGGTGACCGAGATCCACGACTACCTGCGCCTCCTGTACGCCCGCGCCGGCACGCCCTACTGCCCCGACCACCACCTGCCGCTGCAGGCGCAGACGGTCTCGCAGATGGTCGATGCGACGCTGGCCATTCCCGACGAGCCGCGTCTGTTGATCCTGGCACCCGTCGCGCGCGAGAAGAAAGGCGAATTCCTCGAGCTCTTCGCCGAGATGCAGGCTGCGGGCTACGTGCGCTTTCGCGTCGATGGCCAGACCTACGAATACAACGACCTCCCCAAGCTCAAGAAGACCGAGAAGCACGACATCGACGTCGTCATCGACCGCCTGCGCGCGCGCCCCGACATGCAGCAGCGCCTGGCCGAGAGCTTCGAGGCCGCGCTGCGCCTGGCCGAAGGCCGCGCCATTGCGCTGGAGCTAGGCGCCGAGGGTGCGGCCGACAAGGAGCACCTGTTCAACGCCAAGTTCGCCTGCCCGATCTGCCATTACTCGCTGTCGGAGCTGGAGCCGCGCCTCTTCTCGTTCAACTCGCCCGTGGGCGCCTGCCCGAGCTGCGACGGCCTCGGCCATCGCGAGGTGTTCGATCCGGCGCGGGTGGTGGCCTTCCCGTCGCTCTCGATCGCCAGCGGCGCCATCAAGGGCTGGGACCGCCGCAACGGCTACTACTTCAGCATGATCGAGAGCGTTGCGAAGCACTACAAGTTCGACGTCGATGCGCCCTTCGAATCGCTGCCCGCCTCGGTGCAGCAGGTGCTGCTGAACGGCTCGGCGGCCGAAGAGATCAAGTTCAACTACACCATGGAGTCGGGCAACTTCGCAGGCAAGAAGCTCACGAAGAAGCATCCCTTCGAGGGGATCATCCCCAACATGACGCGGCGCTACCGCGAGACCGATTCGGTGATGGTGCGCGAAGATCTCGCGCGCTTTCGCAACCTGCAGCCGTGTCCCGACTGCGGCGGCTCGCGGTTGCGGCCCGAGGCGCGCAACGTGTTCCTGGTCGATGAATCGGCGCGCCCGGCCGATGGCGGCGAGCCGCCCCGCATGGCGATCTTCGAGCTGAGCCACCTCACGCTGCGCGATTCGCTCGCCTGGTTCCAGACGCTCAAGCTGCGCGGCGCCAAGGCCGACATCGCCGACAAGGTGGTGCGCGAGATCGGCCTGCGCCTGAAATTCCTCAACGACGTGGGCCTCAACTACCTGAGCCTGGACCGCAGCGCCGAGACGCTCTCGGGCGGTGAAGCGCAGCGCATTCGCCTGGCCTCGCAGATCGGCTCCGGCCTCACGGGCGTGATGTACGTGCTCGACGAGCCCAGCATCGGCCTGCACCAGCGCGACAACGACCGGCTCATCGGCACGCTGAAGCACCTGCGCGACATCGGCAACAGCGTGATCGTGGTCGAGCACGACGAGGACATGATCCACGCCGCCGACCACGTGATCGACATGGGCCCCGGCGCCGGCGTGCACGGCGGCCGCGTGATGGCGCAGGGCACCTACGCCGAGGTGTCGGCCAACCCCGATTCGCTCACCGGCCAGTACCTCTCGGGCACGAAGAAAATCGAGGTGCCCAAGCACCGCACCGCGTGGCTGCCGGCTGTGAAGAAGCCGGCCTTCAACGAAGGCAAGAAAGCCTCGCGCTTTCCGCAGAGCCCCGCGGCCGAGCGCCGCGCGGCACGCGAAGCGGCGCACATCGCCTCGCAGACCGACCTGCAGGAGATTCGCGTGGTTGGCGCCACCGGCAACAACCTGAAGAACGTGAGCGTGGCCTTCCCCGTCGGTCTGTTGACTTGCGTGACCGGCGTCTCGGGCTCGGGCAAGTCGACGCTGGTGAACGACACGCTCTACACCGCCGTGGCCCGCACGCTGTACCGCGCGCACGAAGAGCCGGCCGCGCACGAGTCGGTCGAGGGCATCGAGTATTTCGACAAGGTCATCAACGTCGACCAGAGCCCCATCGGGCGCACGCCGCGCAGCAACCCGGCCACCTACACGGGCCTCTTCACGCCCATCCGCGAACTGATGGCCGAGACCAACACCGCGCGCGAGCGCGGCTACGGCCCGGGCCGCTTCAGCTTCAACGTGGCAGGCGGGCGCTGCGAGGCCTGCCAGGGCGACGGCGTGGTGAAGGTCGAGATGCACTTCCTGCCCGACGTGTACGTGCCTTGCGAGGTCTGCCACGGCCAGCGCTACAACCGCGAGACGCTCGAGGTCCAGTACAAGGGCAGGAACATCGCGCAGATCCTCGAGATGACGGTCGAGACCGCGCACGAGTTCCTGAAGGCCGTGCCGACTATCGAGCGCAAGCTGCGCACGCTGCTCGACGTGGGCCTCTCGTACATCAAGCTCGGCCAGTCGGCCACCACGCTCTCGGGCGGCGAGGCGCAGCGCGTGAAGCTCGCGCTCGAACTCAGCAAGCGCGACACGGGCCGCACGCTGTACATCCTGGACGAGCCGACCACCGGCCTGCACTTCGCCGACATCGAGTTGCTGCTGAAGGTGCTGCACCAGCTGCGCGATGCGGGCAACACGATCGTCGTGATCGAGCACAACCTCGATGTCATCAAGACGGCCGACTGGCTCATCGACATGGGCCCCGAAGGCGGTGCGGGCGGCGGCACGGTGGTGGGCGAAGGCACGCCGGAAGACGTCGCGGCGAACGAGGCGAGTCACACGGGGCGTTATCTCAAGCGTCTGCTGTAAGCCTCAGACCTGTTCATGCCTTCCTTCACTCCGCGCCAGTTCGTCCTGCTCGTTCTCCTGACCCTCGCCTGGGGTTTCAACTGGCCGGTGATGAAGCTCGGCGTGGCCGACTATCCGCCGCTCGCCTTCCGCGCGATCTCGATCTGGCTGGGCCTGCCGGTGCTGGGCCTCGCGCTGGTGTGGATGAAGGTGCCGTTCCGCGTGCCGCGCAGCGCGTGGCCCGAGCTGGTGTGGCTGGGCGCGACCAACATGTTCGTCTGGCACGCCTGCATCATCCTCGCGGTGAAGGCGCTCTCGGGCGGGCGCGCGGCGATCCTGGGGTACACGATGCCGGTGTTCTCGGCGGTGATCGGCGCGCTGCTGTTCTCCGCCGTGCTCATGCGGCGTTCATGGATCGGCGTGGGTGCCTGCGCAGTCGGCGTGGGCCTCCTGCTGTGGCACGAGCTCACCGACCTCGCGGGACGCCCGGGCTACGTGGCGCTCGCACTGGTGGCCGCGGCGACATGGGCGCTGGGCACGCAACTGCTGCGCCACACGCGCATCGGGCTGCCGACGCTCACGCTCTCGTTCTGGATGACCGCGATGACGGCCGTCGTGATGACGGTGCTCTCGCTGCTTTTCGAGCGCGACCAGTGGCGCTGGCCAGGCTCCGTGACCTGGGGATCGATCCTCTACAACGCGGTGCTGATCTTCGGCTTCGCGCATGCCGCGTGGTTCTACCTGGCGCGCGGCCTGCCGCCGGTGGCCTCGACCTTGAGCGTGATGTTCATCCCCGTGCTCGGCGTGTTCAGCGGCGCGGTGTGGCTCGGCGAGGTCGTGCACTGGCAGGACTGGGTCGCGGTCGCGCTGATGATGGTCGCGATCGCGTCGGTGCTGTGGCCTTCACGGACGGCCAGCGCCTGAGGGAAACGCCTCCCCGCCTGCGATCGTCTCGACCAAGTCGTAGCAATCCCATTCGCCGGTGGACTGCACCGGGCGCTTGACGCGCAGCAGGTACATGTCATGAAGCATGGTCCCGTCTTCGCGAATCCGCCCGCCTTTCACATACATGTCGTCGAGCGTGGCTTTGCGCAGATACGTCAGGACGACCGTCGGATCGGTGCTGTTCGTGGCAGCGACCGCCTTCAGGTATTGAAGCGCCGCGGAGTAGTCGGCCGCCTGCAGCGAAGAAGGCATGCGCTGCCGCCGCGCAAAGAAGCGTTCGGCCCAACGTCGTGCTTGCGCGTCGCGCGTCCAGAACCAGCTGTCCGCCAGATAGAGCCCCTGTGCTTTCTCCAGGCCCATGTGATGGATGTCGTCGATGAAGGTCAGCAGACCGACGAGCTTCATCCGATGGGTCATGTTCATCTTCTCCATCGCCGCCATCGCCTTGAGCAATTCGGCGTGGCCGTTCGCCAGGCCCAGCACTTCGGCGCGGCTCTCGCGGGCGGCCTCCAGGTAGGGCGTGAAGTCGTCCGCGCCATGCGGGTTCTTCACCGATCCGACAACGACGCCGCCTGCCGCCTGAACCGCCTCCGTGCCATGCGCCTCAAGCTCCCGCCCGAACTGATAGTCGGCGGTAACGTAGAACCAGCGCTTCATCCCCTGCCGCGTCAACGCGAGACCGGGGACGGTAGCGAGCGCGATGGTGTCGTAGGCGTACTGAATGACAGGGAACGCCGAGCGCTCGCGTGTCTGGATCGAGGTGCCGGCGCCGACGACGAAGATCGGCTTGCCATGCTTCACCGCGATGGCGGTCATCGCCAGGCTGGTGTCCGAGTTGACGCCACTGATGACCATGTCCACGCCGTCTTCCTCGTACCACTTGCGCGCGATCTCGGCAGCTCTGCCAGGGTCGTTCTGGTGATCCCCCAGCAGCAGCTCGACACGGCGACCCGCCACGGCTGCGCCCATGTCCTCGATCGCCATGCGGATGGCCTCCGCGCCGGCCGGGCCATCCACGCCTTGATAAGGACCTGCGAGGTCCGTGCAGAAGCCGATGCGCAGGGGGCTGTGGTCAGTCATGCGTGCACCTTTCTGAGAACCCACAAGCTCGGGGGAACAAGGCGGCGAGTACCGCGCTGGTGGTTTGTCTTCGGTTCATGGTCTTTTACGGGTGATGGCTCGCGCGGCGCTCGACCGTGGCGCCGCCGAAGATCAGGTTCTCGACCACGGGGCGAGCCGCAAAAGAGCCGGGGAAGATGGGCGCTGGCCTGCTGGCTTGGTCCAGCCGGGCGATGTGTTCGTCGGTCAGTTCGACTTGCAGCGCACCCAGGTTTTCCTCCAGCTGCGCCAGGGTTCGGACGCCGATGACCGGCGCCACGACAACAGGATTCAACAAGGTCCACGCCAAGGCGACCTGCGATGGCGTCGCACCCGTCTCATGGGCCACGGCGCGCACCGCTTCGGCGATCTCCAACGATCGGCTCGTCATGTGTCCGAAAGAGGCAATGGTCGCCTGGCGGGTCGAGGAAACGGCGGCCTCGCTGCCTTGCCGCAGATCGTCACGGGTGTATTTGCCGGACAGTACGCCGCCGCCCAACGGCGACCACGGCATCACCCCGAGCCCGAGAGCCTGCGCCATCGGCATCAGCTCGTGTTCCACGGTGCGTTCGACCAGGCTGTACTCGATCTGCAGCGCCACGAGCGGCGACCAGCCGCGCAGGTCTGCCAGGGTCTGCAGTTGTGCCACCTTCCACGCGGGGGTGTTGCAGATGCCGAGGTACAGCACCTTGCCGGAGCGAACCAGATCGTCGAGCGCGCGCATGACCTCGTCACAGGGCGTCGTGGAATCCCAGGCGTGAAGGTGCAGCAGTTCGATGCGGTCCGTGTCGAGTTGCTTCAGACTGGTCTCGACCGAACGCACCAGGTTCATCCGGTGATTGCCGCCCGAGTTCGGATCGCCCGGCGTGCGTGCCATGGTGAACTTGGTCGAGACGACGATGCGGTCGCGTCTTCCGCTGAGCAGCTGACCCAGAATGCGCTCCGAAGCGCCGTTGGTGTAGTTGACCGAGGTATCGACGAAATTGCCGCCGTGATCGACATAGGTGTCGAAGATGCGGCGCGCCTCGGCGTCATCGGCGCCCCAGCCCCAATCGGTGCCGAAGGTCATGGTGCCCAGTGCAAGCGGGGAGACACGCATGCCCGATCGTCCGAGCAGGCGATAGTGATCCAGAGCGAGGTGATTGAACGGCATGAACGTTTCCAGAGCGGGTTGGTTGTTTCTATGGGTTTGACTTTGCCAGTGCACGCACGGATGGCCGTAGCCCTATCATCCGAAGTTCTTGCACGATCGTCCGACCCAACGAACCCCGTGGAGTGATGCATGAGTTCCCTGAAAAAGCTGATCGATATCGTGAGCCGCCATGTCCCGGGCGACGGCATCCACGACAGCCCGATCCCGGGCGTCGACCTGATCCGCTCGAGCACGCCGACGATGCCGATGCCGGTCGTCTATGAGCCGACGCTGTGCCTCATTGCCCAAGGCCGCAAGCGCGTGATGCTGGGCACGACCGCCTACGTGTACGACCCCGCCAGGTACCTGATCGCATCGGTGGATCTGCCGGTCATGGGGTCGGTGATCGAAGCCAGCGAGGCCGCCCCTTATCTCTGCCTGGCGCTCGACCTGGACATGACCGTGTTGAGCGACCTCGCCTTGCGGCATTCGCTTCCCGACGAAAGCGACAGCGCGCCTGACGCGGGCATGGCCCTCAACGACACGACGCCGGAACTGCTGGATGCGATGGTGCGGTTGGTCTCATTGCTCGACAGCCCCGCCGACATCGAAGCGCTGGCACCGCTGGTGACGCGCGAGATCCTCTATCGCCTGCTGGTCGATCCGCGCAACAGCATCGTCCGGCAGCTGGCAAGAGCGGACAGCCGCCTGAGCCAGATCGCCAAGGCCATTTCCTGGTTGCGCGAGCACTACGGCCAAGCCTGCCGGATCGAGGACATCGCCGATCTCGCGGGCATGAGCCGCTCCACCTTCCATGCGCATTTCAAGTCGGTCACCTCGATGAGCCCCTTGGAATTCCGCAGCCAGTTGCGGCTGCAGGAGGCTCGCCGGCTGATGGTGGCCGAGGCGATGGATGCGGCGGGCGCGGGGTTCCGCGTGGGCTACGAAAGCCCATCGCAGTTCAGCCGCGACTATGTACGCATGTTCGGTGCGCCGCCGGCCAAGGATGCCGGGCGGCTGCGCAAGGAAGCCGAGGCGCTGCTGACCTGAGATCAGGTCGTCGTCTGCACATGCAGCCGGCTCGTCTTGCAGCGGTGCAGCGCGCGGTAGTGCTCCAGCGGCCGGCCGTTCGCGCCGTAGGCAATCGACTCGATGCGCAGCAGCGGCTCGGGCTGCGGCAGGTCGAGCAGTTCGCAGGTCGCGGCATCGGGCAGCACCGCATCGATCCAGCGCTCGGCGCGCACCAGGCGCAGGCCGTACTGGCGGCGCAGCACGTCGTAGAGGGAGCGGTCGTCGAGCCGCGTGCGATGCAACCCCGGTGCAAGGTCCGCCGGCACCACCGTCTCGACCAGCAGGCGCAGTTCGCCATCGACGCTGCGAAGACGCTTGAGCGCCACGACCTGCGCGTCGGGCTCGGTGAGCCCCAGCGACGCCGCTTCCTGCTCGGTGGGTGCGCGCAGTTCCTGCGTGAGGATCTGCGTGCGCACCGAGCGGCCCTTGCGCTCCATTTCGTCGGAGAAACCGAGCACGGTCGAGACGAAATCCTCGTCGCGCTCGCGCGCCGACACGAAGGCGCCGCGGCCCTTGATCTTGTAGATGAGGTTGTTGCGCACCAGGTCCGCCAGCGCTTCGCGCACCACGATGCGCGAGATGCCGAACTGGTCGCCCAGCTCCGCTTCGGACGGCAGCTTGGCGCCGATGGGCAGCACGCCCTGCAGGATCTGCAGGCGGATCGCATCGCGGAACTGGGCCCACAGCGGGGACTCGGATTTGCGGTCGAGCACGGTCGAGATGTCGTTGGGACTGTTCACTTTTAGGACTGGCCGAGGGCGGAGCTGGCCATCAATGATGCATCGAAAGAAGGTGCCACGTCGGGCGCCACGGCCTGCAGGCGCACGTTGTGGCGCTCGCGCAGGGCGGTGGCGCAGTCGCTCAGTTCCTTGTGCGCGCGGGCAGTGTCCCAGCCCAGCGCCTCCGCAGCGATGCCCGAGATTTCGGCAAGCGCTGCATCGGTGACGAGGCCACGGATGGCCAGCAGCGTGCGGCGGATCACGAGGTCGTCCAGGCGCACCACGCCTGTTTCCAGACACAGGTACGAGAGTTCGGCGGCCGAGTAGTCGGGTGCGTGTTGCAGCGGCACGTCGCCCGAAGCGACAAGGCGCTGCGCGAGCGGCAGCGCCTTCGAGCCGTAGCGTGCGAGCAGGTTCAGCGCACGCGTGCGGCCCATGCCCGAGGCCGTCATCTTCTCGATGAAGCGATCGATCGCGGCCGCATCGACCGGCAGGTCCGCGCCGCCGCCGATGGGCAACAGCTCGGTCGACGCGGTGCGCGAGCGCCCCAGCAGTTGCAGCACTTCGGTGGTCGCTTCCTCGGCGAGCGAGCGAAAGGTGGTCCACTTGCCGCCGACGAGGCCGACGATGGGAATGTCGCGCGTCGCGCTCGGCGGATCGATTACCACCGAATGGTCGCGCGAGATCTGGCCCGGCTTGTCCGCATCGGAGCGCGCGAGCGGCCGCACGCCGACATAGGTGTAGACCACGTTGTCGCGGCCGAAGGCCATGTTGGGGAACACCTCGCGCAGCACGTCGATGAGGTAGTCGACCTCGGCGGGCTCGGTGACGATCTGGTCGGGGTCTTCGACCGGAATGTCGGTCGAGCCCACGAGCACGCGGTCGAGGAACGGATAGACGATGCACACGCGCCCGTCGACCGCTTCGAAATACGCCATGCGGCCGTCGAGCGCATCGCGCAGCGCGGGATGGTCGAGCACGAGGTGCGAGCCCTTGGTGCCCATCACGCGCGGGCCCGCACCGCCAAGCACGGCCGCGCTGCGGTCGAGCCATGCGCCGGTGGCGTTCACCACGGTGTCGGCGGTCACGCGCACCAGTGCGCCGGTGAGCTCGTCGCGCAGCGTGAGGATGTTGCCCGCACAGCCCATCACGCGGCAGTAGTTCGCGGCGGCCGAACGCGGCTGGTCGCGGCAGGCATCGCCGATCAGTTCGAGGATGAGCCATTCGGGGTGGCTGATCCACGCATCGAAGAAGGTCGCAGTCCAGCGGATCGCTGCGCGAAAGAGACTCCGGTCGTTGGTCGGCACGCGGCTGATGCGGTGCCCCGGCATCACGCGCTGGCGGCGGCCGAGGATGTCATAGAGCCGCAGCCCCAGTGCCACGGCCAAGAGGCCGCGCGTGCGCTGCGGCGGCGTGCGGCCGAAGAACTTGAGCGCGCTGCTCATGAGGCCGCCGAAGAAGTTCGCGAGCGGCACCACCGTCTTGAGCGGGCGCACCAGGTGCGGCGCGTTGCGCAGCAGCAGGTTGCGCTCGCGCGTGGCCTCGGCCACCAGCGAGAAGCTGCCGTTTTCCAGGTAGCGCAGGCCGCCGTGGATCATGCGCGAAGGCGCGCTGCTGGCGCCGGCGCCGAAGTCGCCCTTGTCGACGATGAGGCAGTCCACGCGCTGCAATGAAAGATCGCGGAACACGCCGACGCCGTTGATGCCGGCGCCGACGATCACCGTCGAAAAATGGCGGTCCGCGAGCGACGCGGGGCGAACAAAAGGAAGTTGCCATGCGCTCATTGCGCACCGCCCGCGATGTGGGTGAATACAGGTGACATGCTGTCGATCAGTTCGTTGAAATCGGCGTTGAAATCCGCATGGGCGCGCGCGTCCCTTGCATCGGGTTCGATGAGGTCGCACGGCGCGAGCAGCGCGCTGCCCTCGGCCGCGTCGTCCAGGCCTTGCGACATGGCCGCGTAGAGCGCGGCGCCGCGCGCGCCGGTCTCGTCGTCGGCGCAGCGCTCGACCGGGCGGCCCAGGAGCGAGGCGAGCAGGCGCACGAGGCGTGCATCGCTCGCACCGCCGCCCAGCACGGTCGATGCGGAAACCGCGAGGCCGCCGGCCGCGAGGCGGGCCGTCTGGCGCACATGCAGCGCCGCGACGGCATCGATCACGGCGCGTGCCATGTCGGCACGCGTGTGATGGCTCTTCAGGCCCACGAAACCCGCCGTCACGCCGCCGCCGCCGTTGATGAAGGGCGCGAAACGCAGGCCGTTCGCACCGAGCGGCACGGTCATCGCGAGGTCGACCACCGCGCGCGCATCGGGCAGCGCGAGCACGCCGGCGAGCCACGCGATGTTGGCCATCGAGGATGGGCTGTTCTCCATGTAGAGCCGCTCGTGCGTGCGTCCGAAATTCACAACGGACGCGACGGCAGGCTTGGGTTCCATGACCGGGCCGATGACCGCGTTCACGCACCATGTGCCGAACACCTGCACCGCGCGGCCGCGGCCTTCGGCGCAGATCGCGGTCATCGAGGCCAGCAGGTCGATGGCGCCCATGGCGACCGGAATGCCAGCAGGCAAACCGCACAGCGCCGCCTCGGAGGGGCGCAGCTTGCCGAGCACGGTGCCGCTCGGCAGGATCGGGCCGAAGTTGTGCGCGCCCAGGTCGTTGATGCCCGAGGCGTCGAAGGCGATCTGCGACCAGCCACCGGTGGCGAGCGACACCAGGCCGGCGGTGCTCGCATCGCTGGCATCGGTGGCGATTTCGCCGGTGAGCAGGAAGCCGAGGTAGTCCTTCGCGAACAGCAGGCGGCGCAGCTCGCCGCGCTGCACGGCATCGGCGCCCAGCAACTCGGCGGCGATCACCGTCGGCTGGCCGGGCCAGGGGCCGCAGCCCACGTCTTCGAAGAGCCGCGTGCCCTGGCTTTTGGCGAGCGTCCGTGCGCGGGCATCGGCGCGCTGGTCGGTGGAGGCGACGGCGCGGCCGCCGACGAGTTCGTTGTTCGCGTCGAGCGCGTAGAGGCCGGCGCCGTGGCCGGTGCAGGCCATGGCGCGGACCTCGGCGGCACGCGGCCCGAGCTGGTGAGCGACGTCGCGCAGCACGTGGGTGAGCGCGGCGCGGATGGCGGCGGCGCGGACTTCGCAACCGCCGCCGGCGAGCCGGTCGTGCGGCAAAGGCATGCGGGACAGGGCAACGGCGCGGCCGCTTCCGGCTTCGAGCGCCAGGGCTTTCAGGCTGCTCGAGCCCATGTCCACGCCGATCAGTATGTTTGGCATCATGTCATAACAGCTTCGGCGGAAAAAAAGCCTATCGCCAGTAGCGTTTCCCCTAGTACTCGGCGCAATCAGGCCGGGATTACATTCTAGCCTGTCATAACAACTGATGTGACACTGAGGTCCCGAAGACCTGCTCGAAAAGCAGGTCGCAAGCTCTGCCAGTCAACGTGAGGAGACAAAGAATGAGGCGTAATTTCCTGAAGTCCGCAGCCGCCGCCGGTATCGGTTTGGCCGGTGCGAGCGCGTTCGCGCAACAGCAAGCAGCTGCCCCTGCTGCAGGCACGGGCCTGCGCGGCAATGCCAGCGACGTCTACGTGATGAACGTGATGGTCTCCGGCGTGGAGTACTGGTTCCCGGTCTACGAAATGATGAAGCAGCTCGGCCGCACGCTGGGCGTGAAGACGCGCTATACCGGCACGCCCGAGTACGACGTGAACAAGCAGCTCGCATCGTTCGAGCAGGAACTGGCGCGCAAGCCCGCGGGCATCCTGCTGCACCCGATGAACCCCGATCCGTTCATCGAGCCGATCAACCGCGCCGCGGCGATGGGCATCCCGGTCGTCACCTTCGCGGCCGATTCGCCCAATTCGAAGCGCACCTCGTTCGTCACTTCCGACAACGACCGCGAAGGCACGCAAGCCGCCGACGCGATCGCCGCATCGCTGGGCGGCAAGGGCGAATACGCCGTGCTCGAGAACCCCGGCCAGGACAACCACGACCGCCGCATCGCTGCCTTCGTGAACCGCATGAAGACCAAGCACACGGGCATGAAGCTGGTCGGCCGTGCCGCCAGCAACCAGGACCCGAACAAGGCCTACCAGGCGGTGCTGAGCCTCGCGCAGGCCAACCCGAACCTGGGCGCGCTCTTCATGCCCGAGGCCAACTCGGCGCTCGGCGCGGCGCAGGCCAAGGTCGAGACCAAGAAGAACATCAAGGTGATGTGCTGCGACGTGAACGCCAAGATCCTGGACATGATCAAGTCGGGCGACGTGTTCGGCGCGATCAACCCGAACCAGGGCATGCAGGGCTACATGGGCATGATGATGTTGTTCCTGGCGAAGAACCCCTCGCTCATCGACCCGATGAACGACGCCAAGCGCAACGGCACGAACCCGATGGCCGTGCCCTTCCTGGACAACGGCCTGGCCGTGGTCAGCAAGGCCAACGCCGACGACTTCTACTGGGACAAGTACCTCGCCCGCCGTGGCACCAAGGGAATCGGCGAGTGAGCGCCTTGCTCGAACTGCGTGGCATCAGCAAGCGCTTCGGCGCTTCGCGCGCGCTCTCGGGCGTGGACTTCTCGCTGCATGCGGGCGAGATCCACGCCCTGTGCGGCGAGAACGGCGCAGGGAAGTCGACGTTGATGAACATCATCGACGGCATCCACCGCCCCGACGAAGGCGAGATCCTGCTGAACGGCCAGAAGGTCGTGATCGACGGACCGGCGCACGCGATGCGCCTGGGCATCGGCCTGGTGCACCAGGAGATCGCGCTGTGTGCCGACGCGACCGTCGCCGAGAACATCTTCATGCCCGAGATCAACGCCGGCAAAGCGGCGTGGATGAACTACGCCAGCTTCAACGAACGCGCGGCCAAGGTGCTGCGCCGGCTGGGGCAGGACATCGACCCCGCCATGCCGGTGGGCAACCTCTCCATCTCCAGCCAGCAGCTGGTGGAGATCGCCAAGGCGCTCACGCTCGACTGCAAGGTGCTGATCCTCGACGAGCCCACGGCCGCGCTGACCGACAACGAGTCGGCGGCGCTGTTCCGCGTGCTGCACGACCTGAAGGCGCAGGGCATCGGCATCATCTACATCAGCCACCGCATGGCAGAGATCTTCACGCACGGCGACCGCGTCACCGTGCTGCGCGACGGGCGCAATGTGCATTGCGGACCGCTCGCCGGGTTGACGCCCGATGAGCTGGTGCGCCGCATGGTCGGTCGCGACCTGGGCAACTACTACCCGCCCAAGCAATCCGTTGCGGAATCCTCCGGGCCCGTGCTCGAAGTGAACGACATCGCCGACGGCGAGCGGGTGCACGGCGTTTCCTTTGCACTGAAACGCGGCGAGATCCTCGGCATCGCGGGCCTCATGGGCGCGGGCCGCAGCGAACTTGCCGAAACCATCTGCGGCCTGCGCGTCGCCAAGCGCGGCACGGTGCGCCTCGCTGGCAAAGCGCTCACTATCCGCAAGTACAGCGACGCACTGCGCGCAGGCATCGCTTATCTCAGCGAAGACCGCAAGGCGGCCGGCGTGTTCCTCGACCTGCCGATCGCACAGAACGTGTCGTCGATGGCGCTCGGCCGCGTGAGCTCGGCCTGGGGCCTCCTGCAGCGCTCGGCCGAGCACAAGCTCGCCAAGACGCTCGGCGCCAAGCTGAACCTGAAGTCCGACGGCGTCGCCATCGAGGTCTCCAGCCTCTCGGGCGGCAACCAGCAGAAGGTGGCCATCGCCAAGCTCCTGGCCACCAACCCGTCGGTGCTGCTGATGGACGAGCCCACGCGCGGTGTCGACGTGGGCGCGAAGTCGGAGATCCACCACATCCTGCGCGAGCTCGCGAACCAGGGCGTGGGCGTGATCGTGATCTCGTCGGAGCTGCCCGAGATCATCGGCCTCTGCGACCGGGCCCTGGTGATCCGCGACGGCCAGGTCGCGGGTGAACTCGAATCGAACGAAATGACGGAAGAGGCCCTGCTGCGGCTGGCTTCCGGACTCTGCGAACAGGAAATAGCATGAACTACCCGGCACAACTCGATGCGGGCCTTCCCCCACGGCATTCTGGACAGTCAGGAGGCGACCCCGTGAAGCCCGCCAACAAACTCACGAGCATGCGCGAAGCAGGGCTGCTGCTCATCATCGCGGTGCTGTGCATCGCGATGAGTTTTGCATCGCCCTACTTCCTCACCTGGGACAACGTGCGCGCGATGCTGCTGTCCTTCTCCATCGAAGGCATCGTGGTGGTGGGCATGACGATCCTCTTGATCGTCGGCGGCATCGACCTCTCGGTGGGCTCGGTGGTGTGCTTCGCGATGGTGGTGACGGGCAAGCTCTTCCTGATGGGCGTGGACCCATGGCTTGCGAGCCTGGTGGCCATCGGCATGTGCGGGCTCATCGGCGCGATGATCGGCGGCTGCGTCACACGCATCGGCCTCAACCACTTCATCGCCTCGCTGGCCTTCATGGTGATCGTTCGGGGCCTGTGCCTCGCGCTCACGCAGGGCACGCCGCAGTCGCTGTTCTCGCTGCCAGCCGAATTCAAGTTCATCGGGCAGGGCACGCTCTTCGGCGTGCCGGCGGTCATCCTGATCTTCCTGGCGATCGTGGTGGTGAGCGACTTCGTGCTGCGCCGCTCGACGCTCCTGCGCCGCGTGTTCTACACGGGCAGCAACGAGAAGGCGGCGCTCTACTCGGGCATTCGCGTGGGCCGCGTGAAGTTCTGGGTCACGGTGCTGTGCTCGGCTTCGGCGGGCCTGGCCGGCGTGATCTACACCGCGCGCTTCGGCGCCGCCACGCCGACCTTCGGAATGGGCATGGAACTGAACGTGATCGCCGCCGCGGTGATCGGCGGCGCCAGCCTCAAGGGCGGCTCGGGCACGGTGCTGGGCGCGGTGCTCGGCCTGGCCCTCCTCTCGGTGGTGACCAGCTCGCTGATCCTGCTCGACGTGTCGCCTTACTGGCAGGACGTGATCAAGGGCCTGATCCTGCTCGCGGCCGTGACCATCGACCACATCATGAACACGAGAAAGAAAACGCGATGAGCGCAATGCAAATGAAGAAGACGACGCTGGGCCCCTCGGGCATCGAATGCTCGGCCATCGGCCTGGGCACATGGGCGATGGGCGGGTGGATGTGGGGCGGCGGGGACAACGCGGCCGCCGTCATCGCGATCCAGGCCTCGCTCGATGCGGGCGTGAACCTGATCGACACCGCGCCGGCCTATGGTCTCGGCCGCTCCGAAAGCATCGTCGGCACCGCGCTCAAGGGGCGGCGGCAAGAGGCGGTGATCGCCACCAAGTGCGGCCTCGTCTGGCACACACAACAGGGTACGCACTTCTTCGAAGAAGACGGCCACCCGGTGTATCGCTTCCTCGGGCGCGAGTCGATCTTCCATGAATGCGAAGAGAGCCTGAAGCGCCTGCAGACCGACTACATCGACCTCTACATCACGCATTGGCAGGACAGCACCACGCCCGTGGCCGAGACCATGGACGCGCTGCTCGACCTCAAGAAGCAGGGAAAGATCCGCGCCATCGGCGTGAGCAACGTGAGCCCCGAGACGCTCGCCGAGTACCTGCGCTACGGCCCGGTCGATGCGGCGCAGGAGCGCTACAGCCTGATCGACCGCGAGATCGAGGCGACGCTCGCCCCCTTGTGCAGCGAGCACAACGTCGCGGTGCTCGGGTACTCATCGCTGGCGCTGGGCCTGCTCGCCGGCCCCATCGACCCCGAGCGCGAGTTCAAGGGCGACGACCAGCGCGCGAGCAACCCGCGCTTCAGCGCGGCCAACCGCGCGACGCTCAAGGCCTTCTTCGAAGAGCTCGAGCCCGTGCGCGCCAGGCTCGGCTGCTCGTTCGGCCAGATGATGATCGCGTGGACCGTCGCGCGCGGCACCGTGGCCGTCGCGCTCTGCGGCGCGCGCGTGCGCCAGCAGGCCATCGAGAACGCCGGTGCCGGTGCGGTCGCGCTGGGCGACGACGCCCTGCGGCTGATCGACGCCGCGGCGAAGCGCCACCTCTCCGCGCTCGCCTGACACCCCTCTTCATTTCCGACCCCAACAAGGAGTTCTTTCCCATGTCGAAAGACAAGACAGCACGGCTCAACCGCCTGCTCACCAACGGCCGTTGCCTGGACATCGCCCTCGACCACGGCGTGTGCAACGAGCCTTCGTTCCTCGACGGCCTGGAGGACATGCCCCAGGTCATCGACAAGCTCGTGGCCGCCGCACCCGATGCGCTGCAACTGAACTACGGCCAGTCCGACCTGCTGCAGGACCGCCCGGGCCGCGACAAGCCGGCGCTCGTGATGCGCATCGACATGGGCAACCCCTACAACGCCACGCTGCATCGCGTGATGTGGGCCCAGCTGCAGAACGAGCACGACCCGGTGCTGCCGGCCGTGCAGCGCGATGCGGCCTGCGTGGTGGTCAACCTCTTCATGCTGCCGAACGAACCCGACCTGTTCCGCCAGTGCGTGCAGAACATCGCGCGCGTGCGCGCCGACTGCGACCGCTACGGCATGCCGCTGATGATCGAGCCGCTGGTGATGCAGTCGCCCACGCCCGGCAGCCGCTACATGGTCGACGGTGATGCCGAGAAGATCGTGACGCTGGTGCGCCTCGCGCGCGAGATGGGCGCCGACATCGTCAAGGCCGACCCGACCAGCGACCCCAAGGATTTCCACCGCGTGGTGCAGGCCGCGCGCTGCCCCGTGCTCGTGCGCGGTGGCGGCCGCGAGGAACTGCAGCAGGTGTTCGCGCGTTCGCGCACGCTGCTGGACCAAGGCGCGGTCGGCATGGTGTATGGGCGCAACGTCTACCAGCATGCGAATCCGTCGGCAGTGGTCAGTGCATTGATGGCCATGATCCACCGCGATGCCAGCGCCGAGGCGGCCTGGGACATCTACGAATCGGGCGGCACGAAGTAACCAGCCGCCAGGGAGAGGGTTTCACGGCAGGCGATCACCCGTCGCCTGCCGGGGTGCGTCCTGCGCGCGCACTTTGCGAGTCGAGCCAGAGAAAAAACGAGTCAGTGGGTTTCCCTGCGAACTTCTAACAACCTGGAGGCAACGATGAAGATCCGGTATTACGTGATGGCATTGATGGTGCCGTTCGTCACACTGCTGACGCACGCGGCAATCACCGGGGTCAGTCCGATGACGACCCTGAGCAACATGGCAACGGCGGTCTCCGCAGCCGTCGCCGACCCGCTCCCGCTGCAGGGACCGGGCCTGGGCAACCTCACCTACACCTCGGCCGAACTGTTCAAGCCGGTGTCGATGATCACGAGCCCCGCGCACCCGCTCGATCCGGCGCACAGCAGCGCCTACGAATCGCGCGAGGTGCCCGCCACCTACCCGGGCCGCAAGGACTACGGGATGAACGCGGGCATCATGGTCAACGGCTACTTCCTCACCTCCTTCGCGCCGGACAGCGGCCTCGGCCCGGGCGGCTTTTTGCTGTACGACGTGTCGAACCCGCGCCAGATCCAGCTCGTGAAGAAGATCTACGAGCCAGAGGCGCGCACCAAGGAGTTCCGCGAGACGCACTCCTTCGGCACCGCCAAGATCGGCGGCAAGACCTACGTGGTGCTGCCCAGCATCAACGGCGTCGAGTTCTGGGACTTCACCGACGTCAACGACATCAAGCAGGTGAAGAAGCTCGCGCTGCCCGGCGTCAACGGCGGCGACTATGAGGACGTGGCCTGGCAGCTCTGGTGGCAGGCGCCGTACCTGTACGTGGCCTCGGCAGGCCGGGGCATCTTCATCGTCGATGCGAGGGACCCTGCGAACGCCGTGGTCGCGAACCGCGGCACCGGCAAGCCCAACCCGGTGCCCACCGGCGAACTCGGCGGCTTTCGCATCGGCCCGATCTTCACGATGGGCAACCACATGGTGCTGACCGCGATGGAGAACAACGGCGGCTTCGCGAGCCTGGACATCTCCGATCCGCTCAACCCCAAGGTGCTCGACTCCATCGTGGGCACCACCCCGTTCTATTACGCGACCTGCTTCGACGGCAGGAACCTGCATGTCTCCACGCGCAACGGCGGCGCCAAGATGTACAGCTACGACCTCTCCGACCGCTCGCGCTTCGTGGCCGAGGACAACCGGCTGGTCATCGACGAGCAGCTCTATTGCGCCACGCAGGACAACTACGTCATTCAAGGCGCGCAGACGCGCATCCACAAGGTGGACGTGAGCAATCCGCTCAACCACGTGGAGGTGGGCCGCGGCAGCATCCTGCGCGAGGACGACCCGAACTTCACGCACTCGGACAACGGCCAGGTCGCGATGTTCGGCAACCTCGTCTTCGTGGGCAACGACCACGGCTCGGGCAGCGGCTTCGTCGTGCACCAGGTCGACCCCGACACCACCAAGCCCGAAGTGAAACAGGTCTCGCCCGTCAACGGCGCGAAGCAGCAGGCGCTGACCTCGCGCATCGGCCTCGGCATGACGGACAACATCCGGCCCGAGAGCGTGAACTCCAACACCTTCATCGTGCGCCCGGTGGGCGGCAACACGCTGGCGGGCACCTACAGCGTGCAGCTGGGCATCGTCAACTTCCACCCCGAGCAGCCGCTGCAACCGGGCACGAGCTATGAAGTGTTCCTGCCGGCCAACGGCCTGAAGGACTATGCGGGCAACGCCATCGCTGCGGACTACCGCTCGACCTTCAACACCGGCAACGCGACCGACATCAACCTGATGCACTACTGGACGCTGGCGGGCAACCTCTCCGACCAGATCGGCAACAACAACGGCACGCCAGTGTCGGGCGACGCGTTCGATAGCATCGGCATGAACTTCGCGAACCGCACCGCCGGTGTGCCGCTGAAGAACGACTCGGTGGCCACCGTGCTCGGCGGCACCGCTTCGCTGAGCTTCTACATGAAGACCACGCAGGCGGGCGGCCCGAACTCGTGGACAGCGCCCGGCATCTTCGGGCGCGACCAGTCGGGCGGCGCAGACGATGTGTTCTGGGGCTGGCTCGACAACAACGGGCGCATCAAGCTGTCGGTCGGCAACGACGGCGGCACCACCTCCACCGCAGTGGTGAACGACGGCAACTGGCACCACGTGGTACTGACGCGCGACGCGGCCTCTGGCGCGCAGGCGGTGTACGTCGACGGCGTGAAGACCACTTCCGCAGGCCTCACGGGCACCAAGGGCCTGTCGAACAAGTTCAACGTGCTGGGGCAGATCCAGGGCAACACGGCGCTCTTCAAGGGCACGCTGGCGGAGGTGCGCGTCTACGGCCGCGTGCTCACCGACACCGAGGTGAACACGCTGCGCGGGCAGGCCATCATCGGCGACCCGGGCATCGGCGGCGGGCCGAAGCTGGTCAACGGCCAGCTGGTGTTCAACCCCGGCACGCTCGGCAGCAGTGGCGCGCAGTTCCGCTGGAACTTCGGCGACGGCACGCAGACCACCTACTCGAACCAGCCGAACTACACCTACACCTACACGCGCCCCGGACACTTCACGGTGACGCTGACGGTGAAGGATGCAAACGGCCGCGAGACCTTCTACACCTATAACCTCACCGTGATCGTCCCGACCACGGCGCGGGCGCCCACGCACACCACCAACATCGCGGGCGATGCGAACTCGGTGTACTCGGTCAACCCCGACAGCGGCACGGTTGCAGCCATCGACGCGCAGACCCTGGCCAAGCGCTGGGAAGTGCGCGTCGGCGAAGAACCGAAGACGCTGGCCGTCGCCCCCGACGGCCGCATCTGGGTCACGGTGCAGGGCGAGGACAAGCTGGTGGTGCTCAACGCAGCCGACGGCAGCGTCTCGGCCACCGTGCCGCTGGCCTATGGCAGCGGCCCCTACGGCGTGGCCTTCACGCCCGATGGCGCCAAGGGCCTGCTGACGCTGGAGAGCAAGTCGGTGCTCATGAGCTTCGACCCGAGCAACGGCGCCACCACCGGTGCGGTCGCGCTCGAAGGCAACCTGCGCGGCATTGCCGTCAACTCCGACGCGCAGGTGGCGTATGTCACGCGCTTCAAGTCGAAGATGACCGGCGGCCAGCTGCACAAGGTGAACCTGCAGAGCATGAGCGCGATGACCACCATCGCCTTGCCGGTGGACACCACCACGGTGGACACCGAAAGCCGTGCGCGCGGCGTGGCCAACTACCTGAGCCAGGTGATCATCTCGCCGGACGGCACGCGGGCGGTGCTGCCTTCGAAGAAGGACAACATCGTGCGCGGCAAGTTCAGGGACGGCAACAACCTGGTGCACGACCAGACGGTGCGTTCCATCCTCTCGCAGGTCAACCTGCAGACGGCCGCGGAAGTGTTCGGCGAGCAGATCGACTTCGACGACCGCGCACCGGCACGCGCCGCGCTGTTCTCGCCGTCGGGCGACTACCTGTTCGTCGCGCAGATGGAAGGCAATCGCGTGGCCATCGTCGATCCGTACAGCCGCTCGGTGCGGGGCGAGATCAACGCCAGCAGCGCGCCGCACGGCCTGTACCTGGACGCGACGAGGAAACGCCTGTTCGTCAACAACTTCCTCGCGCGCTCGGTGTCGGTGCACGACGTGGCCTCGGTGCTGGCCTCGGAAACGGCGGCGCCGATCTTCCTGCAGAACGTCTCGACGGTCGCGCAGGAACCGATGTCGCCCGCGGCGCTGCGCGGCAAGCAGGTGTTCTACAACGCGTCGGACCGGCGCATGAGCAAGGACAACTACATCTCCTGCGCGAGCTGCCACGCGGATGCCGGCGACGACGGCATGGTGTGGGACTTCACCCAGCGCGGCGAGGGCCTGCGCCGCACCATCAGCCTCATGGGCAAGCGAGGCCTGGGTCACGGCAAGCTGCACTGGACGGCGAACTTCGACGAGGTGCAGGACTTCGAGAACGACATCCGCAACGAGTTCGGCGGCACCGGCTTCCTGACCAACGCGGACTTCACGGCCACGCAAGACCCGCTCGGCGCCCCCAAGGCCGGCAAGAACGCGCAGCTGGACGATCTCGCGGCCTACCTGACCTCGCTGAACAAGTACATGCGCAGCCCGGCGCGCAACGCCGACGGCAGCCTCAGCGTCGACGCGGCGCGGGGCCAGGCGCTGTTCGCCTCGGCGCAGTGCGTGACCTGCCACACCGGCGCCACCTTCCGCGACGGACAGCGGCACGACGTGGGCACCATCCAGCTCTCGTCGGGCAAGGGCAGCAACCAGCCGCTGGCGGGCGTGGGCTTCGACACGCCGACGCTCGTGGGCACCTGGAACACCACGGCCTTCTTCCACAACGGCCAGGCGGCCACGCTGCAGGACGTGCTCGCCGGCGGCCACGGCAACGCCAGCAGCCTGCCGCCCGCCGACGTGGTGGCGATTCGCGAGTACGTGCGGTCGCAGGACACCGACCCGACGCCGACGATCACCCGCATCCGTTCGAACCTCAGCAACCTGTGCGTGAACATCAAGGGCGTGTCGACCGCCAGCGGCGCGACGGCGGTGCAGTGGCCGTGCGGCAATGCGAACAACGAGCGGTTCACGGTGACGAGCCTCACGGGCGGCTACCTGCAGTTCAAGGCCGAGCACAGCGGCCTGTGCCTGGCGCAGAGCGGCACCGCGACGACGAACGCGGCGGTGGTGCAGCTGGCCTGCTCGGCCGGCGACACGACGCAGTGGAGCCTGGTGGGCGGCGCGATCAAGAACCGCGCCTCGGGTTCCTGCCTCGACGTGCCGAACAGCTCGACGACGCAGGACACGGCGCTGATCACCTGGACCTGCAACGGCGGCACCAACCAGAGCTGGACCCAGCTCCCCTGACGCACTGACGCTCTCCTGCAAAGCCGGCCGCTCCCCGCGGCCGGCTTTTTTTCGTCCCGCCCATGACCTCCCACGTCATGGACCGTGCGCACCCGTTGCGAGAAAGTACGTCCATCGATCAACCAACCACCAGGAGAAAACACCATGACCGGCTTCAACATCCTTCCCCTCGCAGTCGCCCTGCTGATCGGCATCGCAGCGCTCGGCTCGTGCCTGGGCATCGGACTGGTCGGCCAGAAGTTCCTCGAGAGCACCGCACGCCAGCCCGAGATGGTCGACGTGCTGCAGACCAAGTTCTTCCTGATCGCGGGCGTGACGGACGGCGCCTTCATCATCGCCACCGGCATCGGCCTCTGGTTTGCGACCGCCAATCCGTTCGGCTGAACGGGCGCCAGGCCCCCTGGAAAACAGGGTCCGCGCACCAGGAAGTGACACGATCCACTGGCACCATTCGTGCTAGCACCGTTGACACTGAATCGTTTATGGTTAAAGTATTTAGCTATCAACGGTTCGATGTGGCCGGTGCTGCATGACGCGGTGCCGGTGCGTCGTTTCATCCTTCCTCCCTCGGAGAACCCATGAGCCACCTGTCCCCGAAGTCGCCCGCGCTGCCGCGCACCCTGCTCTCGCTGCTGCTGTGCGGCGCAGCCCTTGGTACTGCGGCGTCGGCCATGGCCGCCCCCGTGAAGGTGGGCTTGGCCCTCGACATTTCAGGGCCTTTCGCGGCATTGGGCGCCGAGGCGCGCGACGGTTTCGCGCTCGGCATCAAGCAGCTCAACGGCAAGCTCGGCGGGCAGGACGTCGAATTCGTGCAGGCCGACATGGCCGGCAGCCCCGACCAGGCCAAGCAGCTGGTCGACCGCATGATCCAGCGCGACAAGATCGACATCTTCAGCGGCCCCATCGGCTCCAACGTGGCGCTGGCCGTGGGCCCCACGCTCTTCAACGCCAAGGTGCCGTACCTCTCGGCCAACGCCGGCCCGAGCCAGTTTGCCGGTGCGCAATGCAATGCGTACTTCTTCGGCACCGCCTACCAGAACGACCAGTTCCACGAGGCGGCCGGCAAGTTCGCGCAGGACCGCGGCTTCAAGAAGACCGTGCTGATCGCCCCCAACTACCCGGCCGGCAAGGATGCGCTGGGCGGCTTCAAGCGCCAGTTCAAGGGCCAGGTGGCCGACGAGCTCTACACCAAGCTCGGCCAGATCGACTACGCCGCCGAACTCGCGCAGTTGCGCGCGGCCAAGCCCGACTCGATCTACTTCTTCCTGCCCGGCGCGATGGGCATCAACTTCATCAAGCAGTTCGTGGGCGCGGGCCTGTCGAAGGACATCACGCTGGTCACCAGCGGCTTCTCGGCCGACGAGGACGTGATCGGCGCGGTGGGCGAGCCGATGCTCGGTTTGTTCAACACCTCGCACTGGGCGCACGACCTGGACAACCCTGCCAGCAAGGCTTTCGTGGCCGCGTTCCGCAAGGAATACAACGGGCGCTACCCATCGGTGTACGCGGCGCAGGCGTACGACGCAATCCTCGCGATGGACGCGGCCGTGAAGCAATCGGGCGGCAACGCGCAGAACCGCGAAGCCGTGGTCGCCGCGCTGAAGAAGGCCAACTACGCCTCGACGCGCGGTGCCTTCAAGTACGCGAACAACCACTACCCCATCGAGAACTTCTACCTGCGCGTGATCGGCAAGGATGCGCAGGGCAAGGTCACGAACAAGCTGATCAACACGGTGCTAACCAACTACGGCGACTCGTACGCCGACAAGTGCCCATTGAAGTAAATCGAGTTCTCTCGACAACTCGTGGCAACAGCAAAGCAGGAGCTTGGTGCATGGGGGGAGATCGAGGTCTCCAAGAAGTGCGCATGCCCAAGCTGTAAACGTTCCAAGACGCTCAAGCGCCTTCCCACAAACTTCAAGTGCGCAGATCTCATATGTGACTTCTGCGGCTACCTTGCGCAAGTGAAGTCAATGTCGGTTCGCAAGCTGGACCCAATGCCTAAGCAGATCCTCGGCGCAGCATGGGGCCCCCAGAGAGAACGAATGGATGCGGGAATCTATTTCCCACTATTTCTAGTATTGAAGACACCGACGGAGTTCGCTATTTACTACCTGCCCTCGGACTTTCAAAGCCCAGCGCTCTTTTCTGAGCGTGTGCCGCTGTCTGCCTCCGCCAAGAGAGCGGGATGGCAAGGCTTTACCTATGTGCTTTCGGCTGTTCCTGACGGCGCCCTTGTTCGACTGGTCTGATCTGAAATGACCGCAATTCTTGTTCTCGAGCAGCTGCTCAACGGCCTCGGCTACGGCCTGATGCTGTTCCTGCTGGCCGCGGGCCTCACGCTGGTGTTCGGCATCATGGACGTGCTGAACCTCGCGCACGGCTCGCTGTTCATGGCGGGGGCCTACGTGGCGGCCGAGGCGCACACGCGCACCGGCTCGTTCGCTGCGGCCATCGTCATCGCGGTGGCGGTCACCGTGGTGGTGGCGCTGCTGCTCGAAGTGCTGCTGATGCGCCGCCTCTACACACGCGACCACCTCGCGCAGGTGCTCGCCACCTTCGGCGTGATCCTGGTGGCCGACGACATCGTGACGATGGCCTGGGGCCCGTCGCCCGTGATGGCGCCGACACCCGCCGCGCTCTCGGGTCCGGTCAACCTGATGGACGGCCTGCCCTACCCGGCCTACCGCCTCGTGATCCTCATCGGCGGGCTGCTGGTGGCGCTCGCGCTCTACCTGCTGGTGAACCACACGCGCATCGGCATGCGGGTGCGCGCGGGCGCGTCCGACCGGCCGATGGCCGAACTGATGGGCGTGCGCGTGGGCCGCATCTTCAACGGCGTGTTCCTGCTCGGTGCGGCGCTCGCCGCGCTGGCGGGCGCGCTGATGGGGCCCATCGTCGCAGTGCAGGTCGGCATGGGCGAAGCGATCCTGATCCCGGCGCTCGTGGTGCTGGTGATCGGCGGCATCGGTTCGGTGCGCGGCGCCTTCGTGGCCGCACTGCTCGTGGGCGTGGTCGACACCATCGGCCGTGCGTTCGTCCCGATGCTGCTGCGCGCCACGCTGCCGCCGGCCACCGCGGCCGACCTGGGGCCGCTCTTCGCCGAAGTCGCGATGTACGCGCTGATGGTGATTGTTCTGATCTTCCGCCCCTCGGGCCTCTTCTCGGCGCGCGCATGAAGCTCTCCTCCCGCTCCATCGGCCTCGGGCTCGTCTTCGTGCTGCTCGCGGCATTTCCGCTGATCGCGCCCTTGTTCGGGCTCGAGTTCTACATCGGCTTCGTGCGGCGTGTGCTCATCGTGGCGCTGGCCGCGGCGAGCCTCAACTTCATCCTCGGCTTCGGCGGCATGGTGGCGCTCGGGCATGCGGGCTTCATCGGCATGGGGGCGTACACGGTGGTCGCGCTCAGCGACGCGGGCGTGATGTCGGCATGGGTGATGTGGCCGCTGGCTGCGCTCGTGGCCGGCGTCGTCGCCGCGCTGATCGGCACGGTGGCGCTGCGCACGCGCGGCGTGTACTTCATCATGACCACGTTGGCCTTCGCGCAGATGCTGTACTTCGTGGTGGTGTCGCTGCGCCGCTATGGCGGCGACGACGGCTACACGCTCATGAGCCGGCCCACACTGCTGCCCGGGCTCGACCTCGGCAACGAATCGAACTTCTACTGGGTCGTGCTGGTCATCGTGGCGCTCGCGCTCTGGTGGCTGCACCGCGCGACGCAATCGCGCTTCGGCCATGCGCTCATGGGCATCCGCGACAACGAGACGCGCATGCGTGCGCTGGGCTACCCCGTGTTCCGGCTGCAGCTGGTGGCGTTCGCGATTGCCGGCGCCATCGCCGGCCTCGCGGGTGCGCTTCTTGCAGGCGGCAACGGTTTCGTCAGTCCCGCGACGATGCACTGGACGCAATCGGCCACGCTGCTGGTGATGGTGGTGATCGGCGGCCTCGGCCGCAGCTGGGGCGGGCCCGTGGGCGCCATCGTCTGGCTGCTGCTGGAGGAGTTTCTGAAACAACACACGGAGCACTGGCACATGCCGCTGGGATTGTTGTTGATCGCTGTCGCGCTGTGGGCACCCAAGGGGCTTGCTGCCCTTTACAAGCGCCGCTTGCCCCTCACCCCAACCCTCTCCCCAGAGGGGCGAGGGAGCGAGACCACACCATGAGCCTTTTCAGAATCGAAGGATTGGTCAAGCGATTCGGCGGCCTGCTCGCCACCGACCATGTGAGCCTTACCGTGGAACGCGGCGAGGTGCATGCGCTGATCGGCCCCAACGGCGCGGGCAAGACCACGCTGGTGAACCTGATCACCGGCCTCCTCAAGGCCGACGCGGGCCGCATCCTGCTGGACGAAATCGACATCACCAAGCTGCGCGACCACCAGCGCGTGGCGGCCGGCATGTCGCGCTGCTTTCAGGTGACGCGCGTGTTCGCCAAGGAGACCGTGCACGACAACCTGATGCTCGCGGCGCAGGCCCATGCGGGCAGCAGCCTGCGCTTCATGGCGCCGCGCGCGACCGAGCGCGACCTGGTGCAGCGCGCCATCGCGCTGGCCGATCGCGTGGGCCTGGGCAGCGAACGCGATCGCATCGCAGGCACGCTGCCGCATGGTGCCCAGCGCGCGCTCGACGTGGCGCTGGCGCTCGCGGCCGAACCCAAGCTGCTGCTGCTCGACGAACCGATGGCGGGCATGGGCCCCGACGAATCGGCGCGCATGGTGGACCTGATCGAATCGCTGCGCGAATCGATGGCCATCCTCTTGATCGAACACGACATGGACGCCGTGTTCCGCCTGGCCAACCGGCTCACCGTGCTGGTGCAGGGCCGCGTGCTGATGAGCGGCACGGCCGACGAAGTGCGCGGGCACCCCGACGTGCAGGCGGTGTACCTCGGGACCGAAGCGGAAGGACACGCATGAGCACGGCCACGACAACGAAAACTTTGCTCGAGGCAAAGTCCATCGAGGCCGGCTACGGCGCGAGCCAGGTGCTCTTCGGCATCGACCTCCAGATCGGCGCGGGCGAAGTGCTCGCGCTGCTGGGCCGCAACGGCATGGGCAAGAGCACGCTGTTGAAAGTACTGACCGGCACGCTCTCGCCGATGCGCGGCGACGTGCAGTTCGGCGGCGCGGCCATCGGCGGCCACAAGCCCGATTCGATCGCACGGCGCGGCGTGGCCATCGTGCCCGAGGGCCGGCATGTGTTCCCGAACCTCAGCGTGGACGAGCATCTGCGCGCCTTCGCGCGGCCGCGCCCCGGCAGCGCGCCACGCTGGACGGTCGAGGCGCTCTACGGCCTGTTCCCGCGCCTGGCGGAACGCAAGGCCAACGCGGGCAACCAGCTCTCGGGCGGCGAGCAGCAGATGCTCGCAATTGCCCGCGCGCTTTCCACGCACCCGCGACTCCTGATCCTCGACGAAGCCACCGAAGGCCTCGCCCCGGTGATCCGCGAGGAGATCTGGCACTGCATCGCCACGCTCAAGTCCGAAGGCGAAGCGATCCTGGTGGTCGACAAGTACGTGCAGCGCCTGCTGCCGCTGGCCGACCGGCATGTGATCCTCGAACGCGGTCGCGTGGTGTGGCAGGGCGATTCGGCAGCGCTCGATGCCGACCGCTCGCTCTGGACGCGCTACCTCGGCGTGTAGGCCTGCGTTCACTCCCGCGGACGGCACGCGAGGAAGCCGGCCCACCTCACGTCCTTGCGGCCGATCCACTGCGTGTCCCATTGCACTCGCAGGCCGGCCGCTGCAAGCGCTTCGGCGAACCGGTCTTTCTCCCAGTAAACGGTCTGGTAGTCGCCGTTCGTCTCGCCTTCGCCGATGCGCATGCCCGCGAGGAAGACCCCGCCGGGTTCGAGCGCTTCGAACACCTTGCGCAGAACCGTTGGGACCTGCTCGCGATCGACATGGATCAGCACGGCCATCGCAAGGATCGCGCTGTAGGGTCCGCCCAGCGCATCCGTCACAACATTGAGCAGCTCGCCCTTCTTGCCGCGCTCGGCCTGCAGGTCGAGAAAGGCCTGAGCCGCATCGGTGCGCCTGACGACCCCGCCCAGGGACTCGATGAAGTCGGCGTCCTGCCCCGATCCGGAGCCGATCTCGAGCACGGTGCCGCCGGCGGGCACGAACTGCATCATCCGGCGCAGCGCGTCCACGATCTCGGGCGGCCGGTGGCCCGCCACGATCGCGTTGTATTCGCGGGCGGACGCTTCGTAGGACTGGATGGTGCGATCCATGTTCTTCAACACCGAGGCGGGAATTTCCACGGGGGCCTTTCCGCTCCATCGGACATCCGACGGGAACCGCCAAGGCTAGGTCCGGGGCACCGCCCGGCTCATGGGGACAACCACTTAAGACCCATGCACTACACCGAGCGCGTGATGCCGCCGTCCACCCGCAGGTTCTGCCCGGTGATGTAGCCCCCACCCTCGGAGGCAAGGAAGCCGATCACGGCCGCGATCTCGCTCATCTTGCCGTAGCGGCCCATCGGGATGCGGCCTCGGAACTCGGCCTTCTCGGGCAGGCTGTCGATGAAGCCAGGCAGCACGTTGTTCATGCGCACGTTGTCGGCGGCGTACTTGTCGGCGAAGAGCTTGGTGAAGGCCGCGAGGCCGGCGCGGAACACGCCAGAGGTCGGGAACACGGGATCGGGCTCGAAGGCGGCGAAGGTGGAGATGTTGATGATCGTGCCGCCGCCCTGCTTCACCATCAGCGGCGCCACGAGGCGGCTCGGGCGCACCGCGCTCAGCAGGTAGACGTCCATGCCGCGGTGCCAGTCTTCGTCGGTGATCTCCAGGATCGGCGCGCGAGGGCCATGGCCCGCGCTGTTGACCAGCACATCGACGCGGCCCCAGGTGTCGGTCACCTTGTCGACCAGCCGCTTGATGTCGTCGTTCGACTGGTTCGAGCCGGTCACGCCGATGCCGCCGAGCTCCTGGGCCAGCGCTTCGCCCTTGCCCGATGAGGAGAGGATGGCAACGCGGAAGCCGTCGTCCGCGAGTTTGCGGGCCGCGGCGGCGCCCATGCCGCTGCCACCGGCCGTGACGATGGCTACTTTCTTTTGTGCTTCAGAAGACATGCGTTGGTCCTTGGTTTGAATTCATGCGAGGGGTGCATTTAGCCAAGATTTCGGGGCGGGTGCACAGGCCACCGGGTACTCCCCTCCGCGAATGTCCTCCGGGCTTCGCCCTCCCCCTTGATTTCGCTGCGGGGAGCACCCGATGCCCTGCGCACTTGGGCACGCTCTGGGTGAACAGCCGATCAACGACCGCTCTGAAAGCGCTCACGCTGATGGTGGGCTCTGTTTCGCGAAATCAAGGGGGAGGCCGCAGGCCGGAGGACATTCGCGAAACAGAGCCCACCGTCGGCGTGAGTGCCGCCCTGAACGGACTCAGGCGACAGCCGGCAGCGTCGCCTGCATCGACGCCCGCTGGTTGAACGTCTCGAACCACTTCGCGGTATTCGGCGCCTCGGCACGCCAATCAACCGATGGGAACCGGAAGTCCATGTAGCCCAACGCACAACCGAAGGCGATGGTCCCAATATCGACGCGGTCGCCGAACGACGGTGCCGCCGTTTCGAGCCATTCGAGTCCAGTGCGCACCTTGGCAAGCTGGCCCTCTGTCCAGTCGTTCCAGCGCAGGGCCTCGGGGCGCAGCATGGTCTCGTAACGCGCGAGCAGCGCGGCGGCGGTCATGCCATCGGCGAGGGCCAGTTCGGTGAGGCGGGCCCAGCGCTCGGTGCCACCAGCGGGGAACAGTGCCCCCGAATGCGTGGCGTCAAGGTATTCGCAGATCACGCGGCTGTCGTACAGCACCTGCCCGTCGTCGCACAGGAAGGTCGGCACCTGGCCGAGCGGATTCTTCGGAAGGATCGTGGCGTCGCGCTTGACCGGGCCGGCCGCGCTGGGCAGCTTCTCGATGCGGTCGGCAATGCCGAGTTCGTGCGCGACGACCATGCACTTGCGCACGAACGGCGAAGCGGGCGAGTGGAAGATCTTCATTCGGTGTGTCCTTGGATTGCGGTTCTCGTCTCAACGCACGATGCGCAGCATGCCCTCTTGCGCGGTCGAAGCCACGAGCCGCCCGTCGCGCGTGAACAGGCTGCCGCGGCACAGGCCCCGCGCACCGCTCGCGCTGGGCGAGTCGAGCACGTAGAGCAGCCAGTCGTCCATGCGGAAATCGCGGTGGAACCACATCGCGTGGTCCAGGCTCGCGGGGCGCACCTGGCCGCTCATGAAGCTCAGGCCGTGCGGCAGCATCGCGGCGCGCAAGAGGCCGTGGTCGGAAGCGTAGGCGAGCAGCGCGCGGTGCACGACCGGGTCGTCGGGCAGCGGCGCGATGGCGCGCATCCAGATCGCACTTTCCGAAGGCCGCACGATGGGCGTGAGCAGGTCGTCGGCCTCGACCCGGCGGTACTCGATGCCGTGCGGCTCCAGGCCCTTGATGCGCCAGCGCTCGGGCAGCCGGTCGCCGAGGGCGAGGCGCTGGTCGAGTTCGCTGACCAGGCCTTCGGGGCCTTCGACCTCGGGCATCGCGAGCTGGTGTTCGACACCGTCGTCCACCGTCTGGAACGACGCCGACATCTCGAAGATGATCCGCTCCCCCTGGCGCGCCACCACATGGCGGGTGGTGAAGCTGCGGCCGTCGCGCACGCGGTCGACGCTGTACTCGATGGGCGCATGCTCGCCCGGCAGCAGGAAGTAGGCGTGCATCGAATGCACCGGCCGGTCGGCGCCGACCGTGAGGCTCGCGGCTGCGAGCGATTGGCCGAGCACCTGGCCGCCGAAGACGGCGGGGGTACCGATGTCTTCGCTCTGGGCGAGAAAGCGGTCGCCGCCGAGCGGCTCGAGCTGCATGAGGGCGACGAGTTCGTCGACGAGGCGGGCGGCGGTGGCGGGATCGGTGGTCATCGGCAAAGGGCAGTCGGTGCAGGAAAAAAGCAGCCCTCGACCATAGCAAAGGCCGGGCCGGCGAGCTGTCGCGGCCCGGTCAGCGGGGCGCTGCTATTTGTAGAAGCAGATGACCATGAAGCGCGCCCGGCAGCGGTAGTCCGTGCCGCCTTGCACGATGAACATGGGCACGCCGCCCACCAGCGGCTTGCCCTCGTCGTCGTAGATCAGCGGCGACGGGGCGGGTTGGGCCGCGGGGCCGGTGGCGGTTTCCTGCTCGACGTAGTTGATGAGGAACGAACGGGAGAAATCGAGCGCATCGGCCGGCTTGACCGGCGCGGCCGCATAGCGCGTGCCGTAGACGGTGCCGAAGTAGCGCAGCGCCGGGCCGGTGCGGTCGCCGTATTTCATGTCGGTTTTCGCGAAACCGGTCTGGATCAGGAAGACCCGGTCTTCGGGTGTCAGGTCGGCGTCGAAGGCGAGCAGCGTGTACGTCCCTTCGAAGCTGTTGTTGCGCGCCACCTTGAGTTCGCCGTTGAGGCTTGGCGTGACCTTGGCGCGTCCGCTCCAGCGCAGCAGCGCGGCCACGGACGGGTCGCCGTCGAACACGTAGTGGTATTTCTCCGCGGCGATGACGACCTTGCGGCCGTCCTTGGCGGCGAGGAAGCTCACCACCTGGTCCTTGCCGTGGACGGGTTCGCCTTCGGGGGTGCTTGCGCAGCCCCATTGCATGAGGCCGAGCGCGGCGCAGGAAAGGGCGAGGAGGAGACGACGCGCAGGGGTCGAAAACGAAAGGAGGTGCACTTTTCGTCCGGGGTTGGAGTTCATCAAGCCCCGGACTCTAGCGCGCCACGGGATTCAGCGGTCGATATCCGCGCCGTCGGCAACGAGCTTCTTCTGCAGCGCCGGCACATCGACATCCGCGAAATTCGCGTTGCCCAGCGACGCCGCCGCCGTGCCAGCCGCCTGCCCCATGACGAAGCAGCCGCCGCTTGCGCGCGCGGCCGACTGGCCCTCGTGCGTCATCGCGGCGCAGCGGCCGGCCACCAGCAGGTTGTCGACCCGGCGCGGCACCAGCATGCGCCAGGGCAGCTGGTTGTAGGTGCGGCTGTCGTCGCGCGGAAAGGCCCATTCGATGCGGCCGTCGGCGTGCATTTCCATCGGCCAGGCGTTGATGCCGATGCTGTCGTCGAACCGCGCCGACGAAAGAATGTCTTCGCCCGCGAGCGCATACAGGCCCTCGATGCGACGCGTTTCTCGGATGCCGACCTGCGGCGCGATCTCCACGATGGCCGAATGCGCGAAGCCCGGCACCTCGGCCTTCATGAACTTGAAGTACTCGGCGATCTGGCGGCGGCCTTCGAGTTCGCCCTCGGTGAGCTCGCGCGCATCGACGCCGTTCATCGCGCGGCCCGCCGCGTTGCGGATCTGCGTGACGTTGGCGCGCCATTCGCGCGGGTCGATGTTGGGCCGCAGGATCGCGCCTTCGCGCGGAAACTTGTAGGTGCCGGGCTTGCGCTGCTGCACCTCGGCCATCAGGTCGTTGATGGCCTTGAACTCGCCCACCGCCGCGAGCGCGGGCTCGGCATCGACCTGGCCGACACGGAACATCGTGGTCGGAAAGAGGCCGCTGCCGTGGCCGTCGCCCACCTCGAAGGGCACGCCCGCGAAGGCCGCCACGTCGGCGTCGCCGCTGGCGTCGATGAAGGCATTGGCGCGGATCGCCTGGCGGCCCGACTTGGTCTCGACCACGAGCGCGGCGATGCGGTCGCCGTCGCGGATCACCGCCGCCGCCCACGCATGGAACAAGAGGTTCACGCCCGCATCGAGCAGCAGCTGGTCGGCCGCGATCTTGTACGCCGAGGTGTCGTAGGAGCGCACGCGGATGCGGCCCTGCATGCCGTCCTGCGGCTTGTTGAGGCCGCCGAGCGCGCCGATGCGATCAAGCAGGTCGTCGGCCACGCCGCGCACCAGCAGCGTCATCTCGCCGTTGCGCTTGCCGTACAGGCCCGCGAAGTTGGTCACGCCGCCCGCGGTGCCCATGCCGCCGAGGAAGCCGTAGCGCTCCACCAGCAGCGTGTTGGCGCCATGGCGCGCGGCGCTCACGGCGGCGGCGATGCCGGCGGGGCCGCCGCCGACCACCACCACGTCGTATTCGCCGAAGACCGGCAGCTCGCGTGCCGGTTCGGTCAGGGTCTTCTGCTGGACTGTCATTACTGGAGCTTGATGCCGCGGGTGGAAATGATCTTGGTCATGATCGCGGCCTCATCGTTGACACGCGTGCGCATGCCATCGGGCGAAGTGCCCACGGCCTGCCAGCCTTGCTCGAAGAGCTTGCGGCGGACCTCGGGGTCCTTCATGACGATTTCGAGTTCGTGGCCGATGCGCGCCTGCGCGGTCTTCGAGAGGTTGGCCGGACCGAGCAGCGCCACCCACACCTCGAGGCTGAAGTCCTTCACGCCGGCTTCGGACAGCGGCGGAATCTCGGGCACCAAGGCGCTGCGGCCGCCGGTGAGGCCCACGGCCTTGAGCTTGCCGGCCTTGATCTGCGGCATGGCCACGCCCGGCGGGATCAGGCCCATCTGCACCTGGTCGCCCAGCATGCCGGTGATGACCTGCGGGTTGCCCTGGTAGGGCACGTGCTCGGGCTTGAAGCCGGGCACGCGGCTCTTGAGCAGCTCCATGCCCAGGTGGCCGACCGAGCCGATGCCGACCGAGCCGTAGTTCCACTTGTCGCCGGCCTTGCGCGCGGCGTCGAAGAAGGCGGTGCCCGTGGGCAGGTTGTTCTGCGCCACCAGCACGAGCGGCGCGGTCGCGATCAGCGAGAGGTACGTGAAGTCCTTGACCGGGTCGTAGGGCAGCTTCGGATACAGCATCTTCGACGAGGTGAGATTGCCGTTGATGACGATGCCCAGCGTATGGTCGTCGGTGGCCTTGGCCACCTGGTCGGCCGCGATGTTGCCCGAGGCGCCGGCCTTGTTGTCCACCACGATCGGCTGGCCCAGCGCCTTGCCCAGCGGCTCGGCGATGGTACGCGCCGCGATGTCGGGCGTGGAGCCGCCCGGAAAGCCCACGAGCAAACGGATGGGCTTGGTCGGCCAGGCGCTGTTCTGTGCACTGGCGGCGAGCGGCAGCAAGGTGGCGGCTGCCAGGCCGCAAGCGATCAAAAGGGCTCTCTTTTTGGCGTGCATGCGAAAAGAAGTGAAAAAGTTAACAAAAACCGAAGAAAGCCAGCTTAACTGCCGAGGGGAACAGCGGGCAAGGCGCGCTCCCGCTATTCGAGGCTGATGTTGCCCCTGCGCACCAGTTCGCCGTACACCTTCGACTTGGCCTCGGCGTTGCGCTGGATCTCCTCGGGCGACCACGCCAGCGGCTCGAAGGCGAAGGTGTCGAAGCGCGCGCGGATCTCGGGGTCGGCGATGACCTTGGCCACATCGGCGTTGATCTTGGCCTTCACCGCCGTCGGCACGCCCTTGGGCGCGAGCAGCGAGACGAAGGAATTGACTTCGAGCGACGCCGGCCCGCCCGCCTCGGCCATGGTCGGCACATCGGGCATCTGCGGAATGCGTTTGGGCGCGGCAACCGCGATGTAGCGCAACTTGCCGGCCTTGTAGATGCCCTGGCTCGACGGAATGCTCGCGAAGGCCCATGGCACCTCGCCCGTGCCGACGTTGGAATACAGCTGCGACACCTCGCGGTACGGCGCGTGGCGCATGCGGATGCCGGTGAGCGCCTCCAGCTGCTGCGCGCCCAGATGGCCGGGGCTGCCGACGCCCCACGAACCGTAGACGACGCCTTCGGGCTCGGCCTTGGCGGCGGCGATGAGATCGCCCATGGTCTTCCACTTCGAATCGGTGCCCACCGCCACGAAGAAGGGCGTGCGGAACAGCGAGGCCACCGGGTCGAAGTGCTGCAGCGTCACGAAGTTCTTCGACTTGTACAGGTGCGGCAGCGCGGCGACGTGCTCGCTGTCCAGCTGCAGCAGCGTGTAGCCGTCGGGCGCGGCGCGGCGTGCCTGGTCGATGGCGATGAAGCCGCCGCCACCCGGCTTGTTGTCGATCACCACACGCTGGTTCCACAGGCGCGAGAGCTTGTCGGACACGAGGCGCAGCACCGCGTCGGGGCCGCTGCCGGCGGCGAATGGCGTGACCAGCGTCACGGGCCTGTTCGGGAAGTCGCCGGCCTGCGCCAGCGCGCCGGTGGTGGCAGTCAGGGCGAGAGCGCCCGTCAGCAATGCGCGCGAGAAGTTCATGGTGCTTGTCTCCTGGGCCTGTGGCCTCGAATAGTGATGATGGAAGAAACTCGTTTCAGTGCGACGAAAGCGCAGCCGCCGCACCGACTGTGCGCTCGGCCGCGGCAGGCTGCAGAGATGCCGGCGCATCGTCCAGGCAATGCTCGGGCCGCCACGCATAGAGCCACTCGACGGCATCGTAGAAACGCTCCGGCGTGCGCCCCACCCAGAGGCTGTTGCGCACCAGCCGCTCGACACCTTTCGCGTGGTACAGCCGCCCCATCTCGCGCACCGACAGCACCACGCGCGCCGTGCGGGCAACGCGCGCGGCTTCGTACAGCTTGAACGCGGCGGTCATGTCGAAATCGCAGGCCTTCACCGCGGCGCCCAGCGTCACCGCGTCTTCGAGCGCCATGCAGGCGCCCTGGGCGAGGTACTGCATCATCGGATGCGCCGCATCGCCCAGCAGCGTGGCCGGGCCCTCGCTCCAGCGGTCGACCGGGTCGCGGTCGGCGGTGCTCCAGCGGCGCCACGAGGTGGGACGGTCGAGCAGTTGGCGCGGGCGCGCATGCACGCCCTCGAAGTAAGAAAGCACTTCCTCCTTGCTGCCGTCGGTGACGCCCCACTCTTCTTCTTCGCGGCTGTGGAAGGTGACGACAAGGTTGTATTGCTCGCCGTGGCGCAACGGGTAGTGCACCAGGTGGCAGTTCGGGCCGGCCCACACCACGGGCGCGTTCCAGCGCAGGTCCGTCGGCATTTCGGATGCGGGCACGACCGCGCGGTACACGACATGGCCCGAGACGCGCGGTGCATCGCCGATGAGCTTCGCGCGCACCACCGACTTCACGCCGTCGCAACCCACGATGGCGTCGGCCTGAAAGCGCCGGCCGTCACGCGTGACCGCGGTGACGCCGTGCGCGCCGGTGTCGATGGACTCGACCTGCGCCGAGGTGTGGAAGCGGATCAGCGGATGCTGCTTCACCGCCTCGTGGATCGCGCCATGCAGGTCGGCACGGTGGCTCACCGCGTACGGATTCCTGAAGCGCGCACGGAAGGCTTCGCCGACCGGCACCGAGGCCACTTCGCTGCAATCGACCGCATCCATCATCACCAGCCTGTCGGTGAAGACCGAGCCTCGGCGCACCGCCTCGCCCACGCCCAGCGCGTCGAGCGCGGCGAAGGCGTTGGGGCCGAGCTGCAGGCCCGCGCCGATCTCGCCGATGGCCGCGCTCTGTTCGAGCAGGTCGATGGAAACACCGAGGCGCGCGAGTGCGAGCGCAGCAGCCATGCCGCCGATGCCGCCGCCGACGAGCAGCACGCGGGGCGGGTTCTTCGTGGGGGATGTGCTCATCGCGTGGTCTTTGCGCTTCGAGCGATCAGTCGATGCGAACGGTGAGCGACGGCAGCCGCTCGATGCTGACCTTGATCGTCTGCCCCGCCTTCACCGCGCCCACGCCTTCGGGCGTGCCGGTGAAGATCAGGTCGCCGGGCTGCAGCGTGAAGAGCGTCGAGAGATTGGCGATCACTTCATTCACCGACCAGATCAGGTGCGCGATGTCGCTGTTCTGGCGCACTTCGCCATCGACCGTGAGCGTGATCGCGCCGGCATTGATCTCGCCCACATCGGCCAGCGTGCGCAGTGGCGCGATGGGCGCCGAGAAGTCGAAGGCCTTGCCGATTTCCCATGGCCGTCCCTGCTCGCGCATCTTCATCTGCAGGTCGCGGCGCGTCATGTCCAGGCCGACGGCGTAGCTGTGGATGTAGCCCGAAGCCTGGTCGACCGGAATGTCGCGGCCACCCTTGCCGATGGCAACCACGAGTTCGGCTTCGTAGTGGTAGTTGCTCGTGAGCGGCGGGTATGGAATGGCGCCCGTCTGGCCTTCGGCCACGGGCACCACCGAGGCGTCGTCGTTGGGCTTGCAGAAGAAGAACGGCGGTTCGCGGTCGGGATCGAAACCCATCTCGCGGGCATGCGCCGCGTAGTTGCGGCCGACGCAGTAGACGCGGCGCACGGGGAACAGCTTGTCGGAATCGACGATGGGCAGGCCGACGATGGAAGGAGGTGTGAAAACGAAGGACATGGAAGGCTCCTGCCGCACGCGGCGGCACACGGTCAAACAATGAAAAGAAAGAGGACGGCCGCCGTTCAGGCGTCTTCGAGAAAGGCTTCGCGCAGGATGCCCATGGCCTGCTGCACGGGGCGGTCGGAGAAACTGAAGAGCACCACGTCCTTGACCGGCGACAAGAGCCGCAGCGGCGCCCAAGACGGCACGACGAAGGTGTCGCGCGGCCCGAACTCGAAGCGCTGGCCCGCGATCTCGGCGATGCCGTGGCCTTCGACCACGCTGTAGACGGAGCCATCGGTCGCGCGGTGCGTCTTGCCCGCGAAGCCCTTGGGCAGCAGCTGCAGGTTGGTCGAGATCGTCGGCATCGGCGAGCCGCCCGTCAGCGGGTTGATGTAGCGCAGCTTGTGGCCCAGCCACGCATCGGGCGCTTCCTGTTTCTGCAACTGCGCGAGCGCCTCGCGGCTGCGCGCATAGGGGTAGTTGAAGATCGGCGAGGTGGCCGACACATGGTCGTGTCGCACCGGCACCATGTTGTGGCCGAAGCGCGCGAGGCTGTGGCCCTCCGGGCGCGCGACGTGCTGCACCTTGGCGTCGTCGTTCTCGGCAAAGCCCGCATCGAAGAAACGCAGCATCGGGATGTCGAGCCCGTCGAGCCACACCACCGGCTCGCTCACGCCTTCGATGCCTTCGTTGCCATGGTCATGCCAGGCCCACGATGGCGTGATGATGAAGTCGCCCGGGTACATGGTGGTGCGCTCGCCGCCCACCGTGGTGTAGGCGCCCTTGCCATCGACAATGAAGCGCAGCGCCGACTGCACATGGCGGTGCGACGGCGCCACCTCGCCCGGCATGATGAGCTGGAGGCCCGCGTAGATCGACTGCGTGATCGACGAGTTGCCCGGCAGCGCCGGGTTCTCCAGCACCAGCACGCGGCGCACGGCCTCCTCGGCGGTGATGAGGTCGGCCGACTCCATCAGCAGCGGGCGGATCTCGTCGTAGCGCCAGAGGGCCGGCACGCACGGCGTCTGCGGCTCGCGCGGCACCAGGGCGTGCAGCGACTCCCACAGCGGGGTGAGGTTCAGGGGGCGGATGCGGGCGTAGTAGTCGCTGCGTTCGGCGGCGTTGGCCGGGGCGCTTTTCGGGGCGCTTGCGGAAGCGGGGTTCATGCGTGGTTGTCTCCGTTGCGGGCATTGTTGATCCACCCCACTATTTCCTCAAGACCGGCAGCCAATACACGGAATTCGAAATTTCGATAATGGTGTCTTTCGCCCTAAGCAAAGAACGCCGGAAAACACCATGTCCAAGCTCGATCTCGAATGGCTCGCCGTGTTCGACGAGGTCTACAAGACCGGCAACGTCTCCAAGGCCGCCGAGCGGCTGGGCATGGCACAGGCCGCGGCCAGCACCGCGCTCAACAAGCTGCGGGCGCACTTCGACGACCGCCTCTTCACCCGCACCGCGCAGGGCATGCAGCCCACGCCGCATGCCGAGCGCATCTACCCGAACCTGCGCGAGGTGCTGGCCCAACTGGCGCAGGCCCAGGGCAACCGCAGCAGCTTCGCGCCCGCCGAGGCGCAGCGGCGCTTTCGCATCTGCATGACCGACATCAGCGAGGTGGTGCTGCTGCCCGGCCTGCTCGACCACCTGCGGCACGTGGCGCCGGGGGTGCACATCGAGACCGAGATCATCTCTACCAACAGCGGCCGCCGCCTGCAGGACGGCGAGGTCGACCTGGCCGTGGGCTTCATGCCGCAGCTGGACGCGGGCTTCTACCAGCAGACGCTGTTCATGCAGAACTTCGTCTGCCTCGCGGCGCAGAACCATCCGCGCATCGGCGCGCGGCTCACGCGCAAGCGCTTCGAGGCGGAGGCGCATGCGGTGGTGTCCACGTCCGGTACGGGGCATGCCATCGTCGACACGACCATCGCGCGGCTCGGGTTGAAGCGCGACGTGGTGGTGCGGCTGTCGAGCTTTCTGAGCGTGGCGCGGATCGTTGCGCACACCGAACTGCTCGTGGTGGTGCCGCGCATCCTGGGCAAGGTGCTGGCCACCCAGGAGCCGGTGAAGCTGCTGGAGCTGCCCTTCGCGCTGCCGGATTACGCGGTGAAGCAGCACTGGCACGAGCGCTTCCACGCGGACCCGGGCAACGCGTGGCTGCGGCGCACGCTGGCGCAGCTTTTCAGCGGCAGCTGAGCGTGTACGCCCGGGCGACGGGCGGCGCGGCCGGAAGCGGGCGCCCGCTCGCATAATCGCGGCTCCCCACCACAGCCCATCCGACAAAGGCGGCCTTCATGTCTTCCATCACCCTGCGTTTTCTGGCCGAGCCCAGCACCGTCAACTTCGGCGGCAAGGTCCACGGCGGCACGGTCATGAAGTGGATCGACGAGGCCGGCTACGCCTGCGCGACCAGCTGGGCCAAGCGCTATTGCGTCACCGCCTTCATCGGCAGCATCCGCTTCCACCGGCCGATCATGATCGGCGACCTCGTCGAGGTCGAGGCCCGCCTCGCCTACACCGGCACCACCAGCATGAACATCTCGGTCGAGGTGCGCAGCGGTGACATGAAGGGGGGCGTGATGGAAAAGACCACGGAATGCCTGATCGTCTTCGTCTCGGTCGACTCGCACGGCCGGCCGCTGCCGGTGGAAGCCTTCGCGCCCGGCACGCCTGGCGAGATGGCATTGGCCGAGCGTGCGAAGGCGCACCTGGACGCGAGCCGCGCAGCCGGCGCCACGCCGTAGTCGCCGTAGTCGCCGTAGAGGCGAAGCTCTAACCGGAGCGATGCCCAGCGGCTAGAGTCAGCCGATTGTTTTCAAAGGAACACTCCGCATGGCGACTCAAGACGACGACAGCAACAACGGCAACAGCAAATCCTCCGACCGCATCAAGGATTCCGCCCAGCAGATCTGGCTCGCCGGCCTCGGCGCCTTCGCCAAGATGCAGCAGGAGGGCAGCAAGGCCTTCGAGGCGCTGGTCAAGGACGGCGCCGGCATGCAGAAGAAGACCCAGGCCGCCGCCGAGGAAACCCTCGCCCAGGCCCAGCAGCGCATGGCCGGCTTCGCCAGCGAGTTCGGCACCAAGGCCGCGGGCCAGTGGGGCAAGCTGGAGAACATCTTCGAGGAGCGCGTGGCGCGCGCCCTCGAAAAACTCGGTGTCCCCTCGGCCGCCGACATGGCCGCGCTGCAGGCACGCGTCGAGGCCCTCGAAGCGCAATTGAAGGGCAATGCGAAGGCGGCGGCGACCACCCGCAAGACCACCGCGCGCAAGACCGCGGCATCCACAACCGCCGCGAAGAAGACACTGCGCAGCCCCAAGGCCGGCTGACGCCAACCAAATTGCGGCACTGCACAAAAATTAAGCGCCGCAAAACATGTCCTGCACCGTTCATGGTGCAGTGCACATACGCTAGAGTGTTCCCAAGACCAAGAGACACACCGGGGGCACCGACATGGCAAAGAAGGCGCCACGCCGCACAGCGCAACGCATCCTCGAAGCCGCACTGGACCTGTTCAACCGCTTCGGGGAACCGAACGTCTCGACCACGCTGATCGCGGGCGAGCTCAACATCAGCCCCGGCAATCTCTACTACCACTACCCCGCCAAGGAAGAGCTGATCAACAAGCTCTACCAGGGCTACGAGGCCGAGCTCAACGAGCTGCTGCACGCGAGCGAAGGCGTGCACGACGTGGAAGACGCGTGGTTCTTCATGCACACGCTGTTCGAGCTGATCTGGCGCTACCGCTTTCTCTACCGCGACCTGAACGACCTGCTGAGCAAGAACCGCCACCTGGAGACGCAGTTCCAGCTGGTGCTCAAGAACAAGACCCGCGCGATCCGCCAGCTGATCTCCGGCCTCAGCCGCGCCGGCCACCTGGACATCGACGCGCACGAGATCGATCCGCTGGCCCAGAGCATGGTCGTGGTGCTCACCTACTGGCTGAGCTACGAATACGTGCGCAATCCGCGCGAGGCGCTCGAACCGGCGCATGCGCAGGGCGCGCTGATGCGCGGCGGCCACCACACCCTGCACCTGCTCGCGCCCTACCTCGGACGGGAACAACGACGGCATCTGCTGACACTCAGCAATGCCTACAACGGCGAAGATGCCACGCACAACGTGGCTCCCACTGTCGACATGGCGGCCTAGGGCCTGTCCACACCATGCCCCACCCCGATTTCAAACCGCTCTCGCTGATGTCCGCCGGCCCGGTCGCCGCCAACGCGGAACCGTGGACGCCCCTGCCCTACGCCGACGTGCCGCGCTTCGACGCACGCAGCGTGCTGCCCCATTGGCCGCGCCTGCATGCCGGCCACCACCTGCCGCCGCCGGACGCCGATGCGCCGCTGGCCGAAGGCTGGGCGCTGTACCACAGCGGCGATTTCGAACGCGCCGCCGCCATCGGCCTGCTGCACGGCTCCGAGGGCCTGGTGCTCGCCAACCAGGCCACCGCCATCTATGCCAACTACCTCGAGCCGCGCGAGGCCACCCGGCTCGCGATGTTCCGCCAGGTGATCGAGCGCGCCGGGGCGCAGGCCGCCGCCGAGCCCGACAACTGCCAGGCGCTCTACTGGCAGGCCTATGCGCTGGGCCGCTACAGCCAGGGCATCAGCGTGGCGCGCGCGCTGGCGCAGGGCCTGGGCAGCAAGCTCAAGGGCGCGCTGGAGCATGTGATCGCGCTGCAGCCAGAGCACGCCGACGCGCACCTCGCGCTGGCCGCGTTCCACGCCGAAGTGATCGACAAGGTGGGCGCGCTGGTCGGCCGCATGACCTACGGCGTGCGTGCCGAGACCTCGGTGGAATTGTTCGAGCGCGGACTCGAACTGCACCCGCACTCGCCCGCCGGAATGATGGAGTACGCCCGCGCGCTACTGATGCTGCATGGCGACTCGCGCATGGCCGAGGCCACCCGGCTCTACGAAAAGGCCGCGGCGATGGAGCCGGCGGATGCGCGGGAGCGGCTGGACGTGGAACTCGCACGGGCGGGCCTGCGCGACTGAGTCAGGCCCCGCCCGGTACGGGCATGTACCGCGCAACTTAAGATGCGGGATTCCCGTTTTGTTTTTCGATGGATCCATCCACCATGTCCGACCTCAACGCCCAATTCGAAGCCGCCCAGGCCAACTCCAAGCTGCTGGCCGAGCGCCCCGACAACCCCACGCTGCTGAAGATCTACGGCCTCTTCAAGCAGGCCACCGAAGGCGACAACACCGCCAAGAAGCCCAGCTTCAGCGACATCGTCGCGCGCGCCAAGTGGGACGCCTGGACCGCCCAGAAGGGCGCGAGCAGCGACGAGGCCAAGCAGAAGTACATCGACCTGATCGAGTCCCTGCGCGGCTGAACGGCCGGACCGGAGCCGCTCAGGCCGGCAGCTTCGTGTCGGTGAAGCGCCGGATGGGCTGGACGAACGCGAGGTCCGCCCCGTCGAGCACGTCGCGCCCTTCCAGGCTTTCGAAGCGGAGCCCGGTCTCCGCCTCGACGAATGCGAGCGGACGCTGCGAAGTGCCGAAATCTTCCAGGTCGCGCGCCACGCCCGAATCGAGGTACGTGCCTGGCTCATCAGGTAGGCGATGGCGCTCAGTTCGCCCGTCGCCTCGCTGATAAAGGCGACGACCTTCCAGAAATCCCGCGGAATCCGGATGCCGAAACGCTCCGGGTCGTCCGCCCGAAGGATGGGGCCGGTGAACACGCTGATGCGCTTGTCGTCGCCCTGCGCATTGCCCAGGATGTAGTCCTCCAGGTCGCCCCACAGCCCGTCGTTGAAGGGCTGCCACTGGGGGCAGGCGTTGGTGGCGAAGAAGGTGTCGATATTGGCTCGCTGCGCCGTGGCCAGCGAGCCCCAGTTCGGGTCCTGCCTGCGCGTCATGTGGCCGCGGGAGAATTTCTGCTCCTGCTCGGGGCCGTAGGCCTCCCGCAGCATCTGGTATTCCTTCCTGATGCGGCCGTCGTAGTTCCAGGTGTCGTGGCGCGGCACGTTCTTCGACTTCGACCCGTCGATGTTGCACGCGGAATAAAGCGGCACGCGCCGGGAGATGCATTGCACCGTGCTGAAGTGCTGGTACCTGAGCTCGAAGGAGCCATCGTCGAGCGTTGCGATGTCGTCCATGTCGATGGCATCGCCCATCGATGGCAATTCCACGCGGTTGTCGCCGCCGAAGAATCCGGGCTCGTAGCCCTTGCGGCCCTTGAAGAATTCCGGTGGCTTCGGGATGGCGGCGACGCGCTGGATGCCGGCCCACGAACTGCTCACGACCTGGATGTCTGTATCGGACATGAAGCTCCCTCTTCAAGAAAACGCCATGGCCGACAACGGCCACGGGCGCCTTTCGGCTACTTCGCGAGCTTGGCGCGTGCGTTTTTCAGATTGAAGACAGGCTTGCGGATTTCCGCGAAGGTGGGCTGGGACACGGCCCATTCGGGGTTCTGCTCGATCGCCGCGAGCTGCTCGTCGTCGACCTGGGCTTCCACCAGGGTGCCCGTCTTCGGCGTGAGCACGACCCCGGGCACGCAGCGGCGCAGCCGCGCTTCCGCCGACAACTTCTTGCCGGGGCTGCCTGTGTAGGTCAAGACGACGCTGGTCACTTCTTCAGAACTCCAAAACCTTCATATTCGGCGGGCCACCCCACTCTTTGCGCTGCCTGCGACAGCATCGTGACGATGGCGTCGGCCCTCTCGGGGCCGTTTGGCATGTTAAGCAGCTTCGAATTCCCTGACAACAGACGGGCCGCCATGCCCGAGGTGTAGGGCGTGGCCATGGAGGTGCCGGACATCATGGCGTACCTGTCGCCCGGAAACGTCGACAGCACGGCCACGCCGGGGCCGATGAAATCGGTCGACAGCCCGTAGTTGGAGAACTCGGCGACGAATTCCTTCTTGCGGCGGATCTCGCTCTCCTGAAAGCTCTCGGGGCAGTCCGCCGGAAACGTGCCGTCGCGCCCCAGCGCGCCGACCGCCATCGTGTGGCTGTAGCGGGCCGGATAGCGCAAGAGCGGCTGGCCGTCGTTGCCGGTGGCGGCGAACACCACCACGCCGGCATCGCGTGCGCGCTGGAGCACATCGGGCATCTCCGGCATCGGCTCCAGGCTGCCCATGCTGATGTTGACGATGTGGCAGCCGTCGGCGATCGCGCGTTCGAGCGCGCTGGCAATGTCGGTCGATTTCGCGCGCCCGCGTTCGCCGCTCTTGGGACAGACGCGGTAGGCCAGCAGCCGGCAGGCCGGCGCGAGGCCGTGGATGCCGGTGGCTGCGGCCTTCCTGCCCGCGATGATTCCGGCGACGTGGGTCCCGTGCCCGATGCCGTTGTCCAGGAAATCCGCGGCGTTCTCGCCGGTGACGAAACAGGCGCCGCCCGCCACGGCAATGTCCGCATGCGGCCCGACGCCGCTGTCGATCACGCCGACCGTCACGCCCGCGCCCGCCTCCGGGTCGTAGGGCGCGTAGTTCGCCAGCAGCTGGAAGCTGTCGGGCACCAGCGGCAAGGCCTGCACATTCAATCGCTTCGGCGCCGCGACGCGGTCGAACCCCTTGACGAAAACCGACCAGTGCGTGTGCTCGGGCTCGACCAGGATCATTTCCACCCGCGGGTAGAGCACCGGGATTCCCAGGTCCGCGATGCCCCGGCTGTCGGTCACCGCGGGCACGTGCGCGCCATCCCAATTCACGAGCGCCTTGACCCGCACGCCCACCACGGGCTTGCCCTGCGGGTCCGCAAGATGCAGCTCGAAGCGCTTGACCTTGGCCCCCGCCGCCACCTGGATCGCACTGGAATCCAGCTCGTCGCCCAGCGGTCGGATGTACTGGAGGTAGGCCCATGCGGCGGGTGCGATCCGCAGCCCGGGCGTGTTCCGGCGCATCGCCAGCAGCGCGGACGAATTGGCCTTCATCACGGACACGTCGTCGATCTGCTTGACGAGCTTCATGCGCGGAACGCCGCGGCCCTCCACCCTTTGGCCGAGCGCCTCCGCCGCATTGCCCAGGTTGATCGCGCTCAGCGTCGCGAACTCCGCGCCGCCGGGCGCGGCACTCCGCGAAGGCCACACGATGACGTCGTCCGAGAACTTGGGCTCCGCCACCATGCGACGCAGGCGCAGCATCTGCAGCAGGCGCTCGATGTGCTCGCCGTCCGACTTCGAGATCTCGCCTTTCGCCGGCTGCTGCGCGTGCCCGGTGTCACGCGCCACGTGGGTTCGCTTCGGTGCTTCCTGCCGCTTGCTCGCTGCTGCCATGGACTCTCCTTGTTGACCGGTTTATCGCATGGGCCCCATTGCAGGCCAATGAATGAATGGATGCCGCGTGCCGGCTAACCCACGATGCCGCGCGCACGCAGCGCGGCGATCTGCTCGGCGCTCAGGCCGATTTCCTTCAGCACCGCATCGGTGTCCGCCCCCAGCGCCGGCGCGTTGTGCCGGTGGCTGGCCGGCGTGAGCGACAGCTTGGGCACGAAGCCGGGCACCGCGAGCGCGCTGCCGTCGGGCATGCGCACCTGCTGGAGCATGCCGCGCGCGGCGTAGTGCGGATCGGCCGCGATGTCGGCGATGGTGTAGATGCGACCGGCCGGTACGTGCGCCGCATCGAGCGCGGCCAGCACTTCGTCCACGGTGCGCGCGGCCGCCCAGTCGCCGATGGCGGCATCGAGCATTTCCACCTGCGCCACGCGGCCCGCGTTGCCCACCAGCGCGGGATCGGCCGCCAGGTCCGGGCGGCCGATGCATTCCATCAGGCGGCGGAAGATGCCGTCGCCATTGCCGGCAATGATCGCGTAGCCGCCATCCGCGCAGCGATACGCATTGGTCGGCGCAATGCCGGGCAGCGCGCTGCCGGCGGCCTCCCGCACGGCGCCGAATTCGCCGTACTCGGGCAGCAGGCTTTCCATGCAGTTGAAGACCGCCTCGTAGAGCGCCACGTCGATCACCTGTCCCCTGCCCTTCGGGTATTCGGCACTCACCGTCGCGTGGCGGTGCTGCATCGCCATCAGCACGCCGATCACGCCGTGCAATGACGCCAGCGTGTCGCCGATCGACACGCCCACGCGCACCGGCACGCGGCCCGGCTCGCCCGTGAGGTGGCGCAGTCCGCCCATCGCCTCGGCCACCACGCCGAAGCCGGGGCGGTCGCGGTAGGGGCCGGTCTGGCCGTAGCCGCTGATGCGCAGCATCACGAGCGCGGGGTTGGCGGCCAGCAGCGCGTCGGGGCCGAGGCCCCAGCCTTCCATCGCGCCGGGGCGGAAGTTCTCGATCAGCACGTCGGCCTCGGCCGCGAGCTGCCGCACGATCGCCTGCGCCTCGGGCTCGCGCAGGTCGAGCGCCAGCGAGCGCTTGTTGCGCGACTGCACCTGCCACCAGACCGAAGTGCCATCTTTCAGCAACCGCCAGGTGCGCAGCGGATCACCCGCGCCGGGCGGCTCGATCTTCACCACCTCGGCGCCGAAGTCGGCCAGCGTGCGTGCGGCGAAGGGCCCGGCGATCAGCTGGCCGAGCTCGACGACCTTGAGGCCGGCCAGCGGGCCGGCGGTGGTCGGCGTGGCTTGGGAAGAAGTGGTTTTCGTCATGGCGCCAGAGTGTGCCGCGTCACGGCGAGCGCCCTCCGGGGCGGGAAAACACCTATGAATTCTTGACACCGCATTTCCGGCACTTCCCGCACCGCAGCAATCGCCCGCCGGCAGCCGCTCTCTCCCGAGGAGAAAGAGGTTTGCTGCACTGCAATGCCTTCGCCAACCCGCTTGTGCAAAGGTCAAAAAAGTATCAATTTCAGGCCTCATCTCTGGTTGTTGGCGTCCTGGGCGATTCGTACAGTCCGCCCCACGCTGTCACGCGCCACCCACAGAACAAAGAGACAAGGAAAAGGAACCGCTCATGCAACCCGATCTGGAAATCGTCGAAGTCCGCAGCGATGAATCGTTCACCGCCTGGGCGCACGGCTATCCGTACCGCACGGTGCGCTGGCACTTTCATCCCGAGTACGAGATCCAGCTGATCGTGGAGACCAAGGGGGTCTACTTCGTGGGTGATCACGTGGGGCACTTCGAACCCGGCAACCTCGTTCTGATGGGGCCCGACCTGCCGCACAACTGGATCAGCGACGTGCCCGCGGGCCAGAGCGTCGAACGGCGCGGCATCGTGATCCAGTTCCCCGCCGAACTGATGGCCCACATGAGCGCCGCCTTCCCCGAATTCCAGCGCATCGTGCCGCTGCTGGCCGAATCGGGCTCGGGCCTGCTGTTCTCCGCCGAGACGGCCGTCGCGGCCAAGCCGATCATGGAATCGCTGCTCGAAGCGCGGGGCCTGCGCCGCGTGATCCTGCTGCTCTCGCTGCTCGAGCTGCTGGTCGACAGCCACGACCGCCAGCGGCTCGCAAGCCCCGCGTTCAAGCCCGACCCGAAGGCCTTCATGTCGCACGCCATCAACAACGTGCTCGCGCACATCGCCGCCAATCTCGGCGACGAACTGCGCGAGCCCATGCTGGCCGAGCTGGTGGGCCAGAGCCCGAGCGCGTTCTCGCGGTCGTTCCGCAAGCACACGGGCCAGTCGTTCGTGCGCTATGTGAACCGGCTGCGCATCAGCCGCGCCTGCGAGCTCCTCACCAGCAGCGAAAAACCGGTGCTCGACGTCTGCATGGACGTGGGCTTCAACAACGTGTCGAACTTCAACCGGCAGTTCCTCCTGCACAAGCGCATGCCGCCGACCAAGTTCCGCAACTTCCATCGCATGCAGGCCGCGGCCTCGCGTGCCGCCAGTTCGCCGTAGCCGGCGTTCGTTTTCCTGTTCCCCGCGTCGTTACCGGCGCGGCGCTCCGGGCGCCGCGTGGGGCGAGCCTTTGCCCGCGTTTTTTGTCAGCCAGCTAGTCAGTCAGTCAAACACCCAAGGAGACCGCAACCATGAAGAACCTTCTCAAAGCCACCGCCCTCACCGCCGCCCTCGCCCTCGCCTGCGGCGCGACCGCCGCCCAGGCCCAGGTGCCCAAGCAGCCGCTGCGCATCGGCATGACCTTCCAGGAGCTGAACAACCCCTACTTCGTGACGATGAAACAGGCGCTCGAAGAAGCCGCGGCCACCATCGGCGCGACCGTGGTCACCACCGACGCGCGGCACGACGTGGCCAAGCAGATCGGCGACGTGGAAGACATGATCCAGAAGAAGGTCGACATCCTGCTGCTGAACCCCACCGACTCCACCGGCGTGCAGTCGGCGGTGCGCTCGGCCAAGAAGGCGGGGCTGATCGTGGTGGCGGTCGATGCGAATGCGCAAGGCCCGGTCGACTCCTTCGTCGGCTCCAAGAACACCGACGCCGGACGCCTGGCGTGCGAATACCTTGCCAAGAGCATCGGCGAGAAGGGCGACGTGGCGATCCTCGACGGCATTCCGGTCGTGCCGATCCTGGAGCGGGTGAAGGGCTGCCGCGAAGCGCTCGCCAAGTACCCCGGCATCAAGGTCGTGAGCACGCAGAACGGCAAGCAGGAGCGCGCCACCGCGCTCACCGTGACCGAGAACATCCTGCAGGCCAACAAGGACCTGAAGGGCATCTTCAGCGTGAACGACGGCGGCTCGATGGGCGCGCTCGCGGCCATCGATGCGAGCGGCAAGGACGTGAAGCTCACCAGCGTGGACGGTGCGCCCGAGGCGATCAAGGCGATGCAGAAGCCGGGTTCGAAGTTCATCGCGACCACCGCGCAGTACCCGCGCGACCAGATCCGCCTGGCCATCGGCATCGCGCTCGCCAAGAAGTGGGGCGCCAACGTGCCGGCCGCGGTGCCGGTGGACGTGAAGCTGATCGACGCCGAGGGCGCGAAGACCTTCACCTGGTAAGCGGCCCGGCCATGACCTCCGCAGAAGGCGAAGAAATGCTCCGGCTGGAAGGCGTGTCCAAGCGCTTTCCGGGCGTGAAGGCACTCTCGGGCATCGACCTCTCGATCCGCAAGGGCGAGGTGCACGCGCTGCTCGGCGAGAACGGCGCGGGCAAGTCGACGCTGATGAAGATCCTCGGCGGCATCTACCAGGCCGACGAGGGCCGCATCTTCATCGAAGGCAGCGAGCGCAGGTTCGCGGGCTACAACGACGCCATCGCGGCGGGCATCGGCATCATCTTCCAGGAGTTCAGCCTCATCCCGTACCTGAACGCGGTGGAGAACATCTTCCTCGGCCGCTACCTGAAGAACCGCTTCGGGCTGATGGACAAGGCGGCGATGAAGCGCTCGGCACAGCAGCTCTTCGACGAGCTGGGCGTGCAGATCGACCTCGATGTGCCGATCTGCCGGCTCTCGGTCGCGCAGCAGCAGTTCGTGGAGATCGGCAAGGCGCTGTCGCTGAAGGCGCGCCTGCTGGTGCTCGACGAGCCGACCGCCACGCTCACACCAAACGAGGCCGGGCATCTCTTCAGGATCATGCGGGAGCTGCGCGCCAAGGGCGTGGCGATGATCTTCATCTCGCACCACCTGGACGAGATCTTCGAGGTGTGCGACCGCATCAGCGTGCTGCGCGACGGCGCCAACGCGGGGCACGCGGACGTGGGTGCGACCGATATCGATGCGCTGGTCCGGATGATGGTGGGCCGCAAGATCGAGCACAACTTTCCGCCGAAGCCGCAGCCCGCGCCGCGCGGACGCAAGGTGCTCGAAGTGCCGGAGATCCAGCTTGCCAAGGGCGGGCCGGTCAACCGCTTCGAGTTGCACGAAGGCGAGATCCTCGGCTTCGCGGGGCTCGTGGGGTCGGGCCGCACCGAACTCGCGCTCGGGATGATGGGCGCCGACCGCGTGCACCGCAAGACGGTGCTGCGCAATGGCAAGCCCGTGCGCCTGAACGACCCGACCGAGGCGCTCGCGAACGGCATCGGCCTCCTGCCCGAGAGCCGCAAGGTGGAAGGGCTGATCACCGACTTCACGATCCGCTTCAACATCTCGATGAACAACCTGGGCAAGCACAGGAGCGCCGGGCTCGTGAGCCAGAAGTCGGAGAAGCAGGCTGCCGGTGAACTCGCCAAGCGCGTCGGCGTGAAGGCCCCGAGCATCGAGACGCGCGTGGCCACGCTCTCGGGCGGCAACCAGCAGAAGGTGGTGATCGCGCGCTGGCTCGGCCACGCGAGCGAAGTGCTGATCTTCGACGAGCCCACGCGCGGCATCGACGTCGGCGCCAAGGCCGAGATCTACATCCTGATGCGCGAACTCACGCGCCAGGGCAAAGCCATCGTGATGATCTCGAGCGAGCTGCCCGAGATCGTCGGCATGTGCGACCGCGTCGCCGTGTTCTCGGGCGGGTCCATCGTGGCCACGCTGGAGGGCGACTCCATCAACTCGGGCGACATCATGCGCCACGCAACCACAGGGGGTTCGCAATGAATGCCACCGCCAGCCATCCCACGCCGCCCACTCCTCAAGCTCCCACTGGTGGGTTCTTCACCCAGCTGCGCCGCTCGACGGCTTTCCTGCCGCTGGTCGGGCTGGTCGCGATCTCGGTCTTCATGATCGTCGCGACCGATAACTTTCTCTCCTGGGGCAACCTGCAGAACATCGCGCTGCAGTCGTCGATCAACGCGATCATCGCGGTGGGCATGACGGCCGCGATCCTGACCGGCGGCATCGACCTCTCGGTGGGCGCGGTGGTGGCGCTGTCGGGCACGCTGGCCTCGGGAATGATGGTGCAGTTCGGGCTGCCGCCGATGCTCGCCGTGCCGCTCGGGCTGGCGGTGGGCGTGGTGATCGGCCTCTTCAACGGCTACTGCGTGGCGTACCTGCGCATGCCCCCGATCATCGTGACGCTCGCCACCATGGGCATCGCGCGCGGCATTGCGCTGATCTACACCGGCGGCTATCCGATCGACGGGCTGCCGGAGTCGTTCGCCTTCCTCGGCGGCGGCGTGCTCGCGGGCATCAAGGTGCCGATCCTCATCATGCTGGCGACGTACCTCGTGGCGTATGTGCTGCTGAACATGGCGCCGCTCGGGCGCTACGTGTATGCCATCGGCGGCAATGAAGAAGCGACGCGCCTGTCTGGCGTGCGCGTGTCGCGCTACAAGCTGCTCGTCTATGCGCTGAGCGGTCTCACCGCGGCGATCGCCGGCATCGTGCAGGCGGCGCGCGTCACGAGCGGACAGCCCGGCGTTGGCGTGGGCTTCGAGCTCGATGCGATCGCGGCGGTGGTGATGGGCGGCACGTCCATCGCGGGCGGCCGCGGCGCCATCGTCGGCACGCTGGTCGGCGCGCTGCTGCTCGGCGTGCTGAACAACGGTCTCAACATGATCGGCGTGTCGCCGTATCTGCAATTGATCATCAAAGGCGGCATCGTGCTCCTTGCGATCTTCATCAGCAGAGAAGCCAAACGCTGACCTTTTTGTCTTGCTCCTTCCCCTCCCGGGGGAAGGCCGGGATGGGGGCAAGCGGCGCTGGTTCAACCACAGCGCCTCATCGACCGCCGCTTGCCCCCACCCCTGCCCTCCCCCGGAAGGGGAGGGAGAAAAACCAAACACCAATACCAACACCCTCTCACCTCAAGGAACCCATGTCTTATCAAAAGCTCCAGCCCGGCGCCTCGGGCGCCATCGGCGAACTCGCCGCCATGCAGGCCGTCGTGTGCCACGGCCCGAAGGACTACCGCCTCGAAACCGTCCCGATGCCCACCATCGGCCGCAACGAAGTGCTGATCTCCATCGCGGCCTGCGGCATCTGCGCCTCCGACTGCAAGTGCCACTCGGGCGCGAAGATGTTCTGGGGCGGCGACGGCCAGCCCTCGTGGGTCAAGGCGCCGGTCATCCCGGGCCATGAATTCTTCGGCTACGTCGAGGCGCTGGGCGAAGGCGCGGCCGAACACTTCGGCGTGGAGAAAGGCGACCGCGTGATCGCCGAGCAGATCGTGCCCTGCGGCAAGTGCCGCTTCTGCACTTCGGGCAAGTACTGGATGTGCGAGGTGCACAACATCTTCGGCTTCCAGCGCATCGTGGCCGATGGCGGCATGGCCGACTACATGCGGCTGCCGCCGACCTCGCGCGTGCACAAGATCCCCGACGGCATCTCGCTGGAAGACGCGGCCATCATCGAACCGCTCTCGTGCGCGATCCACACGGTGAACCGCGGCGACATCCAGCTCGACGACGTGGTGGTGATCGCGGGCGCCGGCCCACTCGGGCTGATGATGGTGCAGGCCGCGCGGCTCAAGACACCGAAGAAGCTGATCGTGATCGACCTCGTGCCCGAGCGCCTCGCGCTTGCGAAGGCGTACGGCGCCGACGTGACGATCAACCCGAAGACCGAGAACGCCGATGCCGTCGTCAAGGGCCTGACCGAAGGCTACGGCTGCGATGTGTACATCGAGACCACCGGCGCGCCCATCGGCGTGACGCAGGGGCTGGAAATGATCCGCAAGCTCGGCCGCTTCGTCGAGTTCAGCGTGTTCGGCTCGGAGACCAGCGCCGACTGGTCGATCATCGGCGACCGCAAGGAGCTCGACGTGCGCGGCGCGCACCTGGGGCCGTACTGCTACCCGATCGCCATCGACCTGCTGGCGCGCGGGCTCGTCACCTCCAAGGGCATCGTGACGCACGACTTCCCGCTCACCGAATGGGAACGTGCGTTCGCGCTGGCCAACTCGCTCGACTCGATCAAGGTGCTGCTCAAGCCGCAGCCCCAGCAGCGGAACGAGACGTCATGAAGTACGTGATCGGCGTCGACATCGGCACGCAGAGCACCAAGTGCCTGCTGGTCGGCATCGACGGCAAGGTGCATGCGCAGGCGAGCGTGGCCTACCAGCCCGAGACGCCGAAGCCGCTGTGGGCGCAGCAGGACTGTGCGGTGTGGTTCGACGCGGTGTGCGAGAGCGTGCGCGCCTGCGTGGCGAAGAGCAAGGTCGCGCCCGCGGACATCGCCGCGATGTGCGTGAGCAGCCTCTACGGCGGCGCGGGCATCCCGGTCGACGAGGCGATGCAGCCGCTGCACCCGTGCCTGATCTGGATGGACCGCCGCGCCACCGCCGAGGTCGATGCGGTGAATGCGAACGTCGACGTCGCGAAGCTGCAGGCTATCACCGGCAATGGCGTGGACAGCTACTACGGCTACACCAAGATGCTGTGGATTCGCGAGCACCGGCCCGAGGTGTGGGCGAAGACGCGCTGGTTCCTGCCGCCCAACAGCTACATCAACTGGCGGCTCACCGGCGAGCTCGCGGTCGACCACAGCTCGGCCGGCAACATCGGCGGCGTGTACGACGCGGCGCGGCGCGCTTGGTCGGATGAAGCGCTCGGCATGCTCGGCATTCCAGTGCGCATGATGCCGCCGCGCCTTGTCGAATCCAGCGATGTGGTCGGTGGCTTGAATGCCGAATGGGCCGCGAAGCTCGGCCTTGCCGAAGGCATGCCGCTGATGGCTGGCGGTGTCGATGCGGCGGTGGCCACGTTCTGTGCGGGCGTGACCGGCAGCGGCGACCACGTCGCGATGATCGGCACCAGCATGTGCTGGGGCTTCGTGAGTCCCACGGTGGACGCGCGCCACAAGCTCATCACGATGCCGCACGTCTACCGCGGCGCCGACCGAAGCTATGTGTTCGGCGGCGCGATCACCGCGGGCGCGGCCGTCACCTGGTTCCGCGAAGCCTTCTGCCAGGCCGAGGTGGCCGAGGCTGCGCGCACCGGCGAGGACGCGCATGCGCTGATCGAGCGCAAGGCCGTCGACGTGCCGCCCGGCGCGGAGGGCCTGGTCTTCCTGCCCTACCTGATGGGCGAGCGCAGCCCGATCTGGGACGCACAGGCCAAGGGCGCGTTCATCGGCCTCTCGCTCGCGCACAGCCGCGCGCATCTCTACCGTGCGGTGCTCGAAGGCGTGAGCTTCGCGCTGCAGCACAACATCGAGGCCGGCCGGCAAAGCGGGCAGCCGCTGGACGAGCGCCTCATCGTGGTCGGCGGTGCGGCGCATTCGGACCTGTGGATGCAGATCGTCGCGGACATCACCGGCTACCCGGTGCTCACCATCGAGGAAGAGGTCGAGGCGGCCCTCGGCGCGGCGATGCTCGCGGCGCTCGGCGCGGGGCTGGTCGATGCGGCGACGGCCGAGCGCGGCTGGGTCACGCTGGTGGAACGCGCGCGGCCCGAGCCTGCGGCGCAGGCTGTCTACCGCGAGCGTTTCGATATCTACAAATCCCTCTACCCCGCATTGCGCGATGCGATGCACCGACTGACATGACGACCTCCTTCGACTTCTCCGGCCGGCGCGCACTCGTGACCGGCGCAAGCAGCGGCATCGGCCGCGCGGTGGCGGTGCGGCTCGCACAATCGGGCGCGGCGGTGACGGCCGTGGGGCGCAACACGGCGGCACTCGATGCGCTGCATGCGGAGGCCGGCTGCACGCCACTGGTGATCGACGTCGGCGATGCGGCCGCATTGGAACGCGCGCTCGCACCGCTGCCAGCCTTCCACCTCGTGGTGAACTGCGCCGGCATCGCATGGCTCGAATCCGCGCTCGACCTGCAGGCCGAGAGCTTCGACGCCGTGATGGCCGTCAACGCGCGCGCCGCGGCACTGGTCGCTTCGCGCTGCGGCAAGGCGATGATCGCGGCCGGCGTGCGCGGCAGCATCGTCAACGTGTCGAGCCAGGCCGCGCTGGTCGCGCTCGATGCGCATCTTTGCTATTGCGCATCGAAGGCGGCGATGGACGCGATCACGCGCTCGTTGTGCCTCGAGTTCGGGCCGCACGGCATTCGCGTAAACAGCGTGAATCCGACGGTGACGCTCACGCCGATGGCCGAACAGGCCTGGGCCGATCCGGCCAAGAGCGCGGCGGCCTTGAGGAACATTCCGATGGGAAGGTTTGCGCAGGTCGAGGAGGTGGTGGCGCCGATCCTCTTCCTGCTCTCCGATGGCGCATCGATGGTCAGCGGCGTGGCGCTGCCGGTCGATGGCGGCTACACGATCGTGTGAGCCGCCTCGGGTTCAGGCGAAGCGCGTGCCGCCGTTCGGCGAATCGAGCAGCTCGTCGAGGTTGCGCGAGATCTTTTGCTCGATCTGCTCGCTGAAGCTGCTGAACAGGAAGCCCAGCGTGGCCTCGAGCTTGAAGGTGCTTGCCGTGACCTCGACCGTGCCGTCGATGCCGGGGCGGCTGAACTGGGCAACGTCGCAGTCCTTGCCCTCGGTGTAGGTGCACTCCAGGCCGTAGTCCTCTTCGACCTGCTGCACCCATTGGCGCGCGACTTCGCGGGCGCCGGCAATGCCCAGCGTGTGGTTTCTTTCGATATGGATGTCAGGCACCGTGATCTCCGTTGTTGTTGTCGCTGGAATGGGTCTGCAGGATGCCCGTGGCGGCCTGCAAGGCACTCCGGCGTTCTTCCATGGTCGACAGCGCGGCAATGCGCCGGACCTCAGTGTAGAAGCGCGGCCAGTCGCGGCCTTCGCGCTCGAACAGCGCCTCGAAAGTCGGCACCAGGTCGTCGTAGGCGCCCTGCGCACCGAAGGCTGCGTTGTTGGCGCGCGCCACCCAGCCATCGTAGGCGCCCTGGCGCGGGCCGGGCCAGCCTTTCCTCAGCTCGGCGTAGCGCGCGCGGAAGTCGGCCATCGCGGCCTTCTTCATCGTCTCGACGGCGGCCCAGTCCTTGGCCTTGGCCTCGGGCGACTCGTACAACTGCGTGAGCGCGCGGCGCGTGTTGAGGGCCAGCGCGCGGAAATCCTGGCGCTGGCCGTCGAACTGCGCGTACTCGCGGCGCGCCGCCTCGCCGGCTTCGCGCTGCAGCCACATCCCGCCGCCGATGCGCTCGACCGCCGTGGCATACGACTCGTTGAACACCGTGTCGCCCGGCACGTACAGCACCTGGTGCGCCAGTTCGTGGAACACGAGGCGCGCGAGCTCGCCTTCGGGATAGCCGATGAAGGTGGAGAGCAGCGGATCGCCGCCGGCCCAGTTCATCCAGCCCAGCGTCGAATACGCGGGCACGGGGTACACGGCCACTTCGAGGTCGAGTGCGCGCTGCGCCTCGGCTTCGGTCCTGGCCGCGGCCTCGCTGTAGTAGCCGCGGTAACCCACGCAGCCGGCGACCGGAAAGCACCAGCTCTTGAGCGTGAGCGAGTACGGCGGCGCGGCCACCACGTTCCACACGGCCGCGGGGCGGTGCAGGTCGGCATACGACTTGTAGCTGGCGTTGTCGGGCAGGCCGAGCTCGACCGAGGCGAAGCGGCGGATGCGCTGCGTGAGTTCGAGCTTGGCCTTGAGCGGCGCCGAGATGGCCGGGTCCGCGAGCCACTCGGGCACGGGCTTGGCGGCCCGCATGATGCCGATGTGGCCGCTGGCGGACTGCCAGTAGTAGCGGAGGTCGGCGCAACCCGTGAGGAACAGGGCGCCGGCCAGTGTCAGTACCGTGATCGCCCTCACACGCGTTCGACTTCGACGAGGCAGTCGTAAAAAGTAGGACCGCGGCCGATGTCCGTCAGGCGCTGGCTCGTGAGCTGGTTGACGTTGGTGCCGTCGCCGCCGAACTTGCGCCACCAGATACCCATGCCGTGCACCACGCCCTGGCGCGCGCGGCGCGACACCTCTGCGCGGCAGCGGTGCTCGCCGCGTTGGTTGAACACGCGCACCATCGCGCCGTCCTCGATGCCACGCGCGGCCGCGTCGGCCGCGTGGATTTCGAGCAGCGGCTCGACCTCGATGGCACGCAGGCTCGTCACGTTGACGAAGGTGGAGTTCAGGAAGTTGCGCGCGGGCGGCGAGATCATCGCGAGCGGAAATTCAGTCGAGCTGCCGGCCGGTTCCCAGTTGGGCACGTGGTCGGGCACGCCGTCCATGCCCATGGCTTCGAGGCGCGCGCTGAAGAATTCGCAGCGGCCCGAGGGCGTGGGGAATTGGCCTTCGGCGAACGGCGCCTCGGGCAGCTTCACAGTCGTGAAGCCCTGGGTCAGCATCTGTGCGTAGTCGATGGCGTTCTCGGCGAATGCGGTGCGGCACAGCGCCTGGTCGTCGTCCGAGAAGCAGGGCTCATCGAAGTCCATGCGGCGGGCCAGCTCGCGGAACACCCAGGCGTTGCTGCGGGCCTCGCCGCGCGGCGCGACCGCGGGGCGGTTCAGCAGCACGTCGGTGTGGCCGTAGCTGGTGTGGATGTCCCAGTGCTCCAGCTGCGTGGTGGCGGGCAGCAAGTAATCGGCGTAGTCGGCGGTGTCGGTGCGGAACTGCTCCAGCACCACGGTGAAGAGGTCCTCGCGCGCGAAGCCCGCCACCACCTTGGCCGAATCGGGCGCCACCGCGACGGGATTGCTGTTGTAGACCACGATGGCCTTCACCGGCCTGGCCTCGTCGAGCAGCGCGTCCCCGATGGTGCTCATGTTGATGGTGCGCGGGCGGCGTCCTTCGAGCAGGTCGGGGCGCTGCAGCGCGGCGCGGTCGACGGGGAAATGGCCCGAGCTGCTCAGCAGCACCCCGCCGGCCCGGTGGCGCCAGGCGCCCACGAGCGCCGGCAGGCAGGCGACCGCGCGGGCCGCGTTGCCGCCGCCGCGCACGCGCTGCATGCCGTAGTTCAGGCGAATGGCCGCGGGCTTGGTCGTTCCGTAGGCCTCGGCCAGCGCCACGATCTGCGCCTCGGGAATGCCGCAGACCTCGGCCGCGCGCGAAGGCGGCCATTGCAGCGCGCGCTCGCGCAGCTGCTCCCAGCCCAGCGTGTGGTTGGCGATGTAGTCGTGGTCGAGCCAGTCGTGCACGATCAGCTCGTGCATCAGCGCCAGGGCCAACGCGGCGTCGGTGCCGGGCAGCAGCGCGATGTGCTCGTCGCACTTGTCGGCGGTCTCGGTCTTGCGCGGATCGATGCACACCAGCCGTGCGCCCGCGCGCTTGGCGGCCTGGGCGTGGCGCCAGAAATGCAGGTTGCTCGCGATGGAGTTGCTGCCCCAGATCAGGATCAGTTTCGCCTCGGCGAAGAACTCGATCCGCATGCCGACCTTGCCACCCAGCGTGTGAACCATGGCCTCGCCCCCGGCCATCGAGCAGATCGTGCGGTCCAGCAGCGACGCGCCCAGCTTGTGGAAGAAGCGCCGGTCCATCGATTCGCCCTGCACCAGCCCCATGGTGCCCGCATAAGAGTAGGGGAGAATTGCTTCCGGATCGGCGCGCAATGACCGAAGATGCGCGGCGATGTCGTTCAGCGCAGCATCCCACGAGACCGGCTCGAACTGGCCGCTGCCCTTGGGGCCGACGCGCTTCAGGGGCTGCACCAGCCGCTCGGCATGGTCGTTGCGTTCGATGTAGCGCGACACCTTGGTGCAGAGCACGCCGCCGGTGTGCGAATGGGCGGCATTGCCCTGCAGCTTCACGGCCACGCCGTCCTTGACGGTGGTGACGAGCGCACAGGTGTCGGGGCAATCGTGGGGGCAGGCGCCCAGCACGGTGGTGGTCTGGCTGGTCGGTGGAGCGGAAGTCGTTGCTTCCAGGGAGTCCGGTGCGTGGGGCATCGGGCAAGTCTAATTTGAGTGCGAGAAAACGCGCAGCGGGCGCAGAGGGAGTTTTTCACAATGGTGAATCGCAGGCATTTTTCTCTGGCCCTCGGGGCCGCCGCCACGCTCGGCAGCTTCCGTATCGCGCAGGCGCAGGCTGAAGCGCCCCTCGTGCTCGGCCAGTCCGCGCCTTTCACCGGTCCGGCCGCGCAGCTGGGCATCCAGTTCCACCAGGGTGCCAAGGTGTTCCTGGACCAGTACAACGCCCAGCCCGGCCGCCGCAACGTGGTGATCAAGAACCTGGACGACGGCTACGAACCCGACCGCTGCGCCGCCAACACGCAAAAGCTGATCGAAGAAGACGTGTTTGCCCTCTTCGGCTACATCGGCACGCCGACCAGCCTGGCCGCGCTGCCGCTGGCGGTGAAGGACAAGGTGCCATTCATTGCGCCGTTCACCGGCGCGATGTCGCTGCGCGAACCCTTCCACAAGAACGTGTTCCACCTGCGCGCCTCGTACAACGACGAGACGGCGCTGATGGTCAAGCAACTCACCCACCTGGGGCTCAAGAAAATCGCGGTCTTCTACCAGAACGACGCCTACGGCAAGGCCGGGCTCGACGGGGTGACGCTGGCGCTGTCGCAGCTGGATCTGAAGCCGATCGCGATGGCCACGGTCGAGCGCAATTCAGCCGACGTGGCGCAGGCGGTGAAGGCCATCGTGGGCGCGCGGCCCGACGCGGTGGTGCAGGTGGGCGCGTACAAGGCCTGCGCGGCGTTCATCCGCGAGGCGCGCAAGGCGAGCTACGGCGGCACCTTCATCAACCTGTCGTTCGTCGGCACGCAGGCGCTGGCGGACGAGCTCGGCAAGGAAGCCGCGGGCGTGATGGTGACGCAGGTGGTGCCTTCGCCCTACAACCCGGCCAACGCGATCACGCGCGAATTCGTCGATGCCGTGCGCAAGGCGGGCGGCGGGGCCAGCGCAAACTTCTCGAGCATGGAGGGCTACCTGGCCGCGAAGGTGCTGACCGAGGGGCTGCGGAAGGCCTCGGGCAAGGTCACGCGGGACAGCCTTGTCGCAGGGCTGGAGAGCATCGACCGGCAGCAGTTCGGTGGGTTCGAGGTGTCGTTCTCGGCGAAGAACCACGTGGGGTCGAAGTTCGTCGAGCTGTCGATGCTGACGGGAGACGGGCGGGTTCGGACCTAGCGGTTCCGGGTCAGCCGCTCAGGCCGTCCACAGCCTGGAACATCGCCTGCCGCGCCTGGCTGACGATCTGCCCGCGCCAGGCATCGGTGTCCGTGTAGAACGCCTCGAGCATCCGCGCGCGGATGCCATCGGCCAGGTCGGCCGGTGCATCGGGGTGCTTGTGCAGCCAGTGGTCGGCGCGCAGCGCGCCGGTCACTTCCAGGATCGGCAGCGTGCCGTATTCGAGCGCGATGCCGGTGTATTCGGCCTGCGGGCATTCCTCGTACACCGAATCCCACATCAGCCCGCGCAGCAGCGCCGAAGTCGATGAGCCGTCGTAGATCGAGGTGACGGGCGCCGCGGGCGTGCCCCACCAGGCGTTCGCGCGGCCATAGGCGACCTTGTCGTCCTTGCCTGCATAGATGCGCTCGCCGAGGCCGTTGGGGCCGAGCCCCGTGTGCAGGTCGATCCAGGCGATGCGCTTTGCGCTGCCGGCATGGCGGCGCAGCACGCCGCGGATGGTCTTGTTGCTCCAGGTCGGCGCCTTGCCGCCGAAGAAGAGCCCGTCGTCGAACTGATATTGCCCGCTGGTGACCGCTGCCTGGTAGGCGGTGGCACCGTGCTTTTCGATCCACTTCTCGACGGCCGCCTGGTTCTCCGGCGTGGGCGGCCAGGTGTCGGGCAGCAGCAGCGGATGCAGCTTGGCGTAGGCCTCGTTGACCGGCACCGGCTTGGAGAAATCGATGAAATTGCGGTTCAGGTCGACGTTTTCGTGCGTCACGCGCCGGCCGTACGAAAAGCCGTGCGGATTGAGCGCGTGCACGTAGAGCACCGCCACGCCCTGCGCCTTGGCCTTGTCGCGCCATTCGGCATCGTGCAGCGCGAACACCTGCACGCCGCTGCCGCAATGGCCTTCGGCACCATGGCAGGCGCTGGAGACGATCAACAGGCGCTCGGCGTTCGCATCGCCGTCCAGCGCCACGTCCATCGAGAGGTCTTCACCGTCGCGCCCCTTGAGCGGATGCGCATGCGGCTCTACGGTGAGGCCCGCGCTCACGCAGCCTTGCAGGAATTTCTGGCGCGCCTGGGCGTAGCGCGGCGAAAAGGCCTCGCCGATGCCGATCATGAGACGTTGCCGCCCGGCTTGTTCAGGAACTGCTCGGCGATCTGCACCCAGCAGGTGGCGCCGAGCGGGATCAGGTCGTCGTTGAAGTCGTAGCTCGCGTTGTGCAGCGTGCATGGACCCTCCCCGTGGTGCACGTCGCGGTGCGCGCCATCGCCGTTGCCGATGAAGGCATAGGCGCCGGGCTTGGCCTGCAGCATGAAGGCGAAGTCTTCCGAGGTCATGGCTGCTTCCTGCTTCAGCACGTTTTCCGCGCCGACGATGCCGGCCATCACGCCGCGCGCAAAGTTGGCTTCGGCCTCGGTGTTGACGGTGGGCGGGTAGTAGCGATCGAAGCGGAAGTCGCAGGTCGCGTCGTGCGCCGCGCAGATGTGCTCGGCGATCTGCCGCATCTTGGCTTCGATCATGTCGAGCACCTCGATGGAGAAAGTGCGCACCGTGCCCGACAGCTCGCAGTTGTCGGGAATCACGTTGTTGGTTTCACCGGCATGAATGGTGGTGACCGAGATCACCGCCGAATCGGTCGGCTTCATCTTGCGGGTGAGGACGGTCTGGAAGGCCTGCACGATCTCGCAGGCGATCGGCACCGGGTCGACGCCGGTCTGCGGCAGCGCGGCGTGGCCGCCCTTGCCGATCACGTTGACGTGGAACTTGTTGCCCGAGGCCATCACCGGGCCGGGGCTCACCGCGAACTGGCCGGCCTTCATGCCGGGCCAGTTGTGCATGCCGAAGACCGCGTCCATGGGGAACTGCTCGAAGAGCCCTTCCTTGATCATTTCGCGGGCGCCGCCGCCGCCCTCTTCGGCCGGCTGGAAGATCAGGTAGACGGTGCCGTCGAAATTGCGGTTCTTGGCCAGGTGCTGGGCGGCTGCGAGCAGCATCGCGGTGTGGCCGTCGTGGCCGCAGGCGTGCATCTTGCCGTGGTGCTTGCTGGCGTGGGCGAAGGTGTTGAGCTCGGTGACGGGCAGTGCATCCATGTCGGCACGAAGACCGACGGCGCGGTTGCTGGTGCCGTTCTTGACGATGCCGACGACGCCAGTGGTGCCGAGGCCGCGGTGAATGGGAATGCCCCATTCGGTGAGCTTGCCTGCCACCACATCGGCGGTGCGGACTTCCTGGAAGCAGAGTTCAGGGTGGGCGTGGAGGTCACGTCGGACGGCGGCGATGCCGGCCGCCTGCGTGACGAGCGAATCGATGAGTTTCATAGGGCACAGTCTAGGCTTTGCATCCTGCTCCGCAAAGACCGTGCCGGGCAAACCCTCAGGCTGCGTTCAAGAACCCGGTCAGCGGCCCATGCTCTTGAGGTACTCGGCGCGTGCGGCGATCGCGGTGTCGGTGAAGTCGGTGAAGACGCCGTCCACGCCGAGCTTGTAATAAATCGCGTACTCGTTCTTGCCGTCCTTGTTGTAGTCCGCGGCCAGGCGGCGCGACTCGTTGCGGAAGGTGAAGGGGTGCACGAACAGGCCGGCCTTGTGGGCGTCGGCGATCAGCGTGGTGGGCGAGACCGAGGTGGCGTCGGCGTCGTTGATCTTGCCGTCCTTGTTCACGTCCAGCGGCTTGCCGTCGGGGCCGACGCTGCCCTTGATGGTCACGATGTAGCGCTTCCAGGGGCCGATGCCGTCGGCATAGGTCTTGATTTCGGCCAGGCCCGCCGGCGTGACCATGACATCGAAGTTGCGCGTGTCGCCGGCCTTCGTCCATTCGTAGGGGCGGTCGACCGGAATCGCATAGGTCATGGCGCCGGTCTTCATGTCGATGCCGTCGCCGTCGATCAGCTGGATCAGCTTGGTGTTCAGGCCCTTGGCCTTCATGTACTTGAGGCTCCCGGGCTCGAACGACTGCACGTAGATCGGCGCGGTCTTGCTGTTCCAGCCGGCCGCGGTGATGGCGGCGATGACCTTGTCCTCCATCGGCATGCCGAGGTCGCGGAAATAGGTCGGGTTCTTGGTCTCCGGATAGATCGCGATGGTGCGGCCGGTTTCCTTCGACTTGGCCTTGGCGAAATCGATGATCTCCTGGAAGGTCACGATCTTGAACTTGCCGTTGAATTCCTGCGGGCGCTCGGCGTCGGTGGAAATGCCGCCCAGCGTCTTGATCTCGGCCAGCGTGAAGTCGTTGCTGAACCAACCGGTCTGGGTTTCGCCGTCGACCTTGATGGTCTTCTTGCGCGAGGCGAAGCGGGGGTGCCTGGCCACGTCGGTGCTGATGGCCAGGTTGGGGTCGTGGCGGGCGATCAGCACGCCGTCCTTGGTGGAGACCAGGTCCATCTCGATCACGTCGGCACCCAGTTCGATGGCCTTCGTGTAGGCCTCCAGCGTCTGCTCCGGCAGGTAGCCCGAGGCGCCGCGGTGGGCAATGACCAGCGGCGGGTTGCCGTCCAGCGTCAGGAGCTTGGCGGGGCCCGAGGGGCCGGTGCCGCTGCAGGCCGCAACGCACAGGGCGGCGGTGGCGGTCAGGGCGATCTGAAGGGTGCGCATGGTCTTTTTCTCCATCCAAAAGATGGCGCAGCGTACCCGCTCCGGATGACGGCCGGCGCAACGGCCGGCGCGCGGCGCCGACTTCTTGGACAATCTGTTGCATGCCCCATACGCTTTCCCCCCAAAGCCTCGCGCTGGCCCAGTCGCTGGTGCGCATGAACACCATCAGCGCGAACAGCAACCTCCAGCTGATCGACCTCGCGCAGAGCCACCTCGCCGCCCTCGGCGTGAAGAGCCGCATCACCTACAACGCCGAGCGCACCAAGGCGAACCTGTTCGCCACGCTGGGCGAAGGCAAGCCGGCCGGGGTGATCATTTCGGGGCACACCGACACGGTGCCCTGGGACGGCCAGGACTGGAGCGTCGACCCGCTCTCGGCCGTGGTGCAGAACGAGCGCCTCTACGGCCGTGGCTCGGCCGACATGAAGAGCTTCATCGCCATCGCGCTCTCCAACGCCAAGCGCTTCCTTGAAAGCGACTCGCCCTTCGCGGTGCACTTCGCCTTCAGCTACGAGGAAGAAATCGGCTGCTTCGGCGTGAAGGAACTCATCGCCGACATGCGCGATGCCGGCATCAAGCCGCTCGCCTGCATCGTGGGCGAGCCCACCAGCATGGTGCCGGCCATCGCGCACAAGGGCGTGTACCGCTACAAGTGCTGCGTGCGGGGCAAGGAGGCGCATTCGTCGCTCACGCCCAAGTCGGTCAACGCCATCGAGATGGCCGCACGCGTGATCGGCAAGGTGCGCGACATGGCCGAGGACTTCGAGCGCAGCGAGCCGCGCTACGAGGGTTTCGACGTGCCCTTCAGCACCGCGAGCGTGGGCCAGTTCCACGGCGGCATCGCCGACAACGTGGTGCCGCGCGATGCCGAGTTCCGCTATGAATTCCGCGACCTGCCCACGGCCGATGCCAAGCGCATGCAGTCCGATGTGCTGACCTACGCCGCGGGTCTGGAGCCCGCGATGAAGAAGGTGGCACCCGATGCGGGCTTCACGTTCGAAACGATCTGCGAGATTCCCAGCTTCCTCGGTGCGGCCGGCGACCCGGTCACGTTGCTTGCGCAGCGCCTCGCGGGCGAGGACCGCACCACCTTGGTGGCCTTCGGCACCGAAGCGGGCCTGTTCAAGAACGCGGGCATCCCCACCGTGGTGTGCGGCCCGGGCAGCATCGAGCAGGCGCACCAGCCCGACGAGTTCGTGAGCCTGGAGCAACTTGCGCGCTGCGAGTTGTTCATGGAGCGGCTGGCAACCTCTCACACCATTGGCTGAAGACCAGAGCAGCATCGCGCTGCAGCGCATGAAGCGCGTCGCGCTCGGCCTGCTGTGCGCGGCGGCGCTGCTCTACGCATTGGCCAGCGCGCTGCACGCGCAGCATCCGGCCTGGGGCTATGTGGCCGCGTTCGCCGAGGCCGCGATGGTCGGCGCGATTGCCGACTGGTTCGCGGTGGTGGCGCTGTTCCGCCATCCACTGGGCCTGCCGATTCCGCACACCGCGATCATCCCGAGCAACAAGGACCGCATCGGCGCCAAGCTCGCTGGCTTCATCTGCAACAACTTCCTGAGCACCGCGCAGGTGCTCGCCAAGCTGCGCGAGTTCGACACCGCCGGCCGCATCGCCGACTGGCTCGCGCGGCCCGCGAGCGGCCAGAAGCTGGGCGAATGGGGCGTGGCCGCCACGCGCTACGGCCTGGCCGCCTTCGACGACGAACGGGTGCGCGACTTCATGGGCCGCGCCGCCGCGGCAGGCCTCGCGAAGATCGACCTCTCTCGCCTCACCGGCCAGGCGCTCGATGCGCTGACCGCGGGCGGGCGCCACCAGGCGCTGCTCGACGACGTGCTGCAGCAGGTGGCGGGCCTGCTCGAAGGCGATGAGGTGCAGGCGCACATCACCGAGGCGATCGCGCGCGAGATCAAGACGCTGCGCTACGTGGGCCTCGACCAGGTGGCCGCCAAGCTCGCCACGCGCAAGATCGTGGCCGCCGTGGCCCACACCATCGGCGAGCTGGCGGCCGAGCCGGACCACCCGATGCGCAAGCGCTTCGACCACTTCGTCGACGACTTCGTGGTGCGCCTGAAGCTGGACCCCGAGTTCCAGCAGCGCGGCGAGCAGATCCGCGCCGAGTTGATGGCGCACCCGGCCCTGGGCGACTACCTGCACGGGCTCTGGGGCGAACTGCTCGCGTGGCTGGACGATGACCTGCGCCGCAGCGATTCGACGATCCGCCAGCGCATCGCGTCGATGGCCGGCGCGCTGGGCACGCGGCTGCAGGCCGACGAGGCCATCCGCCACTGGATCAACGAACAGATCGAGGCCGCCGCGCCGCTGGCGATCGAGCGCTACCGCGAGGACATCCGCCGCTACATCGAGGAGCGGGTCGGCGAGTGGAACGCCGAGGAGATGACGGTGGAGCTGGAGCGGCACATCGGGCGCGACCTGCAGTTCATCCGCATCAACGGCACGCTGGTGGGCGGGCTGGTAGGCCTCGTGATCCACACCGTCACGCAGTTGCTGCGCGGGTAATCCGCAGCGGACGAAAGTCCGCATGTCGCGGGAAAGACTGCACCGCCACCCCTTCCTCCTTCTAGACTGCGCGCGCATTCGCAAAGAAGGAGAAGAAGACATGCCCCGTTGCCCGCTCCGCGCCGTCGCCGCGCTGATCGCCACGCTCGCCCTGCTGGGTGCCTGCAGCACGGTCGCACCGCCTGCGCCCACGTCCGTGCCTGCTCTCTCGCCGACACCCGCACCGGCGCTTTCCCCCCTCACCACCCGGCCCACCTCGTGGGCCGCGCCCGAGGCGCTGGTGCCGCCGTCGTCGTTCTCGGGCGTGCACGGCCTGGCCATCGATGCGAAGGGCCGGCTGCTTGCGGGCTCGGTGCTCGGCAACACGCTGTGGGAGGTCGACCGCACCACCGGCGCGGCCAAGGTGCTGATCGACGCACCCGAAGGCCAGGCCGACGACATCGCGGTGGGCCCCCAGGGCGAGTTGGCGTGGACCAACTACCTCATGGGCATGCTGCGCTACCGCGAGAGCGACACCGCGCCGATGCGCGTGCTCGCCAAGGACCTGCCCGGCCTCAACTCACTCGACTTCGACCGCCGGAGCGGCAAGCTCTACGCCTCGCAGGTGTTCCTGGGCGATGCGCTGTGGGAGATCGACCGCGCCGGCCAGAAGCCGCCGCGGCTCATCAAGAAGGACATGGGCGGCTTCAACGGCTTCGAGGTCGGGCCCGACGGCCTGCTCTACGGGCCGCTGTGGTTCAAGGGCCAGGTCGTGAAGATCGATCCGGCGAACGGCCACATGACCGTGATCGCGGAAGGTTTCAAAATCCCGGCCGCGGCCAATCTCGACGGCAAGGGCAACCTCTGGGTGGTCGATGCGCGCAGCGGCGAGCTGGTGCGGGTGGCGCTCGCCACCGGCAACAAGACCGTCGCGAAGCAGCTTCGGCCCTCGCTCGACAACCTCGTCATCGCGCCCGACGGCACGATCTACGTGTCGAACATGGCCAACAACGAGGTGCAGGCCTTCAACCCCGCCACCGGCGACCTGCGCACCCTCACCAGCGGCAAGGTGGCGGTGCCCGCGGGCCTGAAGATCGACGGCAACGACCTCTGGGTGGCCGATGTCTTCGGCTTCCGGCGGGTGGACGTGCGCACCGGCGAAGTGCGCGACGTGTTCCGCATGCAGCGCGAGCCGGAGCTCGACTATCCCTTCGCGGTCGGCCTCTCGCCCACGCGCTTCGCGCTGACCTCGTGGTTCACCGGCACGGTCCAGCTGGTCGACCGCCAGACGCTCAAGACCGTGGAAACCATCCACGGGCTGAAGGCGCCGTTCGACGCGATCCCCATGCCCGACGGCAGCGTGATCTATGCCGAGATCGCCACCGGCAGCATCACGCGCGCCAGCGGGCCGAAGTTTGCAGACAAGTCAGTGCTTGCTAGCGGGCTGAGCGGCCCGGTGCAGATGGTCATCGGCCAAGACGGTGCGCTCTACGTCACCGAGGCCGCCGGCAAGCTGCTGCGCATTCCGCTCGATGCCAGCGCGCCGCTGCGCACCATTGCCGACGGCCTCGCGCTGCCCGAGGGCGTGGCGCAGACGCCGTGGGGCACTTTCGTCGTGGCCGAAAGCGCGGCGCGGCGGCTGGTGGAGATCGACCCGGCCAACGGCACCCGCCGGACCATCGCCGAAAACCTGCCGATCGGCCTCGCGCCCGGGCCCGGACTCCCGCCGCCCTACGTGGTGACGGGCGTGGCCGTGGGCGCCGACGGCACGGTCTACATGAGTGCCGATCGCAACAATGCGATATATCGAATCCGCGCCGTAAGGTAGGGTAACGATAAGTACAGATTTCGATTTACTTTTAAAAACAAATATTACAAACTGGCCGGGACGCCGTTTTGGTGCCCCGCTCACATCCGGTTTCCGGGGCCCCGCAGGCGTTTCTCTGAAAGGAAAAAACGCATGACTCCCCTCGTCGTAGGCCAGTTGCTGTCGCCCGAGTACTCCCTGGGGCTGGTGGCGCTTTCGTTCCTCATCTCGTTCGCGGGATCGCTGGTGGCGTTGATCTGCGCGGGTCGCATGGTCGGCGCGGACGGCAAGCCCAACCTCGCCGTCGTGGCCTGCGCCGCGGTGGCGCTGGGCGGCATCGGCATCTGGTCGATGCACTTCATCGGCATGCTGGCGTACCGGCTGCCGGTGGCCATCTCGTACAACATGCCGCTGACGATCGTGTCGCTGGTGGCGGCCATCCTCATTTCCGGCATCGCCCTCTACCTGGCCGGGGGCCGGCGCAAGTTCAGCAAGCCCGGCTGGCTCGCCGGCAGCCTGCTGGCGGGGCTCGGCGTGTGCGTGATGCACTACATGGGCATGTTCGCGATGAACATGCGCGCCTCGATGGAGTTCGACATGGGCACCGTCGCGCTGTCGGTGGCGATCGCCATCACCGCCGCCGCGGCCGCCCTGTGGCTGGCCTTCAACCTGCGCAAGCTCAGCCACCAGATCGCGGCGGCCGCGGTGATGGGCGTGGCGGTCTGCACGATGCATTACGTGGGCATGAGCGCCGCCAGCATGGTCTGCACGGCCGCGGCACCCACGGATGCGCTTGCCATTGGCGGCAGCTACATGGGCCTGTCGGTGTTCGGCACGGCCGGCGCGGTGCTGATCTTCATCTTCTGGGTGGTCACCGGCAGCAGCCTCGACGCACCCACCGCACCGCAGCGCGCCCGCACCAGCTAGTTGGCGCAAGCGGGCGGGAGGCCCGGTCCCTACAGTCTGTGCAGAGCGAAAAAACCAGCGAGCTGCACAGACCCCATGCCCGTCATCGAATCCCGGCTGCCATCGGCCAGCGACACCTTCCAGGCCAACCGCACCGGCATGCTCGCGCTGCTCGGCCAGGTGCGCGCACACGAGGCCCGCGCCGCGGCCGCCTCGGGCGCCTCGGCCGAGCGATTCGCCAAGCGCGGCCAGCTGCTGCCGCGCGAACGTGTCGCACTGCTGCTGGACACCGGCGCGCCCTTCCTGCCGTTGGCCTCGCTCGCGGGCCTCGGCCATGACAACCCCGACCTCTCGAAGAGCGTGCCCGGCGGCGGCCTGATCTCCGGCATCGGCCAGGTCGCGGGCGTGCGCTGCATGGTCAGCGCTTCCGATTCCGGCATCGACGCCGGCGCGTTGCAGCCCATGGGCCTGGACAAGCAACTGCGCGTGCAGGAGATCGCACTCGAGAACAAGCTGCCCTACGTGCAGCTGGTCGAAAGCGCCGGCGCCAACCTCATGCAGTACCGCGTGCAGGACTTCGTGCGCGGCGGCAGCATCTTCCGCAACCTCGCGCGCCTCTCGGCCGCGGGATTGCCGGTGGTGACAGTGACGCACGGCTCCTCGACCGCGGGCGGCGCCTACCAGACGGGCCTGTCGGACTACATCGTGATGGTGCGCGACCGCACGCGGGCCTTTCTCGCAGGTCCGCCGCTGTTGAAAGCCGCCACCGGCGAGATCGCGACGGAAGAAGAACTGGGCGGCGCCGTGATGCACACCCACATCTCGGGCCTGGGCGACTACCTTGCCGAAGACGACCGCGACGCCATCCGCATCGCGCGCTCGATCCTCGGCGGCATCGACTGGGCTCGCGACGAAGCCCCGCGCCAATTCACCCCACCGCGCTACGACGCCGAAGACCTGCTGGGCATCATGCCCAGCGACGGGCGCCGGCCGGTCGACATGCGCGAGGTCATCGCGCGCATTGCCGACGGCTCCGAGTTCCTCGAATTCAGCGAGCACTACGGCAGCGCCACCGTCTGCGGCCACATCCGGCTCGAAGGGCATGCAGTGGGCATCGTCACCAACAACGGCCCGATCGACTCCGACGGCGCGACCAAGGCCACGCACTTCATCCAGGCCTGCTGCCAGTCGCGCACGCCCATCGTCTACCTGCAGAACATCACCGGCTACATGGTGGGCCGCGCGCACGAGGAGGCCGGCATCATCAAGCACGGCGCCAAGATGATCCAGGCCGTGACCAACGCGACGGTGCCGCAGATCACGCTGCACTGCGGCGCCTCGTACGGCGCGGGCAACTACGGCATGTGCGGGCGCGGCTTCGCGCCGCGCTTCTGCTTCTCGTGGCCCAACGCGCGCACCGCGGTGATGGGCGGCGAACAGGCTGCGAAGACCATGGCCATCGTCATGGAGGCCGGCATGGCGCGCAAGGGCGCGGTCGACACCGCGAAGATCGACGCGATGCAGCAGCAGGTCGTCGAGCGCTTCGACCGGCAGATGAGCGTGTTCACCACCAGCGCGCTGCTGCTGGACGACGGCGTGATCGATCCGCGCGACACGCGCGCGGTGCTGGCCGAAGCGCTGTCGATCTGCCGCGATGCCGATGCGCGCGTGCCGCAGGCGATGCAGTTCTCGGTGGCGCGGCCATGAGCGGATTCAACAAGATCCTTGTCGCCAACCGCGGCGAAATCGCGGTCCGCGTGATGCGCACCGCGCGCGCCATGGGCTACCGCACCGTGGCCGTGTATTCGAGTGCCGACGCCGAGGCGGAGCATGTGCGGCAAGCCGATCAGTCGGTGTGGATCGGCGAATCGCTGCCCGCGCAGAGCTACCTGAACATCGCCGCGATCATCGAGGCCGCGCGTGCGAGCGGCGCACAGGCCGTGCACCCCGGCTATGGCTTTCTCGCAGAGAACCCGGCGTTCGCACAGGCCTGCCGCGATGCGGGCCTGGTCTTCATCGGCCCCTCGCCCGAAGCCATCCGCGCGATGGGCGACAAGGCCGGCGCCAAGCGGCTGATGCAAGCGGCCGGCGTGCCATGCATTCCCGGCTACCAGGGCGAAGACCAGAGCCCGTCCACGCTTGCTGCGGAAGCCGCGCGCATCGGCTGGCCCGTGATGATCAAGGCGACCGCTGGCGGGGGCGGGCGCGGCATGCGGCTGGTGCCGTCGGCCTCGGTTTTTGCCGAACTGCTGCAGAGCGCGCAGTCCGAAGCGCTCAACGCCTTCGGTGATGCCACCGTGATCCTGGAGCGCGCGATCGTCGCGCCGCGCCACATCGAGATCCAGGTGTTCGCCGACCGGCACGGCAACGCCATCCACCTCGGCGAACGCGACTGCTCGGTGCAGCGGCGGCATCAGAAGGTGATCGAGGAATCGCCCTCGCCGGCTGTGTCTGTCGGATTGCGCGAACGCATGGGTGCGACGGCGGTCGCGGCGGCGAAGGCCATCGCCTTCGAAGGCGCGGGCACGCTCGAATTCCTGCTCGATGCCGAGGGCCAGTACTGGTTCATGGAAATGAACACGCGGCTGCAGGTGGAGCATCCGGTGACCGAGGCGGTGACCGGGCTCGACCTGGTTGAACTGCAGCTGCGCGTTGCGGCCGGCGAACCGTTGCCGCTCACGCAGCAGGACGTGCGCATGCGCGGCCACGCGATCGAAGTGCGCCTGTGCGCCGAAGACCCGCAGCAGGGCTTCATGCCGCAGAGCGGCACGCTCGCAGCATGGCGGCCCTCACCGGCCCTGCGCACCGAGCATGCATTGCGCGATGGCGCAGCGGTGCCTCCGTTCTACGACTCGATGATCGCCAAGCTGGTGTCGCACGGCCGCACCCGCGACGAAGCGAGGCAGCGTCTGATCGCCGGCCTGCACGACACGGTGGCGCTCGGCATCGCGACCAACCAGCAGTTCCTGCAGCGAGCGCTGTCGCATCCGGTGTTTGCCGGGGGCGCGGCGACGACGGCGTTCATCGCATCGCATGCCGAGGCACTGCTTGCGCCCGACAACACTACGGAAATTCACGCCGCGATGCTGGCCGCGCTGCTGCTCCAGCTCGGCGAACGCGGCTGGCCTTCACCACTCGCGCACACGCTGCCCAACGCCCTGCGTTTCTCGCTCAACGGCAAGGTGCATGCGGCGCGCGTGACGCCGCAGGGCGGAGGCGGTTTCGATGTCGCACTCGATGCGACTGCGCCCGAGCGCATCGAACTGCTTGCACTGCCCGGCGACGGCGTCGTGCGCTTCTCGTGCAGCGGTGTTTCCGAGCAAGCCATGTCGGTGCGCGAGTCCGCCACTCACCTCTGGATTCACTTCCGCGGCCAGTCCTTAGAGCTCGAGAATCTCACGCATGTGGCAGTGCCCCGTGCCGGTGCCGCGGGCGGCGACGGCCTGCTGCGCGCGTCGATGAGCGGCCGCGTCATCGCGCTGCTGGCCGCCGAGGGCGACACGGTCGCCGCCGGCCAGCCCCTCGTCACGCTCGAAGCGATGAAGATGGAGCATGTGCACTGTGCGCCGCGTGCCGGCCGCGTCGCCGCGCTGCATGTGGCGGTAGGCGCGCAAGTGGCCGCACGCCACGTGGTGGCGGAGATCGCCGACGCATGACGCCGCCCGCCGCCCTCTTCCCGATTTTCTGAAAGCCTTCGCATGAACGCCCCCTCTCGCTATCGATCCGTGTTCTCGCCCGGCCTCTTCGACGGGCAGGTGATCGTCGTCACCGGCGGAGGCTCGGGCATCGGCCGCTGCACCGCGCACGAACTCGCATCGCTCGGTGCGCAGGTCGTTCTCGTCGGGCGCAATACCGAGAAGCTGCAGCTGGTGCAGGCAGAGATCACAAAGGCCGGCGGCAAGGCGAGCATTCAAGCCTTCGACATCCGCCAGGAAGAAGCCGTGCGCACGGCGATTGCCGAAGTCGTCACAGCACACGGCCGCATCGACGGCCTCGTCAACAACGCCGGCGGCCAGTACATCACGCCGCTCGCCGCCATCACCGCCAAGGGCTGGGAAGCGGTGATCCACACCAACCTCACCGGCGGCTTCCTCGTTGCGCGCGAATGCTTCGTGCAGAGCATGCAGGCCAACGGCGGCGCCATCGTGAACATCGTGGCCGACATGTGGGGCTCGATGCCCAACATGGGCCACAGCGGCGCCGCGCGCGCGGGCATGGTGAGCTTCACCGAGACGGCCGCGCTCGAATGGGCCGCGAGCGGCGTGCGCGTGAACGCGGTCGCGCCCGGCTACATCGCCTCGAGCGGCATGGACCACTACCCGCCCGAGGCCGGCGACATGCTGCGCGCCATGCGCAAGACCGTGCCCGCAGGCCGCTTCGGCAACGAGGCCGAGACCTCCGCGGCCATCGCCTTCCTGCTGAGCCCCGCGGCGAGCTTCATCAGCGGCAGCGTGCTGCGCGTGGACGGCGCGCGGCCGCAGGTGCGCATGGGGTGGCCGATGGCGCTGCCGGATGCAGCGGCGCGGCAACGACGGGCGGTGCGGCCCTTCGAGGGCTTCCATCTGGCGCAGACGCCGCGCGTGTTCCAGGACAAAGAAACGAACGACTGATCGGAGACAATCGAATGCAGTACACCCACGAACACCTCGAGATCCAGAAGACGCTGCGCCGCTTCATCGACGAGGAGATCAACCCGCACGTCGACGAATGGGAAGAGGCCGAGATCTTTCCCGCGCACGAAGTCTTCAAGAAGCTCGGCAACCTCGGCCTTCTCGGCCTGAACAAGCCCGAGGCCTTCGGCGGCGCCGGGCTCGACTACTCGTATGCGATGGCGATGGCCGAGGCACTCGGCCACATCAGCTGCGGCGGCGTGCCGATGGCCATCGGCGTTCAGACCGACATGTGCACGCCCGCGCTCGCGCGCTTCGGCAGCGACGAGCTGCGCCGCGAGTTCCTCGCACCCGCCATCGCGGGCGACATGGTCGGCTGCATCGGCGTGAGCGAGCCCGGCGCGGGCAGCGATGTGGCCGGCCTCAAGAGCCATGCGCGCAAGGACGGCAACGACTACCTCATCAGCGGCCAGAAGATGTGGATCACCAACAGCCTGCAGGCCGACTGGATGTGCATGCTGGTCAACACCAGCGATGGCCCGGTGCACCGCAACAAGTCGCTCGTGATGGTGCCGATGAACCTTCCGGGCATCGAGAAGGCGAAGAAGATCCGCAAGATCGGCATGAACTCGAGCGACACCGGGCTCATCTACTTCGACAACGTGCGCGTGCCGCAGCGCTACCGTATCGGCGAGGAGGGACAGGGCTTCATCTACCAGATGCAGCAGTTCCAGGAGGAGCGCCTCTGGGCCGCGGCCAGTTCGCTCGAGCCGATGGAAGACTGCATCGCGCAGACCATCGAATGGGCGCAGCAGCGCCACATGTTCGGCGGCACGCTGGCCGACCAGCAATGGGTGCAGTTCAAGCTGGCCGAACTCAAGACCGAGGTGGAAGCGCTGCGCGCCCTCACCTACCGCGCCTGCGACCTGCATGTGCAGGGCGAGGACGTGCTCGAGCTGGCCTCGATGGCCAAGCTCAAGACCGGGCGGCTCACGCGGCAGGTGTCCGACACCTGCCTCCAGTTCTGGGGCGGCATGGGCTTCACGCTGGAGAACCGCGTCTCGCGGCTGTATCGCGACGGCCGACTCGGCTCGATCGGCGGCGGCGCGGACGAAGTGATGCTGGGCATCCTCGCGAAGACGATGGGCATCGCCAAGCGGCCGCCACGCGGCTGAAGCACGCATGGACGCCGAACTGCAGGCAGATCGCGCGGCGCTCGCCGACACGGTGCGGCGCTTTGCCGAGAGCGAGATCGCGCCGAACGTGCAGGCGTGGGACGACGCGGGGGAGTTTCCGCGCGCGCTCTACACCCGCGCCGCGGAGCTCGGGCTGCTCGGTCTCGGCTATCCCGAGGCATTCGGCGGCACGCCGGCCTCGTATTCGCTCAAGCTTCCCGCATGGATCGCGCTCGCTCGCCACGGCAAGAGCGGCGGCGTGCTCGCGAGCCTGTTCTCCCACAACATCGGCCTGCCGCCGGTGGTGCTGCATGCGAGCGACGATGTGCGGCGCGAGGTCGTGCCCGCGGTGTTGCGCGGCGAGAAGATCGCGGCACTCGCGATCACCGAGCCCGGTGGGGGCTCCGACGTGGCCGCGCTGCGCACCACAGCAAAGCGCGACGGCGATCACTACGTGCTGAACGGCGAGAAGACCTTCATCACCTCGGGCATGCGCGCCGACTGGATCACCGTGGCAGTACGCACCGGCGAAGGGCGCGGCGCGGGCGGCGTCTCGATGCTGCTGGTACCCGGCGATGCGCCTGGCCTCACGCGCACGCGCCTCGCGAAGATGGGCTGGCTGTGCTCCGACACCGCGACGCTGCACTTCGACAACGTGCGCGTGCCGGCGCGCTATCTGCTCGGCGACGAAGGTTCGGGCTTCCGCATCATCATGAGCAACTTCAACGGCGAGCGCATCGGTCTCGCGGCGGGTGCGCTCGGCTTCGCGCAGGCCTGTCTCGACGAAGCGCTGGCCTGGTCGCGCGAGCGCAAGACCTTCGGCGCCGCGCTCATCGAACACCAGGCGGTGCGCCACAAGCTGGTGGACATGCAGATGCGCATCGCGTCCACCGAGGCATGGCTCGAGGCGGTGTCCGCCGAGGGCGATGCGCATGAAGCGGCCGGCCGCTTCAACGCGCCCGAATGGGTGGCGCAGGTCTGCATGCTCAAGAACCATGCGACGCAGACCATGCAGTTCTGCGCCGACCAGGCGGTGCAGATCCTCGGCGGCATGGGCTTCATGCGCGGCACGGTGAGTGAGCGCATCTATCGCGAGGTCAAGGTGATGATGATCGGCGGCGGCGCCGAGGAGATCATGAAGGAGCTGGCGGCGCGGCAGCTCGGCTGGCTGTAGCGGCATCCCGTGTTTCCTTAAACGGAAAACTGTTCTTCATCGGCGAGGCGTGCAAGGCATGGCCTTTCGTGCGGCGCGTGCTTACCATCGGCCGCACACCGGGGTCGACTTGCAGCGCCCCCTTCACCGCATGACGTCGGAGCCGCCTTGATCTTTGTTTTCCATCTCCTCGACAAGCCCGATTCCACCGCGCTTCGCACCGCGATCCGCCCCGCGCACAAGGCCTACCTGGCCCAGGTGGCCGACCGCATCGCCTTCGCCGGGCCGCTGCTGTCCGACGACGGCAAGACCTTGATCGGCAGCCTGCTGGCCATCGACTTCGCGAGCCGCGAGGCGGCACAGCAATGGCAAGCCGACGAGCCGTTCACGCGCGCCGGCGTCTACGCATCGGGCTCGGTGCTGCCCTTCACGAATCTCTGGCCGCAGAAGGCCGGTTTTCCGCCGACCGAATGAGCGAGCCCCGCACCATGTTCAAGCACATCGTGATGTGGGACCTGCGCGGCGAATCATCGGAAGAAAAGGCAGAGGCCTCGCAGTTGCTCAAGCGCAAGTTCGAATCGCTGCGCGGCCAGATCCCCGGATTGCTGCACCTCGAGGTGGGCGTCGATTCGAGCCGCATCGGCTACGCCTGCGACGTGGTGCTCTACAGCGAGTTCGACAGCCAGGCATCGCTCGACGGCTATGCCACGCATCCCGCGCATCTGCGGGTGCGCGAGGAGCTGGGCGATCTGCGGATCGCGCGGCACCAGGTGGACTACGCGGCAGAGTGAGGCGCTAGCCGCGGGCCGCTTCCGATTCGGCCCGCGCCAGATCGACGCAGAACGAACGCACGAGCTGCAGCGCCGGCGCTTCGGTCCGGCCTTCGAGCGTGACGAAGGCGAACTGGGCATTCAGGCCCGCGGCCGGGTCGACCTTCAGCTCCACCAGCTCGCCGCTGTCGAGCAATGCACGCGTGGCCGCGAGCACGCCGAGGAAGATCGCATCGGTGTTGCGCACGGCTTCGATCAGCGCGCCGATTTCTTCCGACGACACATGCAGCCAGCGCTGCGGGCTCGCCTCACTGCCGTAGCGCTCGACGAGGAGGCGCGCCACGTCGTCGCTCACCATCGTCGAGATCACCGGATACCGCGTGAGGTCGCCGAAGCGCACCGCCGATGCCCCCTGCTGCAGCAACGGATGCCCGCGCCGGCAGACGAAGCCCGAGCGCATCGTCGGCAGCACATCGATGTGCAGGTCTCCCCTCGGTGAGACCGCGCGGTAGGTGAGCACCACGGCGTCGATGGCCCGCGCGCGCAGCGCGGCGAGCTGAAGCTCCGGCCCGCCGCCATGCAACTGCACGCCCACGCGCGGGTGATTGCGCAACATGTGGATCAGGAGCGGTGCCGAGAACAACGCGCTCGGCGCCGCGCCGAAACCCAGCCGCACCGAGCCGGCCTGCCCCTCGGCGAGCAGCGCGGCGGCGCGCTTGAGCTCATGCGCCTCCGCCGAGATGCGCTTGGCGCGCGCCAGCACCATCGCGCCGAAGGGCGTGAGCTCGTTGCGCTTGCCAACGCGGTCGACCAACTGCATGCCCAGCTCCTGCTCGAGCATCTGGATGCTGCGGCTGAGCGCCGGCTGCGTGAGGTGCACCTTCTCGGACGCGCGGCTGAACGAGCCCGTTTCGGCGAGCGCAAGCAGATGGTCGAGCTGCTGGAGGTTCATGAGAGAACCTCATGGTAATTACAAAAACAATGCATTGGACAGATGAAACCCTGATTCCTAGCATCCATCGCTACTACTTTGGACCCAGGAAATCGCATGAAACGGCTCGGTCATTGGCTCCTCGCGGGGGCCGCATTTTTCGGCTGCGGCACGGCCGCGATGGCGCAGGCGCCCTACCCGTCGAAAGTGATCTCGATGATGGTCCCCTACCCCGCGGGCGCGGCGAGCGACTTCACCGCACGGGCGCTCAACGACCTGATCGGCAAGGAACTCGGCGGGCAATTGATCGTGGAGAACCTAGGCGGCGCGAGCGGTGCGATCGCCGCCGGCAAGGTGCTGGCGGCGCCGGCCGATGGCTACTTCCTGTTCCAGGGCTCGCCCAGCGAGTTGATCCTCTCGGGCCTGGTCAACAAGGCCGTCCGGTACAAGCCGGAAGACTTCCAGTGGATCGCGCCGGTGGCCACCTCGCCGCTGGTGGTGGTGGTCGGCAGCAAGCTGCCGGTCCATTCGCTCGACGAGCTGGTCGAGCTCGCGCGTTCGCGCAAGGAGGCGCCGCTCACCTACGGCTCGACGGGCCCCGGCACGCTGTACCACCTGCTGGGAGAACTGTTCTCCAAGCGCATCGGCGCACCAGCCACGCATGTGCCCTACAAGGGCGGCGCGCCGCTGCTGCAGGACCTGCTCGGCGGGCAGATCGATTTCGCCTTCATGCCCTACCAGGCTTTCTATGCGGACTACGCACGACAGGGCCGGCTGCGGGTCGTCGGCTCGCTGTCCGGCAAGAACAACCTGCCGCCGCCGTTCGACGCCGTGCAGTCGAGCGCCGACAGCAAGACGATGAAGGGTTTCGAGTTCGGCATCTGGACCTCGTACATGGTCCGCAAGGGCACGCCCCGGCCGATCGCCGAAAAGCTCAACGCGGCCATTGCCGCATCGCTGCGCAATCCCCACGCGCGTGCGCAGCTCGAGTCGCAGGCCAAGACCGTGTTCGAGCCGATGAGCCTCGAAGCGGGAGAGAAGTTCTACGCGGCCGAGATCGCCCGCTACCGCGAACTCGTCAAGTCCATCGGCTACGAGTCGCAGTGAACCGCCGTTCGATCCCAATAAGAGGTGCATCCATGACAACTCCATCGACGAGACATTGCCTCGCCCTGCTCATCGCGCTGTCGCTGTCCGCCTGCGGCGGCGGCGGTGACGGCCCAGGCTTCACGCCATTGCTGCCGCCGGCAGCAGGCCCCGCGCCCACCGCACCGCCCTCGGCGCCGGACCCCGCCATCGCGACGACGACCGAAGGCAAGGTCGCGGGCAATGCCGCGGCCGATGTCGTCTCCTTCCTCGGCATCCCGTATGCGCAGCCGCCGGTGGGCGCATTGCGCTGGGCGCCGCCGCAAGCACCATCCACCCATGCCGACACGCTGAAGGCCACTGCGTTCGGCAGCGCCTGCGCGCAGGCGCCCGGCGCAGAGCCTTCGTCGTCCGAAGACTGCCTCTACCTGAACGTGTGGAAGCCCGCGGGCGCGAAGCCCAGCGACAGGCTGCCCGTGGTCTTCTATATCCACGGCGGCGCCTTCACGCTCGGTTCGGGCGCCATGGGCCCGAGCCCGCTGGCGAAGCAGGGCGTGGTCGTCGTGAGCTTCAACTACCGGCTCGGCGCGCTCGGCTATCTCGCGAACAAGGCGCTGCGCGCCGCGAACAGGGACGGCAGCCTCGGCAATTTCGCGGTGATGGACCAGCTCGCCGCGCTCGGCTGGGTGCAGCGGAACATCGCGGCCTTCGGCGGCGATGCCGGCAACGTCACGCTCTGGGGCACTTCGGCGGGCGCGACGCAGAGCTTCTCGCTGCTGCAGTCGCCCAAGGCCAAGGGGCTGTTCCACCGGGCCGTGATGCAAAGCGGTGGCGGAGCGGAGTATTCGAACCCGAGCATGGAAAACGCGCTCGCCGTGGGCGATACCGCGGTGGCGAACCTGGGTTGCAGCAACGCCGCCGACGTGGTTGCCTGCCTGCGCGCATTGCCGGTCTCGGCGCTGCTCGCGCAAGGCGGGCTGAAATGGCGGCCCACAGTGGACGCGCAGATCCTCACGCAAGTGCCCTCGCGCGCGTTCCTCACCGGCAATTTCAACCAGGTGCCCGTGATGATCGGGGGCGTCTACGACGAGGGCACGCTCTTCGTGGACACGAAGCTGGACGCAGCGGTCTATCCGTTCTACCTGCGCGGGCTGGCACCGGCCGGCTTCGACACCAAGGCGATCGAAGCGGCGTATCCGGTCTCCAGCTACGCGGTACCTGCGCAAGGTGTGGCGCGGGCCATCGGCGATGCAATGTACGCCTGCGGCAACAGCGCGCGCCGCGATGCGCTGTCGGCGTGGGTGCCCGTGTACGGCTGGGAGCTGACCGATCCGCAGCTGTCGTTTCCCGCGAACCCGGCGTCCTTCTACCACGGCACCGCGCACGGCATGGACAGCTTTTACCTGACCGGCACGACCGATGCGCTCGGCACCTATCCCTACTTCGACCAGGCAGGCGCAACGCCCGATGCAGGTACGACCGCGCAGCGCAAGGCGCTCGCGGCGCAGATGGTCGCGTACCTCCTGAACTTCGCGAAGAACGGCGATCCGAACGGCGATGGCCGCAACATCGCGACACGCTGGCCGCGCTTCATGGGAGCAGCCGACCGCGCCCTGATCGATTTCAGCTACCCCGCGATCAAGACATCGAGCAACGCGTTCGAGCACACGCACAAGTGCGACACGCTGTGGGGGCCGGACGTGTTCCCCGCGCAGTACTGAGACGAGACACGACGGCATCCCATGAACGAATCACAAACCGTCATCGATCACCTCGCATCCCGCCAGGAAGACATCGTGGCGTGGCTCAAGCGCTTCCTGCGCATTCCGAGCGTCAGCGCGGACGCGTCGTTCGCGGCGGGCATGCATGACGCGCGCGGCTTCCTGGTCGAGCGGCTGCAGCAGATCGGCCTCGCCGACGTGCGCCTGCTGGACGGCGGCGGCGAGCCCGCCGTGTACGGCGAATGGCGCGGCGCGCCGGGCAAGCCCACGCTGATGGTCTACGGCCACTACGACGTGCAGCCCGCCGACCCCATCGACCAGTGGCGCACGCCGCCCTTCGAGCCGACGGAAGTGGATGGCCGGCTCTACGGGCGCGGCACCTCGGACGTGAAGGGCTCCACGACCATCGCGCTCGAAGTGGTCGCGGCCTTCCTCACGGTGCAGGGCGGGTGCCCCGTCAACATCAAGGTGTTCCTCGAAGGGGAAGAGGAGACTGGCAGCCCGTCGCTCCGAACGCTCGTCGAGCGCCATCGCGACCTGCTGCAGGCCGATGCGGTGCTGTCGGCCGACGGCGGCCGCGCGAGCGCCGGCGTGCCGACGATCAACACTGGTGCACGCGGCAATGCGCAACTCGAAGTGCGCCTGCGCACGGCCGGCAAGGACCTGCATTCCGGCCGCTACGGCGGCAGCGTGCGCAATGCGTTGCACGAGATGGCGCGGCTGGTCGCGTCGCTGCATCGCGCCGATGGCGGCGTGGCGGTGGAAGGCTTCTACGAAGGCGCGATGCCGCCCAGCGAGAAGCAGCGAGCCGACACCGCGGCGTTCCCCTATGACGAGGCGGCGTTCTTTTCAGACGTCGGCGGCAGCGCGCACGGCGAGCCCGAATACACCGCGCGCGAGCGCATCACGCTGCGCCCGGCCCTCGATGTCAACGGCCTGTGGGGCGGCTACACCGACGACGGCGGCAAGACGATCGTGCCTTGCGAGGCCACGGCCAAGCTCACGACGCGCGTGGTCGAGGGGCAGGACCCGGCCTCGGTCATCCGCGCGGTGTTGCGCCATCTGCAGGCGCAGTGCCCCGCAGGTTGTGCGCTGGACGTGGTGGCGATGAACGACGGCTCGCCCGCATCAACCCTCGCCCCCGACCATCCGCTGGTGCGCGCTGCCGAGGCCGTGCTCGAACGCGAGACCGGCCGCCGGGCCATCCACGTGCGGCTCGGCGCGAGCGTGCCGATCACATCGATCTTCAAGGAGATGCTGGGCATCGACACGCTGATGTTCGGCTTCAACCTGCCCGACGAAGACGTGCATGCGCCGAACGAGTTCTTCAGGCTGGCGTCGATCCAGCAAGGTGCGCGGGCCTGGACGCTGCTGCTGTGCGAACTGGCGAAGCATCCGTCGGCGTCGTTTCGCAGCGCGTAGCTGTCAGCGCTCTTCGCCGGCCTCGCCCTTGCCTTGCTGCGCGGCCTGCGCCGCCGCACGCAGCTTGTCCTTCTTGCTCGGCCGCTTGCCCTTGATGCCGCCCGTGCCCGACGCATCGACCAGCGGCACCGCCACCTCGGTCGGCTCGAACCCTTCGATGCGCTCGCGCGGCAGGCTCAGGCCCTGGCGCTTTTCGATCAGGCGGAAGTGCGCTTCGGTCGATGCACTCACGAAGCTGATCGCCAGGCCGCTTTCGCCCGCGCGGCCCGTGCGGCCGATGCGATGGATGTAGTCGGTGGGCGAGCGCGGCAGGTCGTAGTTGATGACCACCGGCAGCTGCGCGATGTCGATGCCGCGCGCCGCGAGGTCGGTCGCGATCACCACGTCCCAGCGGCTCTCCTTGAACTGCGCAAGGATGCCGGTGCGCGTGCCCTGCGCGATGTCGCCGTGGAAGGGCACCGCGTAGACGCCGTTCTTATAGAGCTTCTCGGCCACGATCTGCGCCGAGTGCTGCGTGGCGACGAACACCAGCACGCGCTCCCACTCGTTCTCTTTCAGGAGATGGCGCAGGAGCTGCGTGCGGCGGTTCGCATCGACCTCGATCACGCGCTGCACGATGTTCGGCTCGGTGCCCGGTTCGCCCTGCACGTCGATGACCGCGGGATCGCGCAGCATGCCGTCGGCCAGCGACTGGATGGCGGGCGGAAAGGTGGCGGAAAAAAGCAGGTTCTGGCGCTGGGCCGGCAGCAGCGCGAGGATGCGGCCGAGCTCTTCGGCAAAGCCGAGGTCGAACAGGCGATCGGCCTCGTCGAGCACGAGCATCGACACAGCCCCCAGCTTGAGCGCGTTGTGCTCGACCAGGTCGAGCAGCCGGCCGGGCGTGGCGACGACGATGTCGGCGCCGCCGCGCAGGCTCATCATCTGCGGGTTGATCGAGACACCGCCGAAGGCGATCGCGATCTTCAGACGGTCGGGCAGGTGCTGCGCCAGGCTGCGCATGGTTTCGCCGACCTGGGCCGCGAGTTCGCGCGTGGGCACGAGCACCAGTGCGCGCACGCGGCGCGGCGACAGCGCGGGTTCGGCCGCCAGGCGCTGCAGCAGCGGCAGGGAAAATGCGGCGGTCTTGCCGGAGCCGGTCTGCGCCGAGCCGCGCACGTCGCGGCCCTGCAGAATTGCGGGGATGGCCGCGGCCTGGATGGCGGTCGGCGCGGCATAGCCGCTTTCGGCGGCGGCCTGCACGAGCGCGGGGGCCAGGCCCAGTGAGTCGAATGGCATGTGAGCAGACAGAGAGAAGAGAAACCCGGATACGGAAGAGATGGATCGAATGGCGACGACGAAAAGCAATCAGGCCAGCGCGCTGGTGTATTCCACCGAGGCGGGCGGCCGCATGTGCCCCGATTGCCGTGCACCGATGGCGCAATGCCGCTGCAAGGAACTGAAGGCGCGCGCGCCGGCCACGGACGGCATTGTGCGTGTATCGCACGAGACCAAGGGCCGCAAAGGCAAGGGCGTGACCGTGGTGAAGGGCCTCGCCCTGGACGCCGCGGCGCTCGCGGCGGTGGGCAAACAGCTGAAAACGGCCTGCGGCTCGGGTGGCACGGTGAAGGACGGCACCATCGAGATCCAGGGCGATCACCGCGAACTGGTGATCGCGGCCCTCGTGAAGCAGGGCCACACCGTCAAGCGCGCCGGAGGCTGAAGCAACCCATGAACCCCGAAGACCTGCAGCGCCTCGTCACTCTCGAAATGCCTTTTGGCAAGCACAAGGGCACGCTGATCGCCGATCTGCCCGGAAATTACCTGACCTGGTTCGCACGCGAGGGTTTTCCCTCAGGAGAAATCGGCCGGCTGCTCCATTTGATGCATGAAATAGACCACAACGGCCTGTCAGACCTGCTCAAACCGTTGCGAAACCGCCCGTCGCGCCGGGATGTTTCTCAATAACACACGATTTCCCACGCTTTTTTGCAAAGGACCGGGATAATTCGCCCCACGTGTCTGTGAGCTTTGTTGTCTCCCGTGCACGTAATTCGGTGATCGGTCAGTTTCGCGCCACAGCGCACTTGTTTGTTGTGATTCTGGGACTCCATCGCTTTGTTTTGTTGGTTTGAATTAGGAGTCCCTCCATGGGCAAGAAACTCTACGTAGGCAACCTCGCCTACTCCGTGCGTGACAACGATCTGGAACAAGCTTTCGGCGAGTTCGGCTCGATCGTCAGCGCCAAGGTCATGATGGAACGCGACACCGGCCGTTCGAAGGGCTTCGGCTTTGTCGAAATGGGTTCGGATGCTGAAGCACTCGCAGCCATTGAAGCCATGAACGGCCATTCGCTCCAGGGCCGCGCCCTGACGGTGAACGAAGCCCGTCCGATGGAAGCTCGTCCTCCCCGCACCGGCGGTGGTGGCGGCTACGGCGGCGGCGCTGGTGGTGGCGGTGGCGGCTACGGTGGTGGCGGCGGCGGCGGTGGTTACGGCGGCGGCGGCGGTGGCCGTAGCGGCGGTGGCGGCGGCGGTTACGGCGGCGGCGGCGGTGGTCGCGGCGGCTACTAAGCCCTCATCCACACTCAGGGAGCCCCGGCTCTCTGAATGAATGAAAAGCTCCTTCGGGAGCTTTTTTCGTTTCCGGGCCCCCTTTCCGGGAACGCCGAGGAACCGGCTTCGCCAGGCCTCAGGCGCCGCTCCGGGGAGAACCCTAATCCTGGCCTAAGCATTTGTCCTTACCGAAGCGGTCAGCCAACGGTCAGCCGCGGACGACGACCCTCACTCCTCCAAAACAGAGGGTCGAGGCAATGAAGATCAAGAGTCAGGCGGACTTCTTTTCAGGAGTCATGTTCACCACCGTGGGGGGTGCCTTCGCGATAGGCGCCACCACCTACACCGTCGGGAACGGCGCCCGCATGGGCCCCGGATACTTCCCACTCATGCTGGGCATCCTGCTGGCCATCCTCGGGGTGGTCATCATGTTCCAGGCCATGGTGGTGGAGACCACCGATGGCGACAAGATCGGCAAATGGGCCTGGAAACCGCTGGCTTTCGTGCTCGGCGCCAACCTCGCATTCGGCATCTTGCTGGGCGGCCTGCCCAGCATCGGCCTGCCGGCGATGGGAATGATCATCGCGATCTACGCGCTCACGATCATCTCCAGCATGGCCGGCGAGCAGTTCAAGCTGCGCGACGTGCTCGTGCTCTCCACCATCCTGGCGGCCGGCAGCTACGTGGCCTTCATCTGGGCGCTCAAGCTCCAGATCCAGGTCTGGCCCACTTTCATTTCGGGCTGAGGAGCGAACCCCATGGACCTGATCCACAACCTTTCCATCGGTTTCGGCGTTGCCTTCACCTTCACCAACCTGCTGTATTGCCTCCTGGGCTGCATCCTGGGCACGCTGATCGGCGTGCTCCCGGGCATCGGCCCGGTCGCGACCATCGCGATGCTGCTGCCCGCCACGTACGCGCTGCCGCCCGTGTCGGCGCTGATCATGCTGGCCGGCATCTACTACGGCGCGCAGTACGGCGGCTCGACCACCGCCATCCTGGTGAACCTGCCCGGGGAGTCGTCCTCGGTGGTCACCTGCATCGACGGCTACCAGATGGCCAGGCAGGGCCGTGCGGGCCCCGCGCTCGCGGCGGCGGGCCTGGGCTCGTTCTTTGCCGGTTGCGTCGGCACGCTGATCCTGGCGGCCTTCGCGCCGCCGCTGACCGAGCTGGCCTTCAAGTTCGGCCCGGCCGAGTACTTCTCGCTGATGACGCTGGGCCTGATCGGCGCCGTGGTGCTGGCTTCGGGCTCGCTCCTGAAGGCGGTGGCGATGATCGTGCTGGGCCTCCTGCTCGGCATCGTGGGCACCGACGTCAATTCGGGCGTCGCCCGCTTCAGCTTCGACATTCCCGAGCTCACCGACGGCATCGGCTTCGTGGTGATCGCCATGGGCGTGTTCGGCTACGGCGAAATCATCGGCAACCTCTCGCAGCCCGACGACGAGCGCGAAGTCTTCACGCACAAGGTCAAGGGCCTGTGGCCCACCAAGGACGACTTCAAGCGCATGACGCCCGCGGTACTGCGCGGCACGGCGCTGGGCTCTGCCTTGGGCATCCTGCCCGGCGGCGGTGCGCTGCTGGCGGCTTTCGCGGCCTATGCGCTGGAGAAGAAGATCAAGATGCGCCCCGGCGAAGTGCCCTTCGGCAAGGGCAACATCCGCGGCGTGGCATCGCCCGAGTCGGCCAACAACGCCGGCGCGCAGACGTCCTTCATTCCGCTGCTGACGCTGGGCATTCCGCCCAACGCCGTGATGGCGCTGATGGTGGGCGCGATGACGATCCACAACATCCAGCCCGGCCCGCAGGTGATGACCAGCAACCCCGAGCTGTTCTGGGGCCTGATCGCCTCGATGTGGATCGGCAACGCGATGCTGATCATCCTGAACCTGCCGCTGATCGGCATGTGGATCAAGCTCTTGACGGTGCCCTACAAGTTCCTGTTCCCCGCCATCGTGCTGTTCTGCGCGATCGGCGTGTATTCGACCAACAACAACACCTTCGACGTGTGGATGGTCGCGATCTTCGGCTTCATCGGCTACCTGTTCCTGAAGCTGCGCACCGAGCCGGCCCCGCTGCTGCTGGGCTTCATCCTCGGGCCGATGATGGAAGAGAACCTGCGGCGCGCCCTGCTGCTGTCGCGCGGCGCCTGGAGCGTGTTCGTCACGCGGCCGCTGTCGGCCGGGCTGCTGGTGGCCGCAGCACTGTTGTTGTGCATCGTGCTGCTGCCGTCCATCAAGGCAAAACGCGAGGAAGCCTTCGTCGAGGAATAGGCGACCGCCCACGTTCCCTGGAACGAGAAAGCCCCTGCACGAAAGTGCGGGGGCTTTTTTTATTGGGTGCCGGCTTCCAGTGTCAGGTTGCTACCAAATAAGTAGCGCCAATCATCCACTGGGCGTACGTGATCCCCGGATTCAGCCAGGTAGAAATCGACCTTCGTCACCCGGCGAGCGGGCATAAAAAAGGCGCCGACCAGCGGCGCCTTTCAAGTTCGAAGTGGCATCTCGTACGGAGCCTTGAAGGATTTTTCTTTTTGAAGGGGAAGTTGTCTCCTCGGACCCTCGGCAGCACGAGCAGGGCCCGTTCGCGAGTGCGCAGACTTTATGTGCTGCACCGCACCAGTGCATTGGGAATTACCCGCTTTGCCTTACTGCGAATGGCCGATTCGCAAACGAAAGTGTTTCTGGTGGTTAACGATGTGGCACGACTCGTGCACGTGGCACCACACCCGACAACTCGAAGAAGCGCACTGCCATGGCCTTGGTCCCGCAAGCCTCCATCAACGCGGCCGACACCGCCTGGATGATGACGTCGACCGCGCTGGTGCTGCTGATGACGCTGCCCGGCATCGCGCTCTTCTATGCCGGCATGGTGCGGCGCAAGAACGTGCTGGCCACCATGGCGGCCGTCGTGGCGATTGCCGCGGCGGTGTCGCTCACCTGGTTCACGCTGGGCTATTCGTTGGCCTTCACCGCCGGCTGGCCGTGGCTCGGGGGCACCGAGCGCTTCTGGTTCTCGGGCTTCGAATACCTGAAGGAGGCCGGGCAGATCGCGGTGAGCCATGTCGCGCCCAACGTGCCCGAGTCGGTCTACGCGATGTTCCAGCTCACCTTCGCGATCATCACCACCGCGCTGGTGCTGGGCGCCTTCGTCGAGCGCATGCGCTTCTCGGCGATTCTGTGGTTCGCGCTGCTGTGGAGCGTGCTGGTCTATGCGCCCATCGCGCACTGGGTGTGGGAGCCGGGCGGCTGGCTCGCGCAGATGGGCGCGCTCGACTTCGCGGGCGGCTCGGTGGTGCACGTCAATGCGGGCATCGCGGGGCTGGTGTGCGCCTATGCGCTCGGCCCGCGCAAGGGCTACGGGCGCGAGGCCTTCGAGCCCTACAGCCTGGCGATGACGATGATGGGCGCCGGCCTCCTGTGGGTCGGCTGGTTCGGCTTCAATGCGGGCTCCGCGGTCGCGGCCGACGGGCGCGCGGGGCTGGCGATGCTGGTCACGCACATCGCCGCGGCGGCCGGTGCGATGAGCTGGATGATCGGCGAGTGGATCGTGCGGCGCAGCCCTTCGCTGCTGGGGCTCTGCTCGGGCCTCGTGGCCGGGCTGGTGGCGATCACGCCCGCGGCGGGTTTCGTCACGCCGCTCTCGGCGCTGGCCATCGGCACCATCGCGGGCCTGGCCTGCTATTGGGGCGCGACGGGCCTCAAGCACATGCTCGGCGCGGACGATTCGCTCGATGTGTTCGGCGTGCACGGCATCGGCGGCATCGTGGGCGCGCTGCTCACGGGCGTGTTCGCCGACGCACGCATCTCGGGCTCGGCCGGCAATGTGCTGACACAGGCCATCGCCGTCGGCAGCGTGGCGATCTACAGCGCGGCGGGAACGGCGATCGTGCTGTTCCTGGTGCATGTGCTGGTCGGACTGCGCGTCGATCCCGAAAGCGAACAGCTGGGCCTCGATCTTGCTCAGCATCGTGAACACCTGGGAGCCTGACCACCCGAGGGAGACACCATGCCATCCATGTCCGAAAGCGAACGCATCGCCCTCGCCGCCCGCCTTCACGTGGCGCTGCGGCGAAAGCACGGGCGCGTGACCGACACCGAATGGATGGCCACCAATGCCGAGTACGCCGCCGAGATCGTGCGCATGACGCGCGCACACGCGGCGGAAACGAAGGACGAGGAGCTCGACCAGCTGGCCACCCGGCTCGAGCAGGCGATGGAGCCGCTGGCGCGCGCCGCGCGGCTGGCGGCGCGGCAACCCGACGGGACGCCGCCTACGCCGCCGCCCCGCTACGTCGGCGGGTTGCGCTGACGCTCAGTTCGCCGCCAACGCCGCCTTGCGGATCGACTGCAGCGTGCTGGCCGGCGTGATCGCCTCGGGGTCCAGCAGGCAATGCAGGATCGCCGGCTTGCCACTGGCACGCGCACGCGCCAGCGCGGGGCCGAACTCTTCGGTTGTCGTCACCCGCTCGCCGTGCCCGCCGAACACCTCGGCGTAGCCGCGGAAGTCGGGGTTCTTCAACTGGGTGGCACTGATGCGGCCGGGGTAGTGCTTTTCCTGGTGCATGCGGATCGTGCCGTACATGCCGTTGTCCAGCAGCACCACGAGGATGGGCAGGCCGTACTGCACGGCGGTGGCGAATTCCTGACCGTGCATCATGAAATCGCCGTCGCCTGCGAACACGACCACCTCCCGCTCGGGCCACAGGCGCTTCGCACCGACGCCCGCCGGCAGGCCGTAACCCATCGAGCCGCTGGTCGGCGCGAGCTGGCTCGCGAACGCACGGAACGGCCAGAAGCGGTGCACCCAGGTCGCGAAGTTGCCCGCGCCGTTGCAGAAGATGGTGTCGGCCGGCAGCACCTCGCGCAGGTGCTGCATGACCTCGCCCATCTGCAGCGGGCCGGGAATGCGGATCGGGGCCGGATCGCTCCAGCGCAGGAACTCTTCGCGCGCGGTCTTGGTCTCGGCTTGCCAAACAGGAGGTGAGGCCGGGTGCAGCGTGGCGACGGCTTCCGCGAACGCCTGTGGCGTGGCGTGGATGCCCTGCGCCGGGCGATAGAGCTTGCCGAGCTCGTCGGCGTCGGCGTGCACATGCACCAGCGCCTGCTTCGGCTGCGGAATCGCGAACAGCTCATAGCCCTGCGACGGCACCTCCGACAAGCGGCCGCCGACCAGCAGCACGAGGTCCGCATCGCGGATGCGCGCCAGCATGCGCGGATTCGCGCCGAGCCCCAGGTCGCCCGCATAGCAGGAGTGCTCGGCGGACATCAGCATCTGGCGGCGGAAAGAGCAGTACACGGGCAGCGCATGAGCCTCGGCGAACTTCGCGAACTGCTGCGTCGCGGCCTCGGACCAGCGGCTGCCGCCCAGGATGACGACCGGCCGCTGCGCCTGCGACAGGCGCTGCTGCAGTTCGGCCAGTTGCGCCGCGCCGGGATGGGTTTCGGTCACTGCATAGGGCAGCGCATCGGCCACCACGGCGGCTTCGGTCAGCATGTCTTCGGGCAGCGCGATCACCACGGGGCCGGGCCGGCCGGAAGTCGCGACATGGAAAGCGCGCGACACCAGCTCGGGCACGCGCGCCGGGTCGTCGATCTGCACCACCCACTTGGCCATCGTGCCGAAGACCGCGCCGTAGTCCAGCTCCTGGAAGGCCTCGCGGCCCATCGCATCGCGTGCGACCTGGCCGACGAACAGCAGCAGCGGCGTCGAGTCCTGGTGCGCGATGTGCACGCCCGCCGCCGCGTTGGTGGCGCCGGGGCCACGTGTGACGAAGCAGATGCCCGGCTTGCCGGTGAGCTTGCCCTGCGCCTCGGCCATCATCGTGGCGCCGCCTTCCTGCCGGCACACCGTCACGTCGATCGATGCATCGTGCAGCGCGTCGAGCACGGCCAGGAAGCTTTCGCCGGGCACGCAGAAGAGCTGCTTGACGCCGTGGGTGATGAGCTGGTCGACCAGGATCTGGCCGCCGGTGCGGGAGGAAGTCATGCTGTGTCCAATGCAATGAAGGTCTTGGTCTTCGCTCCTTCCCCTTCCGGGGGAAGGCTGGGATGGGGGCAAGCGGTGGTGGATGCGCCGACGGCGATAGATGCGCCGCGCGCCCCCACCCCTGCCCTCCCCCGGGAGGGGAGGAAGAAATTCATGAGAGCGCCGCGCATGCCGCTTCAATGCGCGCGCACGCCTCTTCCAGCTGCGCCATCGACGTCGCATACGAGATGCGGAAATACGGCGCGAGCCCGAACACGCTGCCCGGCACCACCGCCACGTCGAAGTCCTGCAGCAGGTAGCGGCAGAAGTCGCTGTCGGTCTGCAGCAGCGCGCCGCCGGCGGTGCGCTTGCCGAGCACGCCGGCGCAGCTCGCGAATGTGTAGAAGGCGCCCTCGGGCACGCGGCAACGCAGGCCTTGGGTGCGGTTGAGCGCGGCCACGACGAAGTCGCGGCGCTGTTGAAACGATGCACAGCGCTCGGCCACGATGCCCTGCGGTCCGGTGAGCGCCTCGATCGCCGCAGCCTGGCTCACCGACGACGGGCACGAGGTCGACTGGCTCTGCACCACCGCCATCGCGGCGATCAGTGCACGCGGCCCCGCCCCGTAGCCCACGCGCCAGCCGGTCATCGCATAGGCCTTGGACACGCCGTTCACCGTGAGCGTGCGATCGCGCAGCTGCGGCTCCACGGCCACCGGCGTTGCGAACGCGAGGCCGTCGTAGAGGATGTGTTCGTAGATGTCGTCCGCCAGCACCCAGACGGCCGGGTGATCGAGCAGCACGTCGGTGATCGGCTTGAGCTGCGCGGCGCTGTAGGCTGCGCCGCTCGGGTTCGACGGCGAGTTGAGAAACAGCCAGCGCGTGCGCGGCGTGATGGCCGCCTGCAGTTGCGCCGCGCCGATGCGGAAACCGTTCGCCTCGCTGCCCGCCAGGTGCACCGGCACGCCGCCGCAGATCTGCACGATGTCGGCGTACGAAGTCCAATACGGCGCGGGCAGGATCACTTCATCGCCCGGGTTCAGGCTCGCCATCAGCGCGTTGAAGATCACCTGCTTGGCGCCCGCGCTCACGCTGATCTCGTCGAGCGCGAAGTCCAGCGCGTTGTCGCGCTTGAACTTCAGCTGCACGGCCGCCTTCATCGCCGGGCTGCCGTCGAGCACCGTGTAGCGCGTGTCGCCGCGCGCAATGGCCTGCGAGGCCGCATGCCGGATGTTCTCGGGCGTGTCGAAGTCGGGCTCGCCCGCACCCAGCACGATCACCGGCCGGCCGGCGCGCTTGAGCGCCTGCGCATGGTCGGTGATGCGCAGGATCTCCGAGACGTGGATGGCGCGCACACGTTGCGCCGGCGAGAACACGGCTGCGTCTGTCACTTGGCGTAGGCTTCCAATGGCTTGTCGTTGGGTTCGAGCATCAACTGCTTGAGCGCGGGGCTCATCGGCAGGTTGAGGCTGGTGTTCTTCGGCGGAATCGCGGCCACGAACCACTTGGTGTAGATCTTCTCGAGCTCGCCGCTCTTCATGAGCTTGCGCAGCGACTCGTCCACCGCGGTCTTGAAGGCCGGGTCGTCCTTGCGGAACAGCAGCGCGATCGGCTCGGAGCCCAGCGCCTCGCCGGTGATGCGGTAGGCCGCCGGGTTCTTCGAGTTCGCGATGATCCCGGCGAGCAGGTTGTCGTCGAGCACGAAGGCATCGGCGCGGCCCGATTCCATGAGCAGGAAGCTCTCCAGGTGGTCCTTGCCCAGCATCGTGTTGTACGAGACGTTCTGCGCGCGCTCGCGCTTGCGCAGCAGCTGCACGGCGGTGGTGCCGGTCGATGCCGACACGTTGCGGCCCGCGAGCTGGTCCAGCGTGGTGATGCCCGAGTCGACCCGGGTCGCCATGCGCACTTCGCTCACGTACGTGGTGAGCGCGAACGCCACCTGCTGCTGGCGCGCGGTGTTGTTGGTGGTGGGGCCGCAGCCGATGTCCAGCGTGCCGTTCTGCACCAGCGGGATGGTGTTCTGCGCGGTCACGGCCATGTATTCGAGCTTGGCGTTGGGCGTGATGTCCTTCAGCACGCGCTCGCAGAGTTCGACGTGGTAGCCCACGTATTTGTCGCCCGCGCCCAGCATGTAGGCCATCGGCGGCGAGGCTTCGCGCACGCCGAGCACGACCTTGCCGCTTGCCTTGATCTTGTCGAGCGTGCCGCCGGTGGGGGCCTGCTGCGCGGTGGCGCTGCCGAATGCGAGCGCGAGCAGCGCGGCGGTGGCGAGGGTCTTCAGTTGCTTTGTCATCTTCTCTGTCTCCTGGTAGTTTTTCTTGGATGCGCGCGGCCGTCGCCTTGCCGCTGCAGCGAAACGCTGCGCGGCAGGAACAACGGTCCGGGGTCGATCAGTCGCCGATATCGAAGGTCACGCCCTGGGCCAAGGGCAACGCCGTCGAGTAGTTGATGGTGTTCGTGGCGCGGCGCATGTACGCCTTCCAGCTGTCGGAGCCCGCTTCACGGCCGCCGCCGGTTTCCTTCTCGCCGCCGAAGGCGCCGCCGATCTCGGCACCGCTCGGGCCGATGTTGACATTGGCGATGCCGCAGTCGGAGCCCGCGCTCGACATGAAGCGCTCGGCCTCGCGCACGTTGAGCGTGAAGATCGACGACGACAGGCCCGCGCCCACCGCGTTGTGCCATTCGATGGCCTCGTCGAGCGAGCTGTAGCGCACCACGTAGAGGATGGGTGCGAAGGTCTCGCGCAGCACCGGGCCGTCGTGCGACTTCAGTTCCACCAGCGCGGGGCGCACGTAGTAGGCGTCCTGCGTGCCGATGCCGTCGACGCGCTGGCCGCCATGCACCTTCGCGCCGATTTCGCGGCTTTCGTTCAGGGCCTTCTGCATGCCGTCGAAGGCCGCGCGGTCGATCAGCGGACCGACCAGCGTGCCGGCCTCACGAGGGTCGCCCACCTGCACGTTGCCGTAGACCTTCGCGAGCTTGGGCACGAGCTGGTCGTACACGCTGTCGTGCACGAAGAGGCGCCGCAGCGTCGTGCAGCGCTGGCCGGCCGTGCCCATGGCCGCGAACGCGATGCCGCGCAGCGTGAGGTCGAGGTCGGCCGAGGGTGTGACGATGGCGGCGTTGTTGCCGCCCAGTTCAAGAATGGCGCGGGCAAAGCGCGCAGCCAGCTTCGGCCCGACCTGCCGGCCCATCGCCGTGGAGCCGGTGGCCGAGAGGATCGGCACGCGGCGATCGTCCACCAGCACCTCGCCGATGTCGCGCTGGCCCAGCAGCAAACCGAGCAGGCCTTCGGGCGCATCGCCGAAGCGGGCGATGGCGCGTTCGGCGATGGCATGCACGGCGAGCGCGGTCAGCGGCGTTTTTTCCGATGGTTTCCACACCACCGAGTCGCCGCACACTAGCGCGAGCGCCGCATTCCACGACCACACGGCCACGGGGAAGTTGAAGGCCGAGATCACCCCGCACACGCCCAGCGGATGCCAGGTTTCCATCATCCGGTGCTCGGCGCGCTCGGTGGCCAGCGTGAGGCCGTAGAGCTGGCGCGAGAGGCCGACCGCGAAGTCGCAGATGTCGATCATTTCCTGCACCTCGCCCGCGCCTTCGGACGGGATCTTGCCGGCCTCGAGCGTGACGAGGCGGCCCAGGTCGCGCTTGGCGGCGCGCAGCTCTTCGCCGAGCAGCCGCACCAGTTCGCCGCGGCGCGGCGCCGGCACATTGCGCCAGGCCTTGAAGGCCTCGTGCGCGCGGCCGATGGTACCGGTGGCTTCCACCGCCGTGGTCTGCGGCACCTGCGCGATCACCTCGCCGGAGACCGGCGAGCGCACCGTCAGCTCGCCGCCGGTGTAGGCGGTGCGGGGCACGCCCAGGCGCTGCAGCAGTTGTTCGACTTCGGTGGGGAGGGAGGTGGGGGTCTGGGCTTCTGACATGGACGCTCCGGGGTGGAGGAGGAAGAAATGCAACGGCGGGAACGGGCCAATATCTGCGAATCCCGCGCCGTTGCATAGTGAAAAATTGGAAGGACTTGATGCGTTTGCGGAATGAACTCGGCGTCCGCTCCCCGCGCGTCGGGCTGCGCGCCTACGCACGACGCGGCGGTGGGCGCTGAAGATTCCGCACCTTCACTCCCCGCCCCGGACGCGCCATGAAGCTCATCCACTCCCTCTATGCCGCGATCCATGCACTGATGGCGCTCGCCTTCGCGATGGCCTCGCTCGTGCTGGTCGTGATCGCGGCGCGCGCGGGCTGGGGCGCGGTCATGAACGGCCTGGACCTCCCGGCGGCCGAGGCCATCATCGAAGCGGTGGGCCTGCTGGCTGCCGGCGTGGTGGCGCTGCAGATCTCGCAGACGGTGCTCGAGGAAGAAGTGGTGCGCGATGCGCACATCGGCGCACCGACCCGCGTGCGCCGGTTCCTCTCGCGCTTCATGGTCGTCATCGTGGTGGCCGTCGCGGTCGAAGGGCTGGTCGCGACCTTCAAGGCGCGCGAAACACCCGAGCTGATGCTGCACGCCGCCGCCATGCTGGGCGCGGTCGGCTTGCTGATGGCGGGCTGGGGAATCTTCATCCGCCTGAACCGCTACGCCGAGGAGCTGGAGCCCGAGGCGATGGAAGAAGCCAAGAGCGAAGACCGCAAGCTGAAGTGATCAGGCCGGGCTGGGCGGTTCGGGCAGCGAGATCTTCTGCCCCGCCGGCGACCCTGCCAGGCTCTGCGCCGGCCTTCTGAGCGTCGCATCGAACGGGTTGATCTTCGGCCCGATGGCCGCGGCCTCGCGCTTGAGCAGTTCCACCACCGTCGGCATGCGGTCCGCATTGAGCCGGTCGGCAATCGTGCCCACGCTCAGCGCCGCCACCGCGCGCCCTTCGCGATCGAGGATCGGCACCGCCACGCCCGCCATGCCTTCGAGCAGCCCGGTGTTGCGCCCCGCGTAGCCGGCCTGCCGCACGCGCTCGATCTCGGTGCGCAAATACACCTCGTCGTACACGCCGTACTCGCGCACGCGAGAGAGGTTGAAGCGGATCACTTCTTCCCGCTCCGCCTCCGGCAGGAAGGCCAGGATCGCGAGCGCCCCCTGCCCCACGCCCAGCGCGATGCGCCCGCCGATGTCGCCGGTGAACGAGCGGATCGGAAACGGCCCTTCGCTGCGGTCCAGGCACACCGCGTCGAAGCCGCTGCGCACCAGCAGGAAGATGCTGTCGCCCAGGCTCGCGCACAGGCGCAGCAGCACGGGCCGGCAGATGGCGCGCAGGTCGCCGGGGTTGCCGGCGTTGGCCGCGAGTGCGAAGAAATCGATGCTCAAGCGATAGAGCTTGGTGCGCTCGTCCTGCTCGACCATGCCTTCGGCCATGAGCGCCTGCAGCAAACGGTGCGTGGTGGCTTGCGTGAGGCCCACGGAACGTGCGATCTGGGTCACGCGGCCGCCTTCGGCCTGCACCGCGCCGAGCGCGCGGATCACCGAAAAGACGCGCGGCACGCCGCCGCTGGCAGCGGACGACTGCGAAGACGCCTCCGATGTGGTTTCCATACCTTGCTCCTGTGGAATTCTCTGATTCGATTTTATGACTCATATTCCAATGAATGGAATAAATCAGAGAAAGATTCTGATTAATGGAATACCCGAGGCATTCTGGCGCAATCGTTGCAATAGAGTGAATCGAAAGTACCCAGCAGTCCATGGCATGCACCAAGGTGTCGCACGCCATCTTTCTGCTCCCACGAAAGGCGCCTCCATGTCATTCCTACGGCTTACCGACGTGACCAAGTTCTACGGCAGCACCCGCGCGGTGTCGGCGATGAACCTCAGCGTCGAGAAGGGCGAGTTCGTCTCGCTGCTCGGCCCCTCGGGCTGCGGCAAGACCACGACGCTGCAGATGATTGCGGGCTTCGAGGCGGTCTCCAGCGGCCGCATCGAACTCGCGGGCAAGGACATCACGAACGCCAAGGCCAACACGCGGGGCCTGGGCATCGTGTTCCAGAGCTATGCGCTCTTTCCGCACATGACGGTGGCCGACAACGTGAGCTTTGGCCTCGAGATGCGCAAGATGCCCAAGGCCGAGCGCGCCGAACGCGTGAAGCAGGCATTGGCGCTGGTGCACCTGGAGGCGCACGCCACGCGCTACCCGCGCGAACTCTCCGGCGGCCAGCGGCAGCGCGTGGCGCTGGCCCGCGCACTGGTGATCGAGCCGCCGGTGCTGCTGCTCGACGAACCGCTCTCCAACCTCGACGCCAAGCTGCGCGAGGAGATGCAGTTCGAGCTGCGCCAGATCCAGCGCAAGGTCGGCACCACCACGGTGATGGTCACGCACGACCAGAGCGAGGCCATGTCGATCAGCGACCGCGTGGTGGTGATGGAAGGCGGCTGCGCCACGCAGATCGACCACCCGCACCGCGTGTATGAGCATCCGAGCACGCGCTTCATCTCCACCTTCGTGGGCAAGGCCAACCTGCTGAACGGGCGCGTGACGACCTGCAGCACCGGCAGTTGCAGCGTCGAGGTCGGCCCGCTCGCGGTGCAGGTCGACGAAGACGGCTTCAAGGCCGGCGCCGCGGTGCTCATGAGCGTGCGGCCCGAAAAGCTCCAGCTGGTCGTGGCCGGCCGCGGGCGGCTCGACGGCACGGTGCAGGAGCGCTTCTTCCTCGGCAGCCAGTGGCTCTACCGCATCGCCACGCCCGCCGGCGATTTGATGGTGCTGAGCCCCAACGACGGCCGCGATGCGCTCGACGAGGGCAACGCCGTCGGCATCGACTGGCCTGCGCACTGCACGCGCCTGCTGCCGGCCGAGGAGGCGGTCGCGGCATGAGCGGCATCAGGAACAAGGCCGCGCCCTGGTGGCTCTCGGGCCCCGCGCTGCTGCTCTTCACCGCGCTGCTGCTGGTGCCGCTGCTGCTCACCGCGGTGCTGTCGTTCAATGTGTACGACCCGGCCACCGGGCCGAAGGCGGGCGAGTTCACGCTCGCGCACTACGCGCTTGTGTTCACCGACTCGTACTACCACGGCATCTTCTGGCGCACCTTCTGGATCTCGGCGCTGGTCACCTTGATCTGCGTGGTCATCGGCGCGCCCGAGGCCTATGTGCTCAGCCGCATGCGCAACCCGTGGCGCTCGATCCTGTTGCTGGTGGTGCTCGCGCCGCTGCTGGTGTCGGTGGTGGTGCGCGCCTTCGGCTGGAGCATGCTGCTCGGGCCCGAGGGCGCGGTGAATTCGCTGCTGGGCCTCGTGGGCATCGGCCCGGTGAAGATGCTCTACACCGAGATCGCGGTGATCATCGCGCTGGTCCACGTGATGCTGCCGTTCATGGTGATCCCGGTGTGGACCTCGCTGCAGAAGCTGGACCCCGGTGTCGAGAACGCGGCGCTCTCGCTCAAGGCCTCGCCCTTCACCACGCTGCGGCGCATCGTGCTGCCCCAGGTGATGCCTGGCATCCTTTCGGGCAGCCTGATCGTGTTCGGCCTCGCCGCGAGTTCATTCGCGATTCCGGGGCTGCTCGGCGGGCGCCGTTTGAAGATGGTTGCGACGGTGGTCTACGACGAGTACCTGAGCGAACTCAACTGGCCGCTGGGCGCCGCCATCGCGCTCACGCTGCTCGCCGCGAACCTCATCGTGATGCTGAGCTACAACCGCCTCGTAGAAGGCCGCTACAAGAAAGCGCTGGGCTGAAGCGATGAGCAAGAACGGCCCCTTCGCCCTCGCATTCAATGCGCTCGTCATCACCTTCATGCTGGCGCCGCTGCTGGTGGTGTGCATCGTCGCGTTCACGCCCGAGAACACGCTGACCATTCCGACCACCAGCTTCTCGCTGCGCTGGTTCGCCGCGGTGTTCGCGCACCCGGACTTCATGCAGTCGTTCTGGAACAGCCTGTGGCTCGCGCTGGCCTCGGCCACCATCGCCACGCTGCTGGCGGTGCCGGCCGGCATGGCGATCACGCGCTACGAGTTTCCGGGGCGCGATTTCCTCAACGCCCTCTTCCTCTCGCCGCTGATCATTCCGCACCTGGTGCTGGGCGTGGCGCTCTTGCGGCTGTTCGCGCTGGTGGGCGGCACGGGCAGCTTCGGCTGGCTGGTGATGGCGCATGCGCTGATCGTCACGCCGTACACGCTGCGCCTCGTCGTGGCCGCGCTCGTGGGCTTCGACCGCAGCGCCGAGCAGGCCGCACTTTCGCTCGGCGCGAGCCAGGCGACGGTGTTCCGGCGCATCACGCTGCCGATGATCCTGCCGGGCGTCACGGGCGGCTGGATGCTCGCCTTCATCAACAGCTTCGACGAAGTGACGATGTCGATCTTCGTGACCTCGCCCAGCACGGTGACGCTGCCGGTGCGCATGTACATGTATGCGACCGAGTCGATCGATCCGCTGATGGCGGCGGTGTCGGCGCTGATGGTGGCGGTGACCGCCATCGCGATGGTGATCCTCGACCGGCTCTATGGGCTGGACCGCGTGCTGGTGGGGCGCAAGTAGATGACGTCGAACGCACACCACGCACTGCTGCATCGCGTGGCCGAGACCGATCGTGCCGCGGTGGCCTTCACGCTCGATGGCGAACCGGCCTCCGCGCTGGCCGGCGACACGGTGCTCACGGCCGTGCTCACCCAGGCCGGTCAACTTCGCCGCAACGAATTCAGCGACATGCCGCGCGCCGGCTTCTGCATGATGGGCGCCTGCCAGGACTGCTGGATCGCGACCGCCGAAGGCGAGCGCCTGCGCGCCTGCTCGACCTTCATCGCGCCGGGCATGGCGCTGGTCACCGGGCGGAGCGGCGCATGACGAATGCCGAGCTTCGACCCGTGATCGTTGGCGCCGGGCCGGCCGGCGTGCGTGCGGCAGAGACGCTGGTCGCGCACGGAGTGCGGCCCCTCGTGATCGACGAGGCCGCGCGTGCCGGTGGACAGATCTACCGCCGTCCGCCCGCCAACTTCGTCCAGCGCACAGCCGCCACGCTCTACGGCTTCGAGGCATCGCGCGCGAACGCGGTGCACCAAGCCTTCGATGCGCTGCGCGATCGCATCGACTACCGCCCCGACAGCCTCGTATGGAACGCGCAGGCCGGCGTGCTCGACGTGCTGCACAACCCTTCGCGCACCACGACGCGCGTGCCGCATGGCGCGCTGATCGTCGCAACGGGCGCGACCGACCGCGTGCTGCCCGTACCGGGCTGGACGCTGCCCGGCGTCTACACGCTCGGCGGCGCGCAGGTGGCGCTCAAGTTCCAGGGCTGCGCCATTGGCGAGCGCGTGGTGTTCATGGGCACGGGGCCACTGCTGTACCTCGTGGCTTATCAATATGCAAAGGCCGGCGCGAAGGTCGCGGCCGTGCTCGACACCGCACGGCTCGCCGACCAGATCGCCGCAACGCCCGCGATGCTGCGCCAGCCCGCCGTGTTCGCGAAGGGCCTGTACTTCGTCGCGTGGCTGCGCGCACATGGCGTGCCGTTGCACGGCGGCGTGCGTCCGCTGCGCGTGATCGGCGATGCCGACGCGCGCCGCGTCACCGGCGTCGCATGGCACGACGGCCGTGAAGAACGCACGCTCGACTGCGATGCGGTCGGCTTCGGCTACGCGCTGCGCTCCGAGACCCAACTGGCCGACCTGCTCGGCTGCCGCTTCGAGTTCGCGCCGATGCACCGCGCCCACCTGCCGGTGCGCGATGCGGCGGGCCGCGCCAGCGTCCCGGGCGTGTACCTCGCGGGCGATGGCGCCGGCATCATGGGCGCCGATGCGGCCGAGTGGGCCGGCGAACGCGCCGCGCTCGCGTTGCTTGCGGACCGCGGCGTGACCATCGATGCGGCACGCGCTGAAACGCTCGAACGCAGGCTCGAAGGATTGGCGGGTTTCCGCCGCGGACTCGAGCGCGCCTTTCCGCTGCCGCAGGACTGGGCCGCGCACGCGCCCGACGACCTCGTCGTCTGCCGCTGCGAGAACGTCACGGCCGGCACGCTGCGCGAAACCGTCCGCGTCAACGGCGCCGATGAAATGAACCGCCTCAAGGCCCTGTCGCGCGTCGGCATGGGCCGCTGCCAGGGCCGCATGTGCGGCGTGGCGGCCGCCGAGATCCTCGCGCACGCGACGGGCCAGCCGCTGCAGCAGGTGGGCCGGCTGCGTGGGCAGGCGCCGATCAAGCCGATTCCGATCCATCTGGCCACGCACGCGGCCAGCGAAGGAGTCGGCGCATGAGCTCGATTCAGACGCTGCGCACCGACGTGGCCATCGTCGGCGGCGGCATCGTCGGTTCCTCTGCCGCGCTCGCGCTGCGGCAGATGGGCATCGGCGTCGTGCTGCTGGAGCGCGACCTCTGCGGCTCGCGATCCAGCGGCGTGAACTTCGGCGGCGTGCGGCGCCAGGGCCGGCCGCTGAGCCAGTTGCCGCTCGCGCAGCGCGCGCACCGCATCTGGGGCGGCCTGCCTTCGCTGATCGGCACCGATGGCGAATACCTGCGCTCGGGCCACTTCAAGATCGCGCGCAGCGAATCGGACATGGCTTCGCTCGAACGCTACCGCGCGCAGAGCCTGGACTTCGACCTCGGCCTCGAGCTGATCTCCGCCGCGCGCCTGCGCGAGCGCTGCCCCTGGCTCGGCCCGCGCGCGGTCGGCGGCTCACTGTGCGCGGAAGACGGGCAGGCCAACCCGCGGCTGGTGTCGCCCGCCTTCGCGCTTGCGGCGCAGCGCGCGGGCGCACAGGTCTTCGAGCGCCACCTGGTCGACGAGGTGATGCACGACGGCGCGATGTTCATGCTGCGCTCGGGCAATGCGCTCGAAGTGCATGCGCCGGTGCTGCTCAACTGCGCGGGCGCATGGGCCGGCCCCTTCGCCGCCCAGTTCGGCGAGGCGGTGCCGCTGCGCGCGAGCCATCCCGTGATGGCGGTGACCGAGCCGCTGCCGCACTTCATGGTCTGGAGCCTGGGTGTCGAGGGCGGCGGCATCTACGGCCGGCAGGTGGCGCGCGGCAACCTCGTGCTGGGCGGCGGGCGAGGCTATGCGCTCGATGCCGACCGCGCCCGCGTCGACCGCGACGCCATCGCCACGCTCGCGGTGCAGGCCATCGAGCTGCTGCCCGCGCTGCGCCATGCGCATTTCATCCGCACCTGGAGCGGCACCGAGGGCAACATGCCCGACCGCCAGCCGGTGCTCGGGCCCAGCCGCACCACGCCCGGTCTCTTCCATGGCTTCGGCTTCTCGGGCGCGGGCTTCCAGATCGGGCCGGCCGCCGGCGAAGTGCTGGCCGAGCTGGTGCGCGACGGCCGCAGCAGCACGCCGATCGATGCATTCGCGGTCGACCGCCTCTTCCCCGAAGAAGAGGGAGAAGCAGCGGATGAAGAACAAACCCTCTTCCCTCCCGATTCAGTCCCCACCCTCCCCTGAAAGGCAACCACCATGTCCCGTATCCAGAAGACCTTCTCCCTTCGCCGGACCCTGCTCGGGGCGGCGGCGGTTTCCCTGCTCGCGGCCACCGGCGCGGCGAGCGCGCAGACCAAGACGCTCTACATCGGCATGAACGGCGGCACCATGGAGAAGGCGTACACGCAGTACGTGTTCCCGGCCTTCGAGAAGCTCTACGGCGCGAAGGTGGTGGTGGTGCCGGGCACCTCGTCGGACATCCTCGCGAAGGCGCAGGCCAACAAGGACAAGCCGCAGATGCACGTGATGTTCCTGGACGACGGCATCATGGTGCGCGCCATCGGCATGGGCCTGTGCCAGAAGCAGAAGCCCAACCCGTCGCTCGCCGAGATCTACCCCGCCGCGCGCTTCAAGGACGACATGGCCAGCGGCGTGAGCCTGGGCATGACAGGCCTCGCCTACAACGCGAAGATGTTCAAGGAAAAGGGCTGGGCCGCACCCACCTCGTGGATGGACCTCGCCGATCCGAAGTTCAAGGGCAAGGTGGTGTTCCAGTCGATGTCGTCATCGTCGTTCGGGTTGCACGGCTTTTTGATGTTCAACCGCATCCAGGGTGGCAACGACAAGAACGTGGAACCCGGCTTCAAGGCCTGGCCCACCACCGTCGGTCCCAACGTGCTCGAGTACATCCCGAGTTCGGCCAAGCTCTCGGAGATGGTGCAGACGGGCGAAGCGGCGATCTTCCCGCTCACGCCGACGGCCGTGGCCGCGCTCAAGGTCAAGGGCATCCCGGTCGAGTACGCGCCGCCCAAGGAAGGCGCGGTGGTGCTGATGGTGGGCCAGTGCGTGATCGCCAACAACAGCGAGCCGGAGCTGTCGCAGAAGCTCGCCGAGTTCCTGCTGAGCCCGCTCGCGCAGGCCAACGTGCTTCAGTACGGCGCGCAGATCCCGACCAACCCGAAGGCACCCGCCGTGGGCGAAGGCGCGACGCAGGTGGCGGACATCAACAAGTGGATGAAGACGGCGATCACCATCGACTGGGAGAGCATCAACGCGAACCGGCCGGCGTGGAATTCGCGCTGGAATAAAACCATCGAGAAATGATCAAGGCGCGGTCTTGCGTACCAGCACCGGCAGGCACAGCAGATAGAGCACCGCGCCGACCAGCCACACGATGCCCGGGAAGCGCACCCGGAACGCGAAGTAGAGAGAGCTGATCAGCAGAGGGCCGGCCACCGAGGCCAGGCTGGAGATGCTCGCGAGCACGCCTTGCAGCCGGCCCTGGTCGGCCTCGCCCACGCGCCGCGAGAGCATCGCCTGCAGCGCGGGCTGGCCGACGCCGCCCATGCACAGGAACGGCAGCAGCGCGAGCGCCATCCAGCCCTGCGAGGCGAAGGCGATCAGCGCGTAGGCCGTGCAGTCCGAGAGGGTGCCGACCGCGATCGCCGCGCGCTCGCCCCAGCGCTCGACCAGCGGGCCCGCCAGGACGCCTTGCACCAGCGCATGGATCAGGCCGAAGCCCGCAAGGGAAAGGCCGACCGTGGTGCCGTTCCAGGCGTACCGGTCCTCGCCGTGGATCACCCAGGTCGTGCCCGCGACCTCGCCCACCAGCACGAGCACCAGGAACACGCCGAGGATCGGCAGCAGCGCGGGAACGCCCGCGGCCCAGCGCAGCGGCGCGAGCGGATGCAGCACGCCGCGGTCGAAGGGCTTCGACGCGAGCGCGGGCGGGCGCGACTCGCGCAACACCAGCAGGCCCACGAGGAAGGTCAGGCCGTTGAGCACCGCGGCCGCAATGAACGGCAGCCGCACGCCGTGGTCGCCGAGCACGCCGCCGATGGCCGGCCCGGCAATGAAGCCCAGGCCGAAGCAGGCGCCCATGCGGCCGAACCAGCGCGCGCGTTGGTCCTCGGGCGTGAGGTCGGCGATGGCCGCCGAAGCCACCGCCATGTTCGCGCCCGTCATGCCCGCGATCGCGCGGCCTACGAAGAGCATCCACAGCGAGGGCGCGAAGGCCATGAAGAGCGCATCGATCGCCGCGCCCGCCACCGACACCAGCAGCACCGGTCGGCGGCCGAAGCGGTCGCTGAGCGCGCCGAGCACGGGCGCGCAGAGGAACTGCATCAGCGCATACAGAGAGAGAAAGGCGCCGAAGCGCCAGCCGAGATCGCCGGTGTGGCCGACCTCGCGCAGCAGGCTCGGCACGATCGGCATGACCAGGCTGATGCCGATGGCATCGAGCGTGACGATCGCGAGGATCACGGCCTGCGCGTGGCGGCTACGGGTTGAAAAATTGGAAGACATGATGGAATTTATCGTTGATAAGGAATTATCAGCGATAAATTCTGGGCTGTGAACCCCCACCCATCGGCCCCGACACGGGCACGGACTAAGGCATGAAACTGGACAGTGAAGTGATCCTCGAAGCAGCGCTCGCGCTGCTCGACGAGGTCGGCATCGACAAACTCAGCACCCGGCTGCTGGCCGAGCGGCTCGGCGTACAGCAGCCTGCGCTGTACTGGCATTTCAAGAACAAGCGCGCGCTGCTCGATGCGATGAGCGGCGAAATCCTGCGCCGCGCCCACGAGCGCCGGTTGCCGCTGGATGGCGAAACCTGGGAAGACTTCTTGCGCGAGAACGCGCGCAGCTTCCGCCGCGCGCTGCTGGCACGGCGCGACGGCGCGCGCCTGCATGCCGGCACCGAGCCCGATCCGGGCGACCTGGAAATGGTGGAGGCCCAGCTTGCTGCCGTGGTCAACCGGGGCATGGCGGCGACAGACGCGATGGCGCTGATGATCGCGCTGGGCCGCTATACCGTGGGCTGCGTGCTCGAGGAACAGGCGGCGCCCGACGACGCGGCGGTGCGCCAGCAGACGCTCGATGCCGCCGCGGCATCGCGGCCCCTGCTGGCCGAGGCCTTCGCCAGCTACCGCAAGGCCGGGCCCGATGCGATGTTCGATATCGGCGTGGACCTCATGATCGAAGGTGCGAAGGCGCGCCTTGCGAACAAGGAAAGCAATGAGCCCAAGGCTGCGCGGCGAAAGCCCGCACCGCGCCGCTGAGGCCCAATCCGCTGCTCAGCGGTTGGCTTCGACGATCCAGCCCGCAGCCTTCTCGGCCATCATCAAGGTCGGGCTGTTGGTATTGCCGCTCGTGATGGTCGGCATCGCGCCCGCATCCACCACGCGCAGGCCCTGGATGCCGCGCACGCGCAGCTTCGCATCGAGCACCGCCATCGGGTCGCCGTCGGCGCCCATCTTGGTGGTGCCCACCGGATGGAAGATGGTGGTCGCGATGTCGCCGGCCAGCCGCGCGAGGTCTTCGTCGCTCTGGTACTGCACGCCGGGCTTCCATTCCTCGGGCTTGTACTTGGCGAGCGCGGGCTGCGAGGCGATGCGGCGCGTCACGCGCAGCGAATCGGCCGCCACCTTGCGGTCTTCGTCGGTGCTCAGGTAGTTGGGCGCGATCGCGGGTGCATCTTCGAAGCGCTTGCTCTTGATGCGCACCGAGCCCCGGCTCGTCGGGTTGAGGTTGCACACGCTCGCGGTAAAAGCCGGAAAGCTGTGCAGCGGATCGCCGAAGGCATCGAGCGACAGGGGCTGCACGTGGTATTCGAGGTTCGGCCACTCGTAGGCATCGGAGCTGCGCGTGAAGGCGCCCAGCTGCGAGGGCGCCATGCTCATCGGGCCGCTGCGCTTGAGCAGGTATTCGAGCCCGATCTTCGCCTTGCCGACCATCGACGATGCGAGCACGTTGAGCGTGGGCGCGCCGTCGATCTTGTAGACCGCGCGAATCTGCAGATGGTCCTGCAGGTTGGCGCCGACGCCGGGCGCATCGAGCACCACATCGATGCCGTGCTGGCGCAAGAGTTCGGCGGGGCCGACGCCCGAGAGCTGCAGGATCTGCGGCGAGCCGATGGCGCCTGCGCAGAGGATCACTTCGCGCTCGGCATGCGCGGTGCTCATCTCGCTGCCGTTCCACACTTCGGCGCCGGTACAGCGCTTCGTGCCATCGGGCTGCGTCTCGAACAGGAGGCGCGAGACCTGCGCGCCGGTCCACAGCTCGAAGTTGGGTCGGCCATAGCAGGTGGGCCGAAGGAACGCCTTGGCGGTGTTCCAGCGCCAGCCGTTCTTCTGGTTGACCTGGAAGTAGCCCACGCCCTCGTTGCTGCCACGGTTGAAGTCGGTGGTGTGCGGCACGCCGGCCTGCACCGCGGCTTCGGCGAACGCATCGAGGATGTCCCAGCGCAGCCGCTGCTTCTCCACGCGCCACTCGCCGCCCGCGCCGTGCAGCTCGTCGGCACCGAGATAGAAATCTTCGTGCTTCTTGAAGGCCGGCAGCACGTTCTGCCAGCGCCAGTCGTCGTCGCCGGTGAGTTGGGCCCACTGGTCGTAGTCGCGCGACTGGCCGCGCATGTAGATCATCCCGTTGATGCTGGAGCAGCCGCCCAGCGTCTTGCCGCGCGGATAGCGCAGCGCACGGCCGTTGAGGCCCGCATCGGGCTCGGTGTTGTAGAGCCAGTCGGTGCGCGGATTGCCGATGCAGTAGAGATAGCCGACCGGAATGTGGATCCAGTGGTAGTCGTCCTTGCGGCCGGCCTCGATGAGCAGCACGCGCTTGGTCTTGTCGGCGCAGAGGCGGTTGGCGATGAGCGAACCGGCCGTGCCGGCGCCGATGATGATGTAGTCGAAAGTGTTGTCGTTGTCTCGCATGGTTCTTCTTTTCTTGGGATCACTGCTCAGGATTTCAGCATCGAAAAAATCTGCGCCCAGTTGCCTTGCGCGCGGTCGACCAGCGCGTTCAGGCGGGCCTGCAAGGCGCGCGCCACGTCGGCGATCTCGCGCCCTGGCGCAAGCGGCTCGCGGCCCCAGACGATGGCGACCTCGGCCTGGATGCCTGCGGCTTCATCGGGCGCTCCGTCGCCCGCGGCTGCAAGCAGCATGAACGGCAATGCATCGGGCATGAACTCGCGCGCGATGCGGTTCTCCTGCGCGGCAAGGCCGAGCTCCGACATGCTCGCGGCAAGCCGCATGCGCGCCAGCGTGAGCTCCGGCTGACCGGGCAGGTCGGTGGCGTTCTCCGACCATTCCACCGCCTCGGCCCAGAAGACCTCGTCCCTCGGCCCCGTCTTGCCGAGCAGCCCGAACAGGCGGCCCCTGTAGAGCGCCTGCATGTGGCGACTCGCAAAGTGCGCCATCGCCGCCGCGTCGTCGATGGCCGGGGACAGCACGAGCCCCCGCTTGTGGTCGAAGCCGAAGTAGTGGCGCCGGCCATCGAGCGTGAACGACTCGATGCCGCCCACATGCCCGACGCGGCCCGCGATCGGCTGCCAGCCGCTCTCTTGCATGCCTGCTTCCGGACGTGTGGCGTTCGTTGTTACTTGGCCGTCGGCATGACGAATTCCGCGCCCTTGCCGATGCTCTCGGGCCAGCGCTGCATGATCGACTTCTGCTTGGTATAGAAGCGCACGCCTTCCTCGCCATACGCGTGCATGTCGCCGAACAGGCTCTTCTTCCAGCCGCCGAAACCGTGCCATGCCATCGGCACCGGGATCGGCACATTGATGCCCACCATGCCCACCTGGATGCGGCGGCTGAACTCGCGCGCCACGTTGCCGTCGCGGGTGAAGCAGCTCACGCCGTTGCCGAACTCGTGGGCGTTGATCAGGTCCACCGCGTCCTTGAAGTTCTCCACGCGCACGCAGCTCAGGACCGGGCCGAAGATCTCTTCCTTGTAGATGCGCATCTCGGGCGTGACGTGGTCGAACAGCGTGCCGCCCATCCAGAAGCCGTCGCCGCAACCTTCGCCGGCCACGCTGCCGTCGAACACGCGGCCATCGACCAGCAGCTTCGCGCCTTCCTTCTCGCCCTGGGCGATGTAGCCGGTGATGCGCTCGTGCGCCGCGCGCGTGACGATCGGGCCCATCTCGGCCGCGAGGTTGGTGCCGTTGAGCACCTTGAGCGTCTTCGTGCGCTCGATGAGCTTGGGGATCACCTTGTCGGCCACATCGCCCACCAGCACCGCCACGCTGATCGCCATGCAGCGCTCGCCGGCCGAGCCGTAGCCCGCGCCGATCAGCGCATCCACCGTCTGGTCGATGTCCGCATCGGGCATGACCACCATGTGGTTCTTCGCGCCGCCCAGCGCCTGCACGCGCTTGCCGTGGCGGGCGCCGGTCTCGTAGATGTAGTTGGCGATCGGGGTGGAGCCGACGAAGCTGATGGCCTTGACGTCGGGGTGCTCGAGCAACGCATCGACCGCGACCTTGTCGCCCTGCACCACGTTAAACACGCCATCGGGCAGGCCCGCTTCCTTGAACAGCTCTGCGATGCGCAGCGACGGGCTCGGATCGGTCGGGCTGGGCTTGAGCACGAAGGTGTTGCCCGCGGCAATGGCCACCGGGAACATCCACATCGGCACCATCACCGGGAAGTTGAAGGGCGTGATGCCCGCGACCACGCCCAGGGGCTGGCGCAGCGTCCAGTTGTCGATGCCGGTGCTCACCTGGTCGGTGAAGTCGCCCTTGAGGAGTTGCGGGATGCCGCAGGCGAATTCGACGATGTCGATGCCGCGCGAGACCTCGCCCTGCGCGTCGGTGAAGACCTTGCCGTGCTCGGCGGTGATGAGGTGGGCGAGCTCGTCCTTGTGCTCGTTGAGCAGCTGCAAAAACTTGAACATCACGCGCGCCCGGCGGATCGGCGGGGTGTCGGCCCAGGCGGGAAACGCGGCTTGGGCTGCGGCCACAGCAGCCGAGACCTGCGCCGCATCGGCGAGGCCGACCTTGCCGGTGACGGCGCCGGTGGCGGGGTTCGTCACGTCCTGCGTGCGGCCCGAGGTGTTGGCGGCCGGCAGGCCGGCGATGTGGTGGTCGATATTTCTGGTATTCATGGACATGATGAGGTCTCCGGAAGGCAATTTGGCCCGCTCTTCGAAGGAAAGGCCAATGATTTCGGCGCCATGGGCTTATAAATCGGACTTATATGACTACCGCCGCCATGGACCTTCAGATTTTGCGCGCCTTCGTTCTCGCAGCGAAAGAAGGCAACGTCTCGCGCGCCGCCGAGCGGCTGCATCTCACGCAGCCGGCGGTGAGCCTGCAGCTCAAGCGCTTTGCCGAGGAGACCGGGCTCGTGCTCTTCACGCGCACGCCGCACGGGCTCGCGCTCACGGCCGACGGCGCGGCGATGCTGCCGCAGGCCGAGCGGGTGCTGGCCGCCGTCGGCGACCTTCAGCAGGCCGCGCGCAAGCTCCAGGGCACTGTGCGCGGGGCGCTGCGCATCGGCACCATCCTCGATCCGGAGTTCACCCGGCTGGGCGTGTTCCTGCGCGAACTGGTCGAGGCCGCGCCGCAGATAGAGACCGAGCTGCGCCACGGCATGAGCGGCAGCGTGCTCGCCCAGGTGCTGCGCGGCGACCTGGACGTGGGGTTTCACCTCGACCCGGGAGAAGACGCCTCGGCCACGACAACGCCCGCGCTCTCGGTCCGCACCCTCACCCGCTTCACCTACCGCGTGGTCGCGCCCGCCGGCTGGGGTCCGCAGGTGCAGGGCCGCGACTGGAAGGCACTGGCCGCGCTGCCCTGGCTCGCGACGCCGCCCGAGTCGGCGCATCACCGGCTGCTGGAGCGCGTGTTCGCGCCGCTGGGCCTCTCGCCGCGCCGTGTGGCGATGGTCGACCAGGAGGCGTCGATGCTCGACCTGTTGAAGTCCGGCATTGGCCTGAGCCTCGTGCGCGACTCGATCGCGATCCGCGAATGCCAGGCCCACGGTCTCGCGATGGCCGACCGGGTGCAGCTCGATTGCGCGCTGCGTTTCGTCTCGCTCGCATCGCGCCGCGACGAGCCGGTGGTCGCGAGCGCCTGGGATGCGCTGGGCAAGGCGTGGAGCTGAAGAAAAACTGAAAAAACGGCGCACCGCCCTACGTGAATGAGGGGTCTGGAGCACATGGGCCGCGGATGCACCCGGTTACGATGCGCGCATCCCCCGAACCCGGTTTTTTTGTTTACTTTCTGCTGATCCGTCCCATGCCTTCCGCCACCCCGACTGCCGACGCCCAAGCCGCCGACAGCGTGTGGCCGCGTGTCGCGCAGCGAGAGCAGGACGGCCGCCAGTGGACGGTCGCCACCGGCCGCTGGACCGCGCTGGGCATGTCGTCGTTTCCCGCCTGGCAGGCGCTCTCGAAAAGCCTGGAAGCCGCGCCAGCCGCGGACGACCGCGCATGGGACCTGCGCCCGATCGAGCAGCTCGACCACATCGGCGCCCAGCTCCTGTGGGAGCACTGGCGCCACGAATGGCCCGCCACGCTGGAGATGGAAGCGCAGCACAAGGCGGTGCTCGACCAGGTGGCGCAGTACACCGTCGCCACGCCGGACGAGCCGCCCAAGACGCTGGCCGACCGCATCCGCACCTTCTCGCACAACGGGCCGCGCGCGATGGTCGTGGCGCGCGACTTCGTCGGCCTCATCGGCCAGCTCGCGCTCGACGTCGGCAGGCTGATCCGCGCGCCGCACCGCGGGCCGTGGCGCGATTTCTCGGGGCACCTCTACCAGTTCGGCGCGACGGCGCTGCACATCACGGCGCTGGTCGGCCTGCTGATCGGCGTGGTGCTGGCCTACCTGATCTCGCAGCAGCTGCGCAACTACGGCGCCGAGGCCTTCGTGGTGAACATCCTCGGCCTCTCGCTGGTGCGCGAGCTCGGGCCGGTGCTGGCCGCGGTGCTGATCGCCGGGCGCTCGGGCTCGGCCATCACCGCGCAGATCGGCGTGATGCGGGTGACCGAAGAGCTCGACGCGATGCGCGTCATGGGCATCCCGCACGGCTTTCGCCTGGTGATGCCGCGCGTGCTGGCGCTGGCGATCGCGATGCCGCTCATCAGCCTCTGGACCTCGATGGCGGCGCTGCTGGGCGGCATGCTCGCGGCCGACGCGGCGCTCGACATTTCTCCGGCCTACTTTCTCTCGGCGCTGCCGCGCGCGGTGCCGATCGCGAACCTCTGGCTCGCGATGGCCAAGTCGGCGGTCTTCGGCATCCTGATCGCGCTGATCGGCTGCTACTTCGGCATGAAGGTCAAGCCCAACACCGAGAGCCTGGGGCGCGGCACGACCTCGTCGGTGGTGACCTCGATCACCGCGGTGATCCTGGTCGATGCGCTCTTCGCGGTGCTGTTCAAGGGCATAGGGTTCCGCGGATGAACGCAGCAACGAACACCCGCGACGACCCCACCGTGGTCGACATCCGCAAGCTCTGGACGGTGTTCAAGAACGCCGAAGGCGAGCAGGTGGTGCACCGCAACCTCGACATGCACATCGACCGCGGCGAGGTGTTCTCGCTGGTCGGCGGCTCGGGCACCGGCAAGACGGTGCTGCTGCGCCAGATCCTCGGGCTGGAAAAGCCGACGCAAGGCGTGGTCGAGGTGCTGGGCCAGGAGCCGGGCGAACTCAGCGCCTCGGGCGCGGCCAACGTGGGCATGCTGTTCCAGCACGGTGCATTGTTCTCTGCCTTCAGCGTGCTGGAGAACATCGCCTTTCCGCTGCGCGAGCTGAAGCTCCTGCCCGACGACCTGATCCGCCACGCGGCGCTGGTGAAGCTGCAGATGGTGGGCCTGGAGCCGCGGCACGCCAACATGAGTCCATCGGACCTGTCGGGCGGCATGATCAAGCGCGTGGCGCTGGCGCGCGCGCTCATCATGGACCCGCCGCTGCTGCTGCTCGACGAGCCCACCGCGGGCCTGGACCCCGAGGCCTCCGACAGCTTCTGCAATTTGCTGCGCGGCTTGCACCGCGAGCTGGGCCTGACGGTGGTGATGGTCACGCACGACCTGGACACGCTGTTCGACCTGAGCACCCGCATCGCGGTGCTGGCCGACCAGAAGGTCATCGTGAGCGGCACGGCGCGCGAGGTCATCGCCTACCCGCATCCGTTCATCCACGAATACTTTCTAGGGGGGCGCGGCCAGCGCGCCCTGGAGGCGCTGCATGACAAGCCAGCCACAGAACAACCTGCGCCGCGGCCCGAAGCCGCACCGCGCTGAAAGGTAGGTAGCCACCATGGAAAACAAGGCCCATGCCCTCGCCGCCGGCGCCTTCGTGCTCGGCCTCCTGGCCGTGCTCGTCGGGCTGGTGATCTGGTTCACGCGCGACAACACCGTGCGCAACATCTACGAGCTCTCCACCCGCGACGCGGTCAGTGGCCTGCAACCGCAGGCGATGGTGCGCTACCGCGGCATCGCGGTCGGCAAGGTGACGTCGATCGACTTCGACCCCAAGGTGAAGGGCAACGTGCGGGTGCGCATCACGGTCGACGAGCGCGTGCCGCTCACCACCTCCAGCTTTGCCACGCTGAGCTACCAGGGCGTGACGGGCCTGGCCTTCATCGCGCTGGACGACAAGGGCGAATCGCAGGTCGCGCTCAAGCCCAACGACGACGAGCCGCCGCGCATTCCGCTCAAGCCCTCGATGCTCGCGCAGCTGCAGGACCGCGGCGAGGCCATCATCAACCAGGTCGAGGAAGTGACCAAGCGCGCCAACCAGTTGCTGAGCGATCCGAACCAGAAGCGCGCGGCCGATGCGCTGGAGAACATCGCCGCCGCCTCGGCCAGCGCCAACACGCTGCTCAAGACGCTCGACACCACGGTGAAGACCGGCCTGAACCCGACGCTGGCCGCGATGCCCGACACGCTCGGCACGGTGAAGAAGGCGGCCGGCGACGTCTCGCGCGTGGCCAACAACTTCAACACCACCGTGGGCCGGCTCAATGCGCCCGACGGCCCGGTCGAGCGCCTGAGCGACGGCACCAAGGCGCTCGCGCAGGCGGTCGATTCGTTCAACGCGGCGACGCTGCCGCGCGTGAACCGCGTGGCCGACGACACCTCGCACGCGGTGCGCCGGCTGGGCCGCGCGGCGGACAGCATCAACGACAACCCGCAATCGCTGCTGTTCGGCAACGGCGGCGCCGCGGCGGGCCCGGGCGAGCCGGGTTTCTCCGCGCCTGCCGCGCGTCCTTGATCGAAGGTGACGAGCATGAAGACAAACACCCACTCCCTCGCCGCGGTCCTCGCGGGCATCGGCTTTGCTGCAGTGCTTGCCGGCTGCGGCGCGCTGCCCGACAAGCCGGCGCGCGCAACGCTCTACGACTTCGGCCCCGGGCTTGCCGCGGCCGCTGCGACCCCTGCACCGGCCGCCGCGCCGCTTCCGACGCTGGCCCTGGCCGAGATCGAGAGCAACACGCGCCTGGACGGCACACAGATCCTCTACCGCCTCGGCTACGCGGACGTCAACGAGCTGCGCCCCTACGGCCAGTCGCGCTGGAGCCAGCCGCCCGCGCAACTGCTGCGCCAGCGGCTGCGCGACAGCCTTGCCGAGCGCCGCATGGTGCTCGGCCCGGAAGAGAGCGCGACCATTTCCCGCAGCAAGGGCGAAGTGCCCGACACGCTGCGCATTTCGCTCGATGAGTTCAGCCACTACTTCGACTCGCCCACCGGCAGCGTGGGCCTCGTGCGGCTGCGCGCCACGCTGATTCGCGGCACCACCGGCGGCGATCGCGTGCTGGGCCAGAAGACCATCACCGTGCGCCGCCCCGCACCGAGCGCCGACGCGCCCGGCGGCGTGAAGGCGCTGGCCGCCGCCAGCGATGCGGCGGTGGCCGAGGTCACGCAGTGGATGGATGCACTGCAACGGCAGCCGCGGCAGTAAGCTGCAGCCCGGTTCGCTGCGCGCAATTCAATACACGAGGAGACCCGCCCCATGAACGCAACACGCATCGTCGGCATCTTGTTGATCGTGGCGGGCATCGCCGCCCTGGGCCTCGGCAGCTTCAGCTTCACCAAGGAAACCCACCAGGCCAAGCTCGGCCCGCTGGAGTTCTCGGTGAAGGAAAAGCAGACCGTCAACTTCCCCGCCTGGGCCGGCGTGGCCGCCATCGTGGTGGGCGGCGCGCTGGTGCTGCTGGGCGGCAAGAAGGGCTGAGCGCCCGCGCACTGCGGGGCTGGCGGGCGGTGGGGCGAAGCCAGCCTCCATGCAATCCGTCACGGTGCTCTCACTGCAATGGTGGCCGGAACATTTCTCCCTGTTCCCGGGCTGCGGGTGCATTCGCACAATGCGCCCCTCCATCATTTTTCGCGCCCCTTCATGAGCTCTCTTCAAATCATCCAGGACCACGACAAATGGCGCAAAGGCATCGGCGGCGCGCCTGCCGGGCTGGCGGGCGAAAGCGACGGCAATGCCTATGCCGGCCTCGACCTCAACCTGGTCACCTTCGCATCCAGCACGTTCAGCGGCAGCAGCTTCACCGCAACCACCTTCGTGGATGCGGTCTGGACTTCATGCCAATTCAGCGGCTGCGCGTTCAGCCGGTGCGACATGCAGCGGATCCACATCAGCGGCTGTTCCTTCGTCGGCTGTACCTTCGACGCATCGCAATTCAAGGCCAGCACCTTCAGGGGCTGCACGTTCACCCGGTGCAACTGGACCGCGCTGAATTTCGATGCCAGCCATTGGTCGCAAGTGAACCTGCTGACATGCAGCGGCCGGCAAGTGAGCGCCACCGACCTGCAAGGCGAACAGGTCGACTTCACGGGCAGCCGGTTCGAAGACATGCAGCTCACCAACGCGCGCATCAACTGACGGCGCACGGAGGTCGCGAAGCTAGGCGCCCATCCCCGCCAGCAATTGCGGCAGCAGGTCTTCCGAAGCGCCCCGCAACACCACCGTCGCCACGTCGTCCAGATGCGGCAGCGGCTCCAGGTTCAGCGTGACGAGCTGGCTGCCACGCGCCATCGCAAGCTCGGGCAGCTCGGCCGCCGGATAGACGATGGTCGTGCTGCCGACCACCATGAAGAGGTCCGACTCCTGCGCCGCCACCTGGGCCTCGAGCAGCACGCCGGGGTTGAGCATCTCGCCGAACATCACCACATCGGGCCGCGCATGCGAGCCGCAGCGCAGGCACCGGTGAAAGGGCCAGGGGCCGCTGCGGTTGCCGCAGTGGTCGCAGCGCCAGCGGCGCAGGGACCCATGGAGTTCAAGCACGTCGAGCCCGCCCGCCTGGGTCAGGAGACCGTCGACGTTCTGCGTGACGAGACGCGTCGCCGGACGCAGCCGCTGCAATTGCGCGAGCGCCCTGTGGCCCGGGTTGGGCGCGGCCGATTCGACGACCGACATGCGCTGGCCCCAGAACTTCGTGAAGCCCGCCGGGTCGCGCTTCAAGTCTTCGGCGTGCGAGAACTGCAGGGCGTTCTGGTTCTTCCAGAGGCCGTCCGCGTCGCGGTAGGTCGGGATGCCTGAGGCACGGGACAAACCGGCGCCCGAGAAGACGACGATGCGCCGGGCGTCGCGCAGCAGCGCGATGGCGGATGCCAGCGGGGAAGAAGAAGAGGTGGTGCCGGTTGCGTCGGGTCGCGTCATCGCTCTGTTTTTCGGATATCGGAAGGCCCGGCGGGCGCGCCGAGCCGCTGCGACACGGCGCCCGCGCAGGCCTTGAGTGCGCGCGAGAGCTCGCCGTCCCACGCGGTATTGAAGATGCCGGCCGGACCGATGGCGGTCACGGCGAGCACGATGGCGCCGGTGTGGTCGAACACCGGCGCGGCCATGGCGCTCACGCCCTCGATCACCTCGCCGTCGGAGCGGCTGATGCCGTGTTCGCGCACTTCCTTCAGCTGGCGCTCGAAGTCGCTCCACGACGGCAGCGGCTGCACGGGCGGCATGCCGGCGGGTGCCGCGGGCTCGGCGGCGGCGCCCTTGCGCGGCTTCTGGCGCTGGCGTTCTTCTTCGAGCAGTTGCCGCACTGCGTCGGCATCGAGGTAGGCCGCGAAGATGCGGCCCGAGGCTGTGTTGGTCAGCGAGAACACCGTGCCGTGCCGCATGTTCACATGCACCGGCGAGGGCGACTCGGCCGTGCGCACGATGGTCGCGCCGCGCGCGCCCCACACCGCCAGCGCCACCGTGTGCCCGATCTGCTGCGCCAGCGGGCTGAGCAGCGGGGTGGCGATGTGCACCGGGTCGGCCTGCTGCAGGCTGATGAGCCCCAGTTGCAAGGCCAGCGGACCGAGCAGATAGTGGCCGCTGGCGCGGTCCTGCTCGATGAGCCCCAGCCGCCCGAAGCTCACCATGTAGGGGTGGGCCTTGGCGGGCGTCATGTCGGCCTCGCGCGCCAGGTCCTTCAGCGCCATCGGCCGGCCGTGGTGCACCAGCGCACGCAGCAACTGGCCGCCGACCTCGATGCTCTGGATGCCGCGCTGGGCGGCGCGGTCGGTGTCGGGGGGGTCGCTGGTATCGCTGGAGTCCTTGGTCACAGGGCTGCCGATCGTTCGTTCATGAAGAAGGGATTAGACATTAACTGATCCGAGGCTTACACTGCGAAAATTCGTTATCCGCGAATTCGTTCGCCTTAAACGAATAACCATACATCCCCCACACACCGGAGACAACCCGATGAGCCAAGCCAAGAAGTTCGCCAGCCAGGCCGACATGGAAGAGAAGAAGATCACCTTCAGCCAGATCTCCGAGCACGCCTGGGCCTACACCGCCGAGGGCGACCCGAACACCGGCATCGTGATCGGCGACGACTGCGTGCTGGTCGCCGATACGCAAGCCACCCCCGCCATGGCCGCCGACGTGGTGCGCCGCATCCGCGAAGTGACCGACAAGCCCATCAAATATGTGGTGCTCACCCACTACCACGCGGTGCGCGTGCTGGGCGCGGCGGGCTACGGCGCCGAACACATCCTCGCGAGCCAGGACACCCGCGACCTGATCGTCGAGCGCGGCGAGGCCGACAAGGCCAGCGAAATCGGCCGCTTCCCGCGCCTCTTCCAGAACGTCGAGACCGTGCCCCCGGGCCTGACCTGGCCCACCCTGACCTTCACCGGCAAGATGACGCTGTGGCTCGGCAAGCTCGAGGTGCAGCTGATCCAGCTGGGCCGCGGCCACACCAAGGGCGACACGGTCGTCTGGCTGCCCGCGGAGCGGACGCTGCTCTCGGGCGACCTGGTCGAGTTCGGCGCCACGCCGTACGCCGGCGACGCCTACTTCCAGGACTGGCCGCAGACGCTGGACAACATCGCCGCCCTGAAGCCCGCCGCGCTGGTGCCGGGCCGGGGCGCCGCGCTCACCACGCCGGCCGAGGTGGCCGAGGGCCTCACGGGCACGCGCAACTTCATCTCCGATGTGTATGCGAGCGTGCAGGAAGGCGTGAAGGCCGGGCGCGACCTGAACACGGTCTACAAGGACACCTACGCGAAGCTCAAGCCCAAGTACAGCCAGTGGGTGATCTTCGACCACTGCATGCCGTTCGATGTGAGCCGGGCGTATGACGAGGCCTCGGGGCACGCCGATCCCCGCGTGTGGACGGCGCAGCGCGACATCGACATGTGGAAGGCGCTGGAAGGCTGAACCCGCATTGCTCCCTCCCCTTCCGGGGGAGGGTTGGGGTGGGGGCACGCGGCGCCCGCAATGAGCGCTGTCGGCCCCCATCCCAGCCTTCCCCCGGAAGGGGAAGGAGCAAGACAAAAGACACGGAGACAACACGTGATCGACTATCAAAGCCTGCGCTTCGACTACCAACGCCACGCTGACCAGGACGCAGCCGCACCCGCCCATCACCCCGTCGTGATCGTCGGCGCTGGCCCGGTCGGCCTCACGCTCGCCATCGACCTCGCGCTGCGCCAGGTGCCTGTGGTGCTGCTCGACAACGACAACACCCTCTCCAGCGGCTCGCGCGCGATCTGCTTTGCCAAGCGCTCGCTCGAAGTGTTCGACCGCCTCGGCTGCGGCGACCGCATGGTCGACAAGGGCGTGTCGTGGAGCGTGGGCAAGGTGTTCTTCCACGACGAGCAGGTCTACCGCTTCGACCTGCTGCCCGAGCCCGGCCATGAGCGACCGGCCTTCATCAACCTGCAGCAGTACTACGTCGAGGGCTACCTCGTGGAGCGCGCGGCGGCGCTGCCGCTGATCGACCTGCGCTGGAACAACAAGGTGACCGGCATCGCGCAGCGCGACGATGGCGCGGTGCTCACGGTCGAGACGCCCGAAGGCAGCTATCAACTGGCCGCCGGCTACGTCGCCGCCTGCGACGGCTCGCGCTCCAACCTGCGCCAGCTGCTTGGCCAGGAGGCCAAGGGCCGCACCTTCCGCGACCGCTTCCTGATCGCCGACATCACGATGGACGCACCGCTCCCCACCGAGCGCCGCTTCTGGTTCGACCCCTCGTTCCACCCGGGGCAGAGCGTGCTGCTGCACAAGCAGGCCGATGGCATGTGGCGCGTCGACTTCCAGCTTGGCTGGGACGCCGACCCGGTGGAAGAACGCAAGCCCGAGAACATCACGCCGCGCGTGCGCGCGCTGCTCGACAGCATCGGCTTTGCGGAGGTGCAGTTCCAGATCGGCTGGGCCAGCGTCTACACCTTCGCCTGCCAGCGCATGGAGCGCTTTCGCCACGGCCGCGTGCTGTTCGCGGGCGACTCGGCGCACGGCGTGTCGCCCTTCGGCGCGCGCGGCGCCAACTCGGGCGTGCAGGATGCGGACAACCTCGCGTGGAAGCTCGCCGCGGTGCTCAAGGGCGAGGCGCCCGATGCGCTACTCGACAGCTATGCGAGCGAGCGCGAATACGCGGCCGACGAGAACATCCGCCACTCCACGCGCGCAACCGACTTCATCACGCCCAAGAGCGAGGTGAGCCGCCTGTTCCGCGATGCGGTGCTGGCGTTGACGAAACGCCACGCCTTCGCGCGCACGCTGGTCAACAGCGGACGCCTCTCGGTGCCGGCGGTGCTGCGCGATTCGCCGCTCAACACGGCCGATGCCGATGCGTTCAAGGGCGCGATGGTGCCGGGCGCAGCCGCCGCCGATGCGCCGACCGTGCGGGCCGATGGTGGCATGGGCTGGCTGCTGCGCGAATGCCATGGGCAGCAGTTCACCGCACTGGTCTTCGGCGCTGGCGAGGCCGCCGAGCGCAGCGCAGAAGCGTTGAAGGGCAGCGACCGGCCGCTGCACATCGTTCGCGTGCAAGGCACGACGCCCGAAGGCGAACTCGCCACTCAGCGCTACGACGCGCAACCCGGTACCGTCTACCTCCTAAGGCCCGACCAGCACGTGTGCGCCCGCTGGCGGCAACCCACGGCGGCGAACATCCGTGCAGCCATCGACCGCGCACTGGCAAGGGCATGAACATGCAGCACCTGAACACCACGCCGAACCTCGAGGCGCCCGACGATTTCTACGAAGCGCTTATCGAAGCGCACCAGGGGCTTTCCACCGAAGAGAGCCACGCCTTCAACGCGCGCCTCGTGCTCGTGCTGGCCAATCACATCGGCTCGCTCGCCGTGCTGCGCGAGGCCTTCGAGGCTGCGCGCAGCAGCTAGGCGGCCCCACGCATCTCAACCTCATTGCGATTTTCGAAAGAGAACACCATGACCCCAGCTTCCGCCAACGACGACCGGCGCTACCTCGGCGGCTTCGGCAACGAATACGCCTCCGAGGCCGTCCCGGGCGCCCTGCCGCAGGGCCGCAACAACCCGCAGCGCGGGCCGTTCGACCTCTACACCGAGCTGCTCTCGGGCACCGCCTTCACCGCGCCGCGCCACGAGAACCGCCGCACCTGGCTGTACCGCCGGCAGCCTTCGGTGGTGTCGGGCCGCTACCAGCCGTACGTGCAAGCGCACTGGACTACCGGCGGCGACCGCGAGATCGCCCTGCCGCCCGAGCCGATGCGCTGGCACCCGATGCCGCTGGACGGCGCGGCCGAAGCGGATTTCATCGACGGCATGCACACCGTCGCGGCCAACGGCGATGCCGATTCGCAGGTCGGCGTGGCCTCGCTCATGTACCTGGCGGGCCGCTCGATGGAGCGCCGCGCCTTCGTCAACGCCGACGGCGAGATGCTGGTCGTGCCGCAACAAGGCCGTTTGGTCATAACGACCGAACTCGGCGTGCTCAACGTGAAGCCTGGCGAAATCGCGGTGCTGCCGCGCGGCATGGTCTTTAAGGTCGCATTGCCCGACGGTCTCTCGCGCGGCTACGTCTGCGAGAACTACGGCGCGCATTTCCGACTGCCCGAGCTGGGTCCGATCGGCTCGAACGGCCTGGCGAACGCGCGCGATTTCCAGGCGCCGGTGGCCGCCTTCGAGGAAGACGGCGGCGCCTACGAGCTGGTCAAGAAATTCGCCGGCCGCTTCTGGAAGGCGCCAACGAAACAGTCGCCCTTCAACGTGGTCGCCTGGCACGGCAACCTCGCGCCGGTGAAGTACGACACAGCGCACTTCATGGCGATCGGCTCGATCAGCTTCGACCATCCCGATCCGTCGATCTTCACCGTGCTGACGTCGCCCAGCGACACGCCCGGCACCGCGAACTGCGACTTCGTGATCTTCCCGCCGCGCTGGATGGTGATGGAGAACACCTTCCGTCCGCCGTGGTTCCACCGCAACCTCATGAGCGAGTTCATGGGGCTGGTGCTCGGCGAATACGACGCCAAGCCGGGCGGCTTCAAGCCCGGCGGTGCGAGCCTGCACAACTGCATGGTGCCGCACGGCCCGGACGAAGAAGCCTTCGACAAGGCGACGCATGCGGACCTCAAGCCGCACAAGCTGGACAACACGCTGGCCTTCATGTTCGAGAGCCGCTACCGCTTCATTCCGACCAACTTCGCGCTCAAGAGCCCGGCGCTCGACACGGACTACGCCGACTGCTGGGCGGGGCTGAAGGACCAGTTCAAGCCATGATGAAGAACGCCTTCGCTCTCACGCGCCGCGCGGCGGCTCTCGCACTGCTCGCTGCACCTTTGCTCACGCACGCCGCAGACTTTCCATCGAAGCCGATCCGCTTCATCGTGCCCTACACGCCCGGCGGCACCACCGACCTGGTGGCGCGCACGGTGGGCCAGAAGGTGTCGGAAAAGCTCGGCCAGCCGGTGCTCATCGACAACCGCGGCGGCGCGGGCGGCAACATCGGCATGGACGCCGTGGCCAAGGCCGCGCCCGACGGCTACACCATCGGCTTCGGCGCGATCTCGACCAATGCGTTGAACCCGCACATCTACAAGTCGATGGCCTTCGATCCACGCAAGGATTTCACCGCGATCAGCCTGCTGGGCACCTCGACCATCGTGCTCGAAGTGCCGGCGGTCTCGCCGATCAAGTCGGTGACTGACCTGATCGCCGCCGCGAAGAAGAACCCCGGCCTGCCCTACGCCACCGCGGGCGCGGGCACCTCGATGAACCTCGCCGGCGTGATGTTCGCGCAGATGACCGGCACCGAGCTCGTGCACGTCGCCTACAAGGGCAGCGGCCCGGCCATCACCGACATGCTGGGCAACAACATCGGCGTGATGTTCGACAACCTGCCGGCGTCGCTGCCGCACATCCAGGCGGGCAAGCTGCGTGCGCTGGCCGTCGCCGGGCCGACACGTTCGCCGTCATTGCCCGACGTGCCGACGATGGCCGAGGCGGGCCTGAAGGGCTATGCGCTCGATCCGTGGTTCGGCGTGTACGGGCCGGCGAACCTGCCGGCACCCGTCGTGAAGGCGCTGAACGAAGCTTTTGTCGAAGCGCTCGCTATGCCCGACGTGAAGGCCAAGCTGCAGCAGGCCGGCTTCTCGCCGCGCGGCTCGACCGCGCAGGAGCTGGCGACGCTCACGCAGACCGAATACCAGCGCCTCGGTGATGTGGCCAAGAAGGCCGGCATGACCGCAGACTGAACAGATCCACAGAAAGACATCCATGACCATCGCACTGAACGCCACCCACGACCCGAAGCTGCGCAGCTGGGTCGCCTCGGCCAACGAAGCCGGCACCGACTTCCCGATCCAGAACCTGCCGTTCGGCCGCTTCCGCAGCGCGGGCAGCAGCGAGGCTTTTCGCATCGGCGTCGCCATCGGCGACCAGGTGCTCGACCTGAAGGCTGCGGGCCTCGTCGACACCGACGACATGAACGCGCTGATGGGCGCGAGCGTGCAGGACCGCCGGGCCCTGCGCGCCGCGATTTCCGCGGGCCTCGCCGAAGGCAGCGACAAGCAGGCCGCATGGTCGAAGGCATTGCTGCCGCAGGCCAAGGCCGAGCTCACCGTGCCATGCCGCATCGGCGACTACACCGACTTCTACACGGGCATCCATCACGCGACCACCATCGGCAAGCTGTTCCGCCCCGACCAGCCGCTGATGCCCAACTACAAGTGGGTGCCGATCGGTTATCACGGCCGGGCGTCGTCCATCGGCGTGAGCGGCCAGGTCTTCAAGCGCCCGCAGGGCCAGACCAAGGCACCCGATGCCGCCGAGCCGAGCTTCGGCCCGTCCAAGCGCCTCGACTACGAGCTGGAGCTGGGCTTCCTCGTGGCCCGTGGCAATGCACTCGGCGAACCGATCGCCATCGGCGAGGCCGAAGACCACTTGTTCGGCGTGACGCTGCTCAACGACTGGTCGGCGCGCGACCTGCAGGCCTGGGAATACCAGCCGCTCGGCCCGTTCCTCGCGAAGAACTTCGCAAGCACGCTGTCGCCGTGGATCGTGACGATGGAGGCGCTGGCGCCGTTTCGCGCGAAGTTCGAGCGGCCCGCGGAAGACCCGCAGCCGCTGCCGTACCTCGACGCGCCGTCGAACCGCGAGGCCGGCGCGCTCGACATCACGCTCGAAGTGCTGCTGCAGACCGCGAAGATGCGCGCCGAAGGCGTGGCGCCCGCGCGCCTGACGCGCGGCAACACCACCGAGGCCGCCTACTGGACCGCCGCTCAGCTCATCACGCACCACACGGTGAACGGCTGCAACCTGCAGCCAGGCGACCTGCTGGGCTCGGGCACGCTCTCGGGGCCGAAGCCCGACGAAGCCGGCTCGCTGATGGAACTGACCTTGGGCGGAAAGCAGCAGATCACGCTGCCGAACGGCGAGAAGCGCACCTTCCTGGAAGACGGCGACACGCTGGTCATGCGCGGCTATTGCGAGCGCGCGGGGGCGGTGCGTATCGGGCTGGGTGAAGTCAGCGGCACGGTAGTCGCCTGAGGTCTGTGTGTTGTTCCCTCTCCCTCCGGGAGAGGGCTAGGGTGAGGGCAGTCGGCCTCACAACATCGTGCAGCCTCGATTGCCGCTCACCCTCTCCCCGAGGGGAGAGGGAGCAAGAGATCAGGGAGCAGTGGCAGGCGTCGTCGTCGCCACCGGCCACGCCACTTCGCTCGCCACGCGCGGCTTGCCCATCGGCGCGCCCGCCTTGCCGGTCTTGATGGCGGCCAAGTCGGCTTCGCTCGGGTACTGGTCCATCAGCCAGTAGTCGAACACCCGGCGCGCGATGGGCGCCGCGGCGCCGGCGCCCCAGCCGGCGTTCTCCACGATCACCGCGATGGCGATCTTCGGGTTGTTGACCGGCGCGAAGGCCATGAACAGCGCGTGGTCGCGCTGGTGCTCCTCGAGCGCGCGGGCGTTGTACTTGGTGTTCTGCGCCTGCGTCACCGCCTGCGCCGTGCCGGTCTTGCCGGCCGCCTGGTAGCCCGCGCCCGCGAACACGCTGCGCGCGGTGCCGCTGGTGACCACGCTGGTCAGGCCCTCGCGGACCACCGCCACATTGGCTGCGGTGAAGCCGAGGTTTTCAGCCGGCGGCTGCGGCAGCGGCACGACCTGCCCGCTCACCGTGTTGCGCGTGGCCAGCACGAGGTGCGGCTTGTGCTTGATGCCGCCGTCGGCCACGATGGCCGTGGCCTGCGCGAGCTGCAGCATGGTGAAGGCGTTGTAGCCCTGGCCGATGCCCAGCGAGATGGTCTCGCCCGCATACCACTTCTTCGCCTCGGGCCGCTTGTAGGCGTTGCGCTTCCACTCGGTGCTGGGCAGCACGCCGCGCACCTCGCCGCCCAGGTCGATGCCGGTGATCTGGCCGAAGCCCAGCGGCTTCATGAAGTCGTGGATCATGTCCACGCCCATCTCGTTGGCCAGCGAGTAGTAGTAGATGTTGCTCGACAGCTGGATCGAGCGCCGCATGTCGACACCGCCCAGGTTGCCTTCGGGACTGCCGAAGCGGTGGCCGCCGAAATTGAAGTAGCCCGGGTCGTTCACCACCACGCTGGCGCCGCGCTTGCCGGTTTGCAGCGCGGCCATGGCCATGAAGGGCTTGTAGGTCGAGCCGGGCGGATAGGTGCCGCGCAGCGCGCGGTTCAGGAGCGGCTTGTCGAGCGATTCGCTCAGCTCTTTCCAGCTCTCGGTGTCGATGCCTTCGACGAACAGGTTGGGGTCGAAGGTGGGCTTGCTCACGAAGGCCAGCACCTCGCCGGTCTTGGGGTCGATGGCCACCAGCGCGCCGCGGCGGTCGCCGAACATGTCTTCCACCAGCTTCTGCAGCTTGATGTCGAGCGACAGCATCACCGTGTTGCCGGGCGTGGCCGGGTGGCTGGCGAGCCGGCGGATGGCGCGCCCGCCGGCCGAGGTTTCCATCTGCTCCACGCCGGTCTGGCCGTGCAGCGTCTTCTCGTAGCTCTGCTCGATGCCGAGCTTGCCGATGTAGTCGGTGCCCTTGTAGTTGGCCTGTTCCTCTTCTTCCCAGTCTTCCATCGCGGTCTTCTCGCGCTGGTTGATGCGGCCGATGTAGCCGAGCACATGCGAGCCGGTTTCGCCGTTCGGGTAGTTGCGGAACAGGCGCGCCTTGATCTCCACGCCCGGGAAGCGGTAGCGCTGCGCCGCGAAGCGCGCCACCTCCTCGTCGCTCAGGCGGGTGCGGATCGGGATGGAGTCGAAGCTGCGCGAGTCTTCGCGCAGGCGCTTGAAGCGGCGGCGGTCGCGTGGCGAGACTTCGAGCACCTGCGTGAGGTTGTCGATGGTCTCCTCGACATCGTTCACCTTCGAGGGCGTGATCTCCAGCGTGTAGGCCGAGTAGTTCGAGGCCAGCACGATGCCGTTGCGGTCGAGGATCAGGCCCCGATTGGGCACCACCGGCACGATGGCCGTGCGGTTGCTCTCGGCCTGCTCGGCCAGGTCTTCATGCCGCGTGACCTGCAGGTACACCAGCCGCGCGCTCAGCAGGCTGAATGCGAACAGCACCGCGAGGCCGATCACGATCACGCGGCGCTTGAAGCGCGCGAGGTCGGCGGCGACGTTGCGGATTTCGGTCATGGCGGTGGGAGCTTAGGCGCGTGCTAGTGCAAGTCAAGTGCAGTGGCGAATGCGGGAGGGCTCGGCTTAGAGGGGGCGGTTCTCGTCCGGTTCCGGAGTGCGGCGCTGGGGGGCGAGCAACAGTGCGCTCGCCAGAGGCCACAGCGCAGCCTCCACGCCCGGCGAGATCAGCACCGTCCAGCCCGGGAACACGCCGCCGCCGATCATCCGTGTGATGACCTCGATCAGCTGCGACAACGCAAAGAGCGGCAGCACCTGCAGCGCCTGCGACAGCACCGGATACCAGAGCAGCCGCCGGTGGATGGTGATCGCGAAGAAGCCCAGCGTCGTGTAGGAGAGCGCATGCTGGCCCAGCATCGAGGCCTGGTGCACGTCCATGCACAGGCCGAACACGAAGGCCGCGCCGATGCCCACGCGCGAAGGCTGGTGCACGCCCCAGAACACGATCACCAGCGCCAGCAGGTCGGGCATCCAGGCGGCACGGCCGATGGGGATCATGTTGACCAGGAGCGCCACGATGAGGCTGGTCCACATGAAGAGCGGGCTGACGGGCAGCAACAGCTGCTGCTGGCCGGGACGCTTGATCATCGGCCGCCTCCTGCGCCTGCGGATGCCGCGGGCTTTTTCTCGTTCTTGCCGGCGCCGGGCTTGCCCTCGGGGCGCTTGCGCTGCGTGGTCGCCGGCGCGGCGGGCGGCGGCGCGGTCGGGGCGCCGGTAGGCTCGAGCACCAGCACATAGCGCGCGGCGGTCACGCTGGCGAGCGGCAGGCAGTAGATGCGGGCGAAGGCCGAATCGGCGCGGCGGTCGATGCGCTCGATCTTCGCGACCGGCAGGCCCGCCGGGTAGATGCCGTCGACGCCGCTGGTGGAGAGCAGGTCGCCCACCTGCAGGTCGGCGTTGGCGCCCATGAAGCGCAGCTCCAGGCCGCCGCCGTGCGCCGAGGCATCGCCGAAGGCCACGCTGCGCACGCCCGTACGGGTGTTCTGCACGGGAATGGCCAGGTCGCGGTCGATCACCAGCGTGACCTCGCTCGTGAAGGGCAGCACCTGCGTGACCTGGCCGAGCACGCCGTGCGCGTCGATCACCGGCGAGCCGGCCGCCACGCCTTGCGCGAGGCCCTGGTCGATGACGATCTTGCGGGTGTAGGGGTCGGCCGCGTCGTAGAGCACCTCGGCCGCACGGCCCGGCGTGGTGGTGGTCTGGCGCAGTTCGAGCAGCTCGCGCAGCCGCGCGTTGTCCTGCGCCAGCGTGTCGGCCTGGCTCGCGCGCTGGGCCTGCATCATCAGCGCCTTGCGGGCGTCGGCTTCGTTGCGCTGGGCGGTCTGCAGGTCTTCGAGGTAGCGCCCGCCGCCCATCATGATCTGCACCGGCTTGAGCGCCACCCATTGCACCGGGTAGAGCACCGCGCCGAGGGTCGCGCGGATCGGCTGCACGATATGAAAGCGTGCATCGGCCACCATGAGGAACAGGGAGAGCGCGCCGAAGAAGATCAGCTTGCTGAGTGCCGACTGTCCCTGGTTGAACAGGGGTGGCGCTGTGCGATCGAGCGTGCCCAGAGGCATGAATTCAGACCCGGCGGTGGTGCGGAATCAAATAACAAAAAGCCGGCCCATGCAAGCAGAGGCCGGCCGATGATGGCTTTCGCCTTTTACTCGCTCGTGAAGATGCTGCCCAGACGGTCCATGCGTTCCAGCGCGATACCGCAGCCGCGCACCACGCAGGTCAGCGGGTCTTCGGCCACGAGCACCGGCAGGCCCGTTTCCTCGGCCAGCAGGCGATCGAGGTCGCGCAGGAGCGCGCCGCCGCCGGTGAGCATCATGCCGCGGTCGGCAATGTCGGCGCCCAGTTCGGGCGGCGTCTGCTCCAGCGCGTTCTTCACGGCCGAGACGATGTTGTTGAGCGGATCGGTCAGGGCTTCCAGCACTTCGTTGCTGCTGATGGTGAAGCTGCGCGGCACGCCTTCGGAGAGGTTGCGGCCCTTGACTTCCATTTCCTTGACTTCGGAGCCCGGGAAGGCCGAGCCGATGGTCTTCTTGATGACTTCGGCCGTCGGCTCGCCGATCAGCATGCCGTAGTTGCGGCGGATGTAGTTGATGATGGCTTCGTCGAAGCGGTCGCCGCCCACGCGGACCGAGCCCTTGTAGACCATGCCGCCCAGCGAGATGACGCCCACCTCGGTGGTGCCGCCGCCGATGTCCACCACCATCGAGCCCGAGGCTTCGCTGACGGGCAGGCCCGCGCCGATGGCTGCGGCCATGGGTTCTTCGATGAGATACACGGAGGTGGCGCCGGCGGCTTCGGCCGCGTCCTTGATGGCGCGGCGCTCGACCTGGGTCGAGCCGCAGGGCACGCAGATGATGATGCGCGGGCTCGGGGTGAGCAGCGTACGCGGATGCACCATCTTGATGAACTGCTTGATCATCTGCTCGGTGATCACGAAGTCGGCAATGACGCCGTCCTTCATCGGGCGGATCGCCTCGATGTTGCCGGGCACCTTGCCCAGCATGGCCTTGGCCTCGCGGCCGACGGCCTGGATCACCTTCTTGCCGTGCGGGCCGCCTTCGTGGCGGATCGCGACGACGGAGGGCTCGTCCAGCACGATGCCCTTGTTGCGGGCGAATATCAGGGTGTTGGCGGTGCCGAGGTCGATCGCAAGGTCGGTGGAAAAGTACCGACGGAAAGCTCCAAACATGTGCGGAATCCTCTGAGCACGGCCTGCGCATCGGCAGGTCGTCGCTCTATTTTTGGGTCGTTTGACGGGGTGAATTGATCGTTTTTGGCGCAAAAGCCGGCGCGTTCGCGGGGGTTGCGGCAAAGGCGGGATAATACCCGAATCCCCTCTGATTCCCGTGTTAGCACCCTCTTCGGCGTGCGATTACCTTCGGTTTTTTGACCGGTCCGACCCATGTCCCTTGACGCTTCAGATATCGCACGCATCGCCTCCCTGGCGCGGCTGCAGCTTGCTTCCGACGAAAGCGAGCGCATGCTCAGCCAGATCAATGGCTTCTTTGACCTGGTCGAACGCATGCGTTCGGTCGACACCGCGGGCATCGAGCCCCTGGCCCATCCGGTGGCCGCCATCGAGGACATCACGCTGCGCCTGCGCGACGATGTCGTGAGCGAACCCAACAACCGCGAAGCCAACCAGAAAAGCGCTCCGGCCGTCGAAGCCGGCCTCTTCCTCGTGCCCAAGGTGATCGAGCAATGAGCGGCGAACAACTGCACCAGATGGGCGTGGTCGCCCTGGCCAGGGCTTTGGCCGATCGCAAGGTCTCGGCCGTCGAGGCCTCGCAGGCATTCCTCGGCCGCATGAAGGCCCACGAATCGCTCGGCACCTTCGTCGACGTCAACGAAGAAGTCACGCTGGCGCAGGCCCGCAAGGCCGACGCGCTGCTCGCCGCCGGCAATGCTCCGGCGCTGGCCGGCGTGCCGATCGCGCACAAGGACATCTTCGTCACCACCGATTTCGCCACCACCGCCGGCTCGAAGATGCTCGCGGGCTATCGCTCGCCCTTCGACGCCACCGTGGTGCGCCGCCTGGCCGAAGCCGGCGCGGTCACGCTCGGCAAGCTGAGCTGCGACGAGTTCGCGATGGGCTCGGCCAACGAGAACGTCGCCGTGCCCGCCGTGGGCCACGACACGGCTGTGCCCGTTCAGAACCCGTGGAACCGCGAGCGCATTCCGGGTGGCTCCTCGGGCGCCAGCGCGGCGGTCGTTGCTGCACGCCTGGCCCCCGCGGCCACCGGCACCGACACCGGCGGCTCGATCCGCCAGCCCGCGTCGTTCTGCGGCGTGACCGGCATCAAGCCGACCTACGGCCGTGCCTCGCGCTACGGCATGGTGGCTTTCGCATCGAGCCTCGACCAGGCCGGCCCGATGGCCCGCTCGGCCGAAGACTGCGCGCTGCTGCTGTCGGCCTTCTGCGGCCCCGATCTCGACCGCGATTCGACCTCCATCGACAAGCCCGCCGAAGACTTCGGCCGCTCGCTCAACGATTCGCTCGAAGGCCTGCGCATCGGCGTGCCGAAGGAGTTCTTCGGCGAAGGCGTGGCACCCGGCGTGCGCGCCGCGATCGACGCCGCGCTCGCGCAGTACGAGAAGCTTGGCGCGAAGCGCGTCGAGGTCTCGCTGCCGCGCACCGAGCTGTCGATTCCCGTGTACTACATCCTGGCCGCGGCCGAAGCATCGAGCAACTTGAGCCGCTTCGACGGCGTGAAGTTCGGCCACCGCGCGAAGCAGTACAAGGACCTGTCCGACATGTACGAGAAGACGCGCGCCGAGGGCTTCGGCGACGAAGTGAAGCGCCGCATCATGATCGGCACCTACGTGCTCTCGCACGGCTACTACGACGCGTACTACCTGCAGGCGCAGAAGGTGCGCCGCATGATCGCCGACGACTTCCAGCAGGCGCTCAAGCAATGCGACGTGATCGCCGGCCCCGCCGCGCCGACCACCGCTTGGAAGATCGGCGAACACGGCGACGACCCGGTGGCCGACTACCTCGCCGACATCTTCACGCTGCCCGCATCGCTCGCAGGCCTGCCCGGCATGAGCGTGCCCGCGGGCTTCGACGGCGGCATGCCCGTGGGCCTGCAGCTGATCGGCAACTACTTCGGCGAAGCCAAGCTGCTGAGCGCAGCGCACCGCTTCCAACAAGCCACCGACTGGCACACGCGCACGCCGGAGGGCTTCTGAAATGAGCGAGACCGTGAACACCTTCGAAGCACAGCAACAAGGCCGCCCGACCGGCCCGCTGGTGCGCGGCTATGAAGTCATCATCGGCTTCGAGACGCATGCGCAACTGTCGACCGCGAGCAAGATCTTCAGCCGTGCCTCCACCGCCTTCGGCGCCGAGCCGAACACACAGGCCTGCGCGGTGGACCTGGCGCTTCCCGGCACGCTGCCGGTGATGAACAAGGGCGCGGTCGAACGCGCCATCAAGCTGGGCCTGGCGCTCGGTTCGCACGTCGCGCCGCGCAGCGTGTTCGCGCGCAAGAACTACTTCTATCCCGACCTGCCCAAGGGCTACCAGATCAGCCAGTTCGAGATCCCGGTCGTGCAGGGCGGCTCGGTGTCGTTCTTCCTCGGCGAAGAAAAGAAGACCGTGCGCCTCGTGCGCGCCCACCTCGAGGAAGACGCGGGCAAGTCGCTGCACGAGGACTTCATCGGCCAGAGCGGCATCGACCTGAACCGCGCCGGCACGCCGCTCCTGGAAATCGTGACCGAGCCCGACATGCGCTCCACCGCGGAGGCCGTGGCCTATGCGAAGGAGCTGCACAAGATCGTGACGTGGATCGGCATCTGCGACGGCAACATGCAGGAAGGCAGTTTCCGCTGCGACGCCAACGTGTCGGTGCGCAAGCCCGGCGACAAGCTCGGCACGCGGCGCGAGATCAAGAACCTCAACAGCTTCAAGTTCATGCAGCAGGCGATCGACTACGAGATCCGCTGGCAGATCGAGGAGATCGAAGACGGCCGCGAGATCGAGCAGGCCACCGTGCTGTTCAACCCCGACACCGGCGAGACGCGCGCGATGCGCGCCAAGGAAGACTCGGCCGACTACCGCTACTTCCCCGACCCGGACCTGCCGCCACTGGTGATCGCGGCCGACTGGATCGAGCGCGTGCGCAGCGAGATGCCCGAGCTGCCGCGTGCAATGGCCGATCGCTATGTGAGCGACCACGGCCTGTCGGAATACGACGCGGCGCAGCTCACGCAGAGCCTCGCGCTCGCGCACTACTTCGACGATGCGGTGAAAGCCGGCGCCACGCCGAAGCTCGCGAGCAACTGGATCACCGGCGAGATGGCGCGCCGCCTCAACGCACAGGAAATCGGCATCGAGGCCGCGCCGGTCAGCGCGCTGCAACTGGGCCAGTTGATCAAGCGCATCGCCGACGGCACGCTGCCGAACAACGCAGCGCGCCAGGTGTTCGATGCACTCTGGACCGGCGAAGGCAGCAACGTGGACGCGATCATCGAAGCCAAGGACCTGAAGCCGATGGCCGACACCGGCGCGCTCGATGCGATCCTTGACGAAGTCATCGCCAAGAACGCGAAGAACGTCGAGGAATACCGTGGCGGCAAGGAGAAGGCACTGAACGGCCTCGTGGGTCAGGTGATGAAGGCCAGCGGCGGCAAGGCCAACCCGGCACAAGTCACCGAACTGCTGAAAGCCAAGCTGGGCTGATCGATCGAATCCCGGGGCCATCTCGGCCCCGGCAGATTCAGCGCGGCGCTGGTGCTCCGGCGGTTGCTGCGCTCGGGGCGGGCCCCCAGAGCGGCTTCAACCGCGCACGCTCTTCGTCGAAGCGCGCATTCACCCGCTTCTTCTCATCTTCCTGCTCGGCGATGAAGCGGTTCTGCACCGCCACGCTCTGCGTGTTGTCCTCGAGCTTGCGACGCGTGGCGCCCGGCGCCTTGCTCGTGTCCTTCTTGTAGAACTCGAGTTCCTCGTCGATCTTCTTGCGGTCTTCGCCCAGTTCGGCGATGCGCTTCTGCGCCGCCTGGATCACCGCATCGACCTGCGACAGCGCCTCGTTGCGCTCGCGGTCATGCGAGGCGGCGCTCGGATAGCGCACCAGCAGCGCACGCTCGCGGCGGCGCTCGTCGGTGATGCGGGCCGCTTGAACAGCGGCTTCGCGCGCGCGGTCCTCGCGCTCGGCCATCTCGCGCGCCGAATACGTGGGTTCGATCTTGCGGCGCGTGAGGCCGCTGGGGCTCAGCTCGCGCTGTTCGCGGTCGCTGCAAGCAGGGATCGGGCGGTCCGCCGTGAGCGTGCGGCCGTGCGCATCGGTACAGGTGTAGATGCTGCCGGCGGGGACATCCTTGCCCTGCTGCGCATGTGCAGCGCCGAAGGAAGACAAGGCGGCCAGGAAAAACGATGCCACCGCCAGCAGGCGGTTGGGCTTGCCGTGATCGCGTGTGCGCATCGTTGCCGGTCCTCAGTTGGCGCCGTAGCGCGTGCGGTAGGCCAGCACGCGCTCGCGATGCGCGCCCAGGTCGGCGGCGGCGTCGCCCGAGAGGTAGCTCAGCAGGTCGTCCAGCGTGGCGATGGCGATCACCGAGAGGCCCAGCTGGTTGCGCACGTACTGCACGGCGCTGTGGTCCACGTCGACACCGTTCTCGGTGGCCTTTTCCTGCCGGTCGAGCGCGATGGCCACGGCATGCGGCGTGGCGCCGGCGGCTTCGATCGCGGCGATCGACTCGCGCACCGCGGTGCCGGCGGACATCACGTCATCGACGATCAGCACGCGGCCCTTGAGCGGCGCGCCCACCAGGTTGCCGCCCTCGCCGTGCGCCTTGGCTTCCTTGCGGTTGTAGGCAAAGGGGTAGTTGCGGCCGCGCCGGGCCAGCTCGGCCGCCACCGTGGCGCCCAGCGGGATGCCCTTGTAGGCGGGGCCGAAGATCATGTCGAATTCGAGGCCGCTCTCGATGAGCCGGTCTGCATAGAATCCCGCGAGCCGCGCGATCTTGGCGCCGTCGTCGAAGAGCCCCGAATTGAAGAAGTAGGGGCTCATCCGGCCGGCCTTGGTCTTGAACTCGCCGAAGCGAAGCACGCCGGCGTCGAGCGCAAACTGAACGAAGTCCTGCGCCACCGCGCTGCTTTTTTCACCATCTACAGCCATTGGAAATTCCTTGTGTTCAAACTGACCAGTCTCAATCTCAATGGCCTGCGTTCGGCCGCCACCAAGGGCGTTGCCGACTGGGTTGCCGAATCGGCGCCGGATTGTATTTGCATGCAGGAGATCCGAGTTCAGGCGAGCGACATCGAGGGCCGCTTCGAGGAAATGGCGGGGCTCAAGGGACACTTCCATTTTGCCGAGAAAAAGGGCTACGCAGGTACAGCTATTTACACAAAACACATCCCGACGCATGTAGTGGTGGGTTGGGGCGACACCGAGTTCGATGCAGAAGGCCGTTACCTGGAGCTGCGCTTTGACACGCCGAAACGAAAGTTCTCGGTCATCAGCTGCTACTTTCCGAGCGGCAGTTCGGGCGAGGAACGGCAGCAGGCCAAGTTCCGCTTCCTCAAGGGCTTCTTTCCGTACCTCGTCGCGCTCAAGAAGGAGCGTGAGTTCGTGCTGTGCGGCGACATCAACATCGCCCATAAAGAGATCGACCTCAAGAACTGGCGCGGCAACCAGAAGAACAGCGGCTTCCTCCCCGAGGAACGCGCCTGGATGACGAAACTGCTGGACGCCGGCGCCGAGGGCGCGGGCCTGGTGGACGTCTACCGCATGCTCAAGCCCGACACCACCGCCGAGGCCTACACCTGGTGGAGCAACCGCGGCCAGGCCTACGCGAACAACGTGGGATGGCGGCTCGACTACCACCTGGCCACGCCGAAGACCGCCGCGCTCGCGCGCACCGAAGAGATCTACAAGACCATCAAGTTCAGCGACCACGCGCCGATCACGGTGGACTACGACTTCACGCTCTGAGCTTGCGAGGCGGGCTGCCTAGCAACAGCCGCCCATCATCTGCCCGCGGCGATAGAACGGCCCGAGGTCGTCCGCCAGCGCCCTGACGGTGTCGCGCCACGAGGTGGCCCCGGCATGGTCTGCAGCCAGAGCGCTGCGCATGCGCGCCAGCAGTTCGGCGCGCAATGCGGGCTCATCGACTCCCTGCACGCGGCCCGCATCGACCACCAGGCGCCCGCCGACCAGCACTTTGGCGATGTGGCCACCGTTGGCACGCGCGAGGAGCAGATCGAGCGGATCGGTATCGGCGAACAGTGCGTCGTCGTCGAGCGCGTCCCAGTCCAGCAACACGAGGTCGGCCGTGGCGCCGGGCGCAATGCGCCCACCCGAGGCCAGGCCACCTCGCATGCCACGCACGCTGCGCGGGCCGTTGCGCGATGCGAAGGCCCAGAGCGCTTCGCGCGTCATCGTGGTGTCGTAGCCCCAGCCGCGATGCAGCGAATACGCCAGCCGCATCTCGCGCAATGCATCGTCGTCTTCGTCGAAGGCCATGCCGTCCAGGCCCATGGCGATGCGACAGCCATGCTTCAACATGTCGGGCACCGGCGCGATGCCCGACTTGAGCCCGAGGTTGGAACTCGTGTTGACCGCGATGGTCGCGCCACGCTCGGCGATCAGCGCCAGGTCCTCGGGCCGGGCCCAGGCGCAGTGCGCGAGCGTGAGGCGCGGCGTCAGGAGGCCGATGTCGTCCAGAAAGCGGACGATGCCGCCGGGGTGATTGGCATCGGCCCAGTCGCGCTGGTAGCGCGTCTCGAGCAGGTGCATGTGAACCGGGCGGCCCGTGTCGGCCGATGCCTGCGCAATCGCCTCGAGCAGCGGCGTGCTGCACCACTGCACCGCGGTCGGGCCGTACTGCACGGTCACGTGCTCGCCGTGGCCACTCTCGTCCACCATGCGTGCCACCTCGTCGACCAGCGCGAGCTGCTGCGCAGGCGCCACCGGTTTCACCGCGAGCCGCCCGGCGACCGCATCGCGGATGCCCGGGCGCAGCGCCGCGAGCACGTTCGCGTCGTCGCAGTAGGCAATGCCGTGGCGGTCGCGCATCGCGATGGCGAAGCCGATGCGCACGCCGACATCGCGCGCCGCGCGCGCCACCGCCTCGGCTTCGTCGACATAGGCCATGCCGCCCTGCACGCGCGTGTAGTGAACCATCAGGTTCGCGACACCATGCCGCACCGAACGCGCGAACGAGGTCGCCGCGCAAAGGTAGGGGTCCATGCCCGGCACCACCCCCAGGAACGGCAACCAGCTCTCGAGCGGCTGGCCGAAGGCGCCGAGCGTGGCGCTGCGAAAGGTGCGTGCATGGTCGTGCGCATTGGCCAGCGCCGGCACCGCGAGCAGGCGCGGCCCACCGGCACTACCGCCTTCGTTGGCCAGCGGAACGATCGAGCGGATGCGGTCGCCCTCCAGCGTGATGCGTACATCGGACTGCGCAGGCTGCGCGCCGGGATCGGCCAGCAGCCATGCGCAGTCGAGCGGGCCGTCGTGCATCGGAGCGGGCATGGCGTTTCTTTCGTCGTCGGGTTGCGTATGTCTGTCCCTGGGCCTACGGCGCGGCGATTTTGCGCTCCGCCAGCGGAGGCAGGAAGCGCCGGTCGAAGACCTCGCCAGCCGCAGGTGCGCTCGCCAGCTCGAACGCCTCCATGACCTGCCCGATGGCGCGCGCCATGCGCGCATCGCTCACATCGCCCATGCCGTTGGCTGCGACCTCGGGCGTCAGCATCACGGTGCGAAGCGTGTAGAGCAGGCGCCGTTTCTCCAGCGCCGCGTTGAGCAGCGGCTCGCGCTTCATCAGCGCGGCAATCGCCGCATCGGGGTCGGCCACGGTGTCGCGCAATCCCCTGTTGATGGCGCGCACGAGCCCGGCCACGGCCTGCGGCTTGTCCTTCAGGAACTGGCGGGACACCAGCACGCCGTTGCCGTACAGGTCGACGCCGTGGTCGCCGTAGTGAAACCAGCGGATGTCCTTGTCCGGGTCCACGCCCTGCGCCACCAGGTTCATGTAGCTCGTCACGGAGAACACGGCCGAGCCTTCGACATGGTCCTTGAGCATCATCTGTTCCTGCAGGTTGGGCGCCATGTTCGTCCACTTGACCTTGCTCGCGTCCACGCCGTTGCTGGCCGCCATCAGCGGGAACATGCGCAATGCCGCGCCACCGGCCGGCGAGCCCAGCGTGCGGCCCTGCAGGTCCTTCAGCGTCCTGATGGGGCTGCCGGACTTGACGATGAGGGCGAAGGGCGCGCGGTTGTAGATCATGTAGACCATCACAGGCGCGGCGCCGGGCCTGGCGGCCCCGTTCTGCACGATCGCATTGACGTCGCCGAAGCCCGCGTCGTAGGCGCCGGCCATCACCTTGGTCACGGTGGCCGCGGAGCCGTCGCCCTGGTCGATCGTTACCGCGAGCTTCTCGGCCGCGAAGTAGCCCCGGTCTTCGGCCAGGTAATACCAGGCGTGGATGCCCTGCAGCTTCCAGTCGAGGACGAACTTGATGGGCGTGAGCGGCTGCGCGCGCGATTCGCGCACCGGAAGCGCCGCGAGCGATGCGCCCAATGCGGCGGACACCGCGACGACCGCCGCGCGGCGGGACACTGGAGAGGACATGCGAGGCTTTCGTGGGTTGAAAATCAGATGGCTTCGAAGAGAACGTCCTGCGCGCCTTCCCACAGCACCTTGGTGCCGAGCGCGCGCAACTGGTCCCGCCCTTCGACGATGGTGAGGAAGTGGTTGCCCGCGAGCGTGCCCATCTTGCTGGCGAAGCTGCAGGCGCCGTAGGCCAGGATGATCTCGGTCTCGCTGTAGCCGCCGGGGTAGAACAGGATGTCGCCCACCGAGGGGTGGCTGGTGTGGTTCTCGAAGCCCACGCCCAGCTGGAAATCGCCCATCGGCACCCAGCAGCCTTCGCCGCTCCAGCGCACGTGGATCAATTTCTGGCGATAAGGCAACAGCTTGCGAAAGGCCGCCACGGTGAGCGGTGCGTCGAGGTGCATCTGCGCCACGAAGCGCAGGCCACCGGCGGTGATCTGGATGAGATCGTTCATGACGTTCATGCCATCGCCATGTCGGTCTTGCGCTGGGCCCAGCCCGTCGTGCGCCGCTCGACCAGCGAAGAGATGGCATACAGCGCCACGCCCATCGCCGCGAGCAGGAAGAGCCCGGCGAACACCATCGGCACGTCGAAGTTGCCGCTGGCAATCATCATCACCGTGCCGATGCCCTGGTTGGCTGCAACGGTTTCGCTCAGCACCGTGCCCACGAAAGCGAGCGTGATCGCGATCTTGAGCGAGGCGAAAAGATAAGGCAGCGCGCGCGGCAGCCCCACGTTCCACAGGATGTCGCGCTTCCTCGCGCCGAGCACGCGCAGCACGTCTTCCAGCTCGGGCTCGGTGCTCGCGAGGCCGGTGGCCACGTTCACCACCACCGGGAAGACGCTGATCACCATCGAGGTCAGGATCGCCGGCACGGTGCCCGCGCCGAACCACACCACGAAGAGCGGCACCACCGCCACCTTCGGAATGCTGGAGAAACCCACCAGCAGCGGATAGGTCACGTCGTAGGCCAGCTTCGACGAGCCGATCACCACGCCGATGACGATGCCCGCGCCTACCCCCAGCACGAAGCCGGCCAGCGTGGTGTAGAGCGTCTGCACGGTGTGCGGCCACAGGAGCGGCATCTTCTGGAAGAGCACCAGAGCGATCTGGCTCGGGCGCGGCAGGATCAGGTCGGACACGCCGAAAGCCAGGCAGACCACCTCCCACAGCACGAAGAAGCCGACCAGTGCGCCCGCGGACAGCAGGCGTTGCCGGGTGAGCGGCGCGATCATGCGGCCACCTCTTCAAGCGCGTGCGCCTGTGTCGGTGCCAATGCCGGTGCAGCCGGCACGGCATCGCTCTCGCGACGCGCCTCGGCGATGCGCATGCGCAGCTGTTGCACCAGGCGCGCGAACTCGGGCGCGTAGCTGCTCTCCAGCGTGCGCGGCCGCGCGAAGCCCACCTCGCGCGTTTCGAGAATGCGCCCCGGCCGCGCACTCATCACGCAGATGCGGTTGGCCAGGTAGGCGGATTCGCGCAGGTCGTGCGTTACCAGCAGCACGGTCGGCCGCTTGGCGATCCACAGCGTCTGCATGATGTCCCACAGTTCTTCGCGCGTGAACTGGTCGAGCGCGCCGAAGGGCTCATCGAGCAGCAGCAGCTCGGGCTCGTGCACCAGCGCCCGACACAGCGAGGCGCGCTGCAGCATGCCGCCCGACAGCTGCCACGGCCGCTTGTCGCCGAAGCCCTTGAGGCCCACCTGGGCGAGCAACGCGTCGGCGCGTTCGGCGTATTCGCCGCGCTTCTTGCTGCGGTAGTGCTGCCGGAAGGGCTCGACGATCTTGAGCGGGATCATCACGTTCTCGCGGATCGTGAGCCACGGCAGCATGGTCGGGTTCTGGAAGGCCAGGCCGATGCGAAGACGCGGCGCCGGCGACGCATGCGCGCCCGCCGCAACCACGGTGCCCGCCGCGCCCACCTCGCGCCCGCCGGCGATCACCGCACCCGCGCTCGGCCGCAGCAGGCCCGCCACCAGCTTCAGGATGGTCGACTTGCCGCAGCCGCTCGGGCCCACGAGCGCGACGAAGTCGCCCTTGTCGATGTCCAGCGTCGTGCGGTCCAGGGCGATGGTGCCGCCGCCGTAGCGCAGCATCACGTCGGACAGTTGGATGAATGCGTTGCCCATGAGGTCTTTCAAGAAGAAGAAAAAGCCGTGTCGTCGTCCATCCGCAGGATCGCGGCCACCGGCCCACCGCCCGCGGGCCCCTGGTGCTCGGCGCCGCCGGACACATACAGCGCGGTGTGGCCGGCCACCGAAGCCAGCACACCGCCCACCACGGCGCGCGCATGGCGGGTCGAGTGGATGTCGGAGTCGTTGAGCATCGTGTGACGGGCCTCGCGCACGCGGCCGTCCGGGCTGGCCTCGGCCTTCGCGAGCAGGTTCACGAGACGCGCGGACAGCGCCTGCGCATCGCGCTCCGCGTCGAGGCCGAAGGCATTGCGCAGCAATGCACGGACGCTCTCGGCGTCGATCGCATCGCGCATCACCGCGTGGGCGATGCGGAACCCGGATGCGCTGCCCTCCGCCTCGCCAAGCACGATGACGACGTTGCCCTCCAGCTCGATGCCGGCCGACGCCGAGGCGCGCGCGGAGAACAGCCGCCAGTCACTCATCACGCTGGCGTCGCTGATCTCGCTGCGTGCGACTTCACCGAGCGCGACCGCCACGCCGAGCGCCGACGCACCGCGCGAATAGCCCATCGATTCGTAGCTGTCGTGGGTGGCCGGCGCCGCGCCGCGCGCCAGCGCCGTCGACACCTTGGCCGAGGTGAGCAGCGGACACTTGACCTGCACGAAGTGCACGTCGTCCGCGCTGCGGATGCCGGCATCGCGCATGGCCTCGGCGACGGCTTCGGCGGTGGCGTCGATCTGCGCGGCGCGGCCCATTTCTTCCGGCAGGAAGTCGCGCGTCTGCGCGATGCCGACCACCAGGCGCTTGCCCTGGACGGCGGATGCAGCGGACACCCAGCGCCGCGCGAACACGGTGAAGTGCGGCGACAGCACACCCTCGGTGCCGCCCGACATCACCAGCGCCACGCGCCCGTGCACCGCTTCGGGCGTGCAGCCAAGCGCGGGGGCGAGCAGATGGCACCACGCCGTCGATGCGTACTCGCGCGTGAAGTCGTTGACGCAGCCGTTGCCTTCGGTCTTGCCCATCACCGCCACGATGTCGGCCGCGACGATCTCGCCCGCATCGATCAGCGCCTTCACGCCACCCAGGTCTCCCGGTCCGCTGCACGGAATGCGCCAGACCTGCACCTGCTGCACGCGCGCGGTGCTCATGCCGCGTCCCAGTCCACCGTGCCTGCCGGCACGGCCGTCGCGGGCACGCCGGGCGGCGTCTGCAGGATCGCGCTGCTGTAGTGCTCGGTGTTGCGCGGCTTGGGAGCGGGCATTTTCTGCACGCCCTTCACCGACCGCCCCCAACCGACCGCATCGGTCACCAGCTTGCCCTCGCGCATCACGAAGCGCCCGCGCAGCAGCGTGTGCAGCGGGTAGCCCTGCACCGCGCGGCCGTTCCACGGCGAGATCTTGCTGATGCTCTGCAGCTTGTTCTGCGACAGCGTGCCCGAGCGCTGCATGTCGACGATCGCGATGTCGGCGTGCGCGCCGGGTGCGATCACGCCCTTGGTGCCGTACAGGCCCCAGGCCTTGGCCGGGTTCACCGCGCTCCAGCGCACGTAGTCCATCAGGGTGGCGCGCGCGCGATTCACCTCGGTCAGCATCAGCGGCATCTGGGTTTCGACGCCCGGAAAGCCGCAGTCGCAGTCCCAGATGCTCTCGCGGGTTTTCTCCTCCGGCGTGTGCGGCGCGTGGTCGGTGGCGATCATGTCGAGCGTGCCGTCCATCAGCGCGTCCCACAGCGGCTGGTTGTGGCGCGCCTCGCGGATGGGCGGGTTGAGCCGCATCACGCCGCCCAGCTTGAGCATGTGGCCGGTGTTCAGCAGCAGGTACTGCGGGCAGGTCTCGGCCGTCACGTCGACGCCGCGGCGCTTGGCCTCGCGCAGCAGGAACAGCGAATCGGCCGCGCTGTGGTGCGCGATGTGCACGCGCGCGCCGGTCCATTCGGCCAGCGTGAGCACGCGGCCGATGGCCTCGATCTCGGCCACGGCCGGCCGCGCGGCCAGGTGGGCCATGGCATCGATGCGGCCGGCCGCCTGCATCTTCTTCTGGCGGCGCTGCAGGATCGACGAGTTCTCCGCATGCACCACCGTGCGGATGCCCAGCGGCGCGAGCGTCTCGAACCCTTCGAGCAGCGCACCGTCGGTGGGCGCGGGCAGGTTGCCGAAGGTGTTGCCGACGAAGGCCTTGAAGCTGGTGACGCCCGCATCGAGCAGTTCCTCGAGTCGATCGACCGTGTCGTCGCCCAGCAGGCCGTGGATGCCGAAGTCGCAGTACGACGACTCGGCCGCCTTCTGCTTGATGCGCAGCGCCTCGACGGTGCCGGTCGACGGGTTGGTGTTGGGCATCTCGAACACGGTGGTCACGCCGCCCATGGCGGCAGCGGCCGAGCCGGTCTTCCAGGTTTCCTTGTTCGGGTAGCCCGGGTCGCGAAAGTGCACGTGGCTGTCGATGGCGCCCGGCAGCAGGTACAGCCCGTCGGCGCGCATCTCCTCTCGTGCGGGGGGCATGGTGTCGTCATGGCCGACGGCCACGATGTGCTCGCCGGCAATGGCCACGCTGGCTTCGATGATCTGGTCCGCGGAAACGACGCGCGCGCCGCGAATGACGAGGTTGACTTCTTTCATCGTGGCCTCCTCAGAGCATCGCCCAGCCGCCATCGACGGGCAGGTCGACACCGGTGATCTGGCGCGACACGTCGCTCGCCATGAAGAGGCAGGCGTTGGCCACGTCCGCATCGGTGGAGACGCGGCGCAGCGCGTAGTCGGCCGCGTGCCGCGTCATCGCTTCTTCCAGCGTGATGCCCAGCTTCTCGGCCATGTTGGCGCACACCTTCTCGCGAAAGCGCGGCCCGTCGACCATGCCGGGCGCCACGCAGTTCACGTTGATGCCGTATGGCCCGGCCTCCAGCGCAAAGCTCTTGGTGATGCCGCGCAGGCCCCACTTGGAAGCCGAGTACGCCATGCGGCCGGCGCGCCCGCGCATGCCGAAGGTGCCGCCCACGTTCACCACCTTGCCGCTCCTGCGTTCGATCATCGAGGGCAACACGGCGCGCATGGTGTTGAAGCAGCCGGTCATGTTGAGCTGCACGATCTCGTCGAACTCCGCCGTGGTGGTTTCCCAGCCGGTCTTGCCGATGGGCCCCGAGCCGCCGGCCACGTTGACCAGCACGTCGATGCGGCCGAAGGCCTCCAGCGCATGTGCGGCCAAGGCCTCGGTCTGCGCGCCTGCGGTCAGGTCACAGGGCACCACCACGGCTTGCACGCCGAGCGCGCGGGCTTCGGCGGCCACGGGTTCGATGGCGCCGGTGTCGCGCCCGGCCAGCACGAGCTTCGCGCCTTCGCGCGCGAAGGCCAGCGTCACGGCGCGTCCCATGCCCTTGGCCGGGCCGGTGATGAGTGCCACTTTGTCTTTGAGTTGCAGGTCCATGTCGTTTCTCGCTTTCAGTTCGATTCGTTCAATGTCTTGGAGGGGCGCTCGGCGCGCGCGGGCAGGAAGCTGCGGTCGAACACCTCGGTCGGTGCCGGCGTGCGCGGCAGCTGGTTGGCGTCCACCACGATGTCGATGGACTTCTTCAGCCGCGCGTCGTCCACGTCACCCAGGCCGATGCGGGCCACTTCGGGGTGGCTCATGTCGTTGCGCAGCGTGGCGAACAGCTTTTCCTTCTCGACCTCGCGCTTGAGCAGCGGCTCGCGCTTCATGACGTGGTCGATGCCCATGTCCGGGTCGGCGATGACTTCCTTCACCGCCCGGTTCAGCGCCTTCACGAAGCCTTGCACCGCCTTGGGGTTCGACTTGGCGAAGGCCCGCGAGAAGAACACCGCGTTGGAGTACAGGTCCATGCCGTGGTCGCCGTAGCGGATGAAGCGCAGGTCCTTGGCCGGATCGAGCCCCATCGCCTTGGCGCTGAAGCTCACGGTGGTCACGTAGCCGAAGGCGGCGTCGATCTGCCCGCGCGTGAGCATCTGCTCGCGCAGGTTGGGCGCCATGTTGGTGATGGTCACCTTGGCGGCGTCGACCTTGGCAAGCTTCGCGAAGGCCGGGAACAGCTTCAGCGCGCCGTCGTTGGCGGGGCCACCGATGGTCTTGCCTTCCAGGTCCTTGGGCGCCTTGATGGGGCTGTCCTGCTTCACCACGAGCGTGAAGGGCGGCGTGTTGTAGATCATGTAGACCGCCACCGGCGCGTCGGCCGGGCGCTTCGATGCCAGGTCGATCAGCGCGTTGAGGTCGCCGAAGCCCGCCTGGTAGGCCCCGGCCGCGACCTTGGGAATCGAGGCAGCGGAGCCCTCGCCCTGATCGATCTGGACGTCCAGGCCCTCGGCCTTGAAGTAGCCCTTGTCCTGAGCCACGAAGAACCAGGCCTGCGGGCCTTCGTACTTCCAGTTGAGCACGAGCTTGACGGGCACCTGAGCGGCGACGCAAGTGGCCGCCAGGGCCAGACCGGCGGCGGCGCCCAGCGAAGCGAGCGAGCGCACGAAGCGCGGGCTGGAAAAGAAAGACAGCGGCATGCGAAGTACTCCTAGCGTTTCTTGGAGGGAGAGGAAAAAGAAGAGAGCGAAGCAAGCAGCGACTCGGCGGTCGCCACGAACCCGTGCAGCTGCTGCACGATGAAATGAATGCCGCGCGTGACATAGGCGGGCGACGGGGTGCCGCACGCGTCCTTCAGCAGCACGCAGTCGTAGCCGAGGAAGTTCGCGTCCTGCAGCGTCGAGAACACGCAACGGTCGGTGTTGATGCCCGCGAACAGCAGCGTGGTGATGCCTTGCTGGCGCAACACGCTGTCGAGCTCGTTGTCCCAGAAGCCGCTCAGGCGGTGCTTGTGGACGGTGATGTCGCCGGGCTCGACGGCCAGCTCGTCGATCACCTGCGCGCCCCACTCGCCCTGCACCAGCGAGGGGCCGTGGTCGATGGGCGAATGCTCCGCATAGCCGACGCCATCGACGCTGCGCTTGCCCTTGAACTGCACCGTGGGCGACAGGTTGAGGCGGTCCGCGCGGATGCCCCAGTTGAGCCACACCACGGTGCCGCCGGCCGCGCGCCACGCCGGCAGCAGCCGGGCGATGACGGCAATGGGCTTGCGCGCCGCACGGATGCCGATGCCCTTCTGCGCGAACCAGCCCTCGGGGTGGCAGAAGTCGTTCTGCATGTCGACCACGACGAGCGCGCTGCGCGCGAGGTCGAACTCGATCGGCTGCGGCTCGGCCGGTATCTGCACGGGCCTCGGCCGCTGGGGCGCACGCACCAGACTGATCCGGCCGGCGTCCAGCGTCCAGGCGTTGTGGGGCGCCGGCCCGAAGCGGGCGGGCGCTTGCGCTGCATTGGTGCGCGAAGGTGTGGATCGGCGTGTCATGCCGCAAAGGCATGCAGCGGCCGTGCCAAAAGGTGCGCCTCATCCGTACCGATTCGCGTGCTGTGCGTTGCCGTTGCGGCAACGGTTGCGGCGACGGCCACGCGTGTTTCTGGCGCGCTTCGTGCAACGGTTGAGGCATGAACCACCTTCGCTTCCTGCGCTACGCGGACGAGGTCGCCCGGGCCGGCTCGATCCGCCAGGCGGCCGAGCGCCTGCACGTCGCGCCCTCCGCCGTCAACCGCCGCATCCAGGACCTCGAGGAGGAACTGGGCACGCCGCTCTTCGAGCGATTGCCGCGCGGCATGCGGCTCACCGCGGCGGGCGAGCTGTTCGTGCGCTACATCCGGGGGCGCGCGTCGGAGCTGGACCGCGTGCGCTCCGAGATCGAGGAGCTGCAGGGCTTGCGGCGCGGCTCGGTGCGGCTGGTGGCGAGCCAGGCGCTCGCGCCGCGCTTCCTGCCGGCCGCCATCAACGACTTCGGCCAGACGCATCCGCTGGTGGCTTTCGATGCGCGCATCGGCGATCACGTGCAGGCCGCCGGCGCGCTGCGCAGCTTCGAGACCGATCTCGCGCTGGTGTTCAACCTCGCGCCGGAGGCCGACATCGAGCGCGTGTGCGCGGTCGAGCAGAAGCTCATGGCGATCATGCACAGGCGCCATCCGCTGGCCAAGGCGAAGGCCCTGCGCCTGCGCGACTGCGCCGACTACCCGGTGGTGCTGCCGAATCGCGACACGGGCGGGCGCCAGCTGCTCGAGCGTTTTCTCGCGCGCAGCTCCACCTCGATCCGGGCCATGGTGGAGAGCAACAGCTTCGAGTTCCTGCGCGGCTGCCTGTACGACGGCCAGTCGATCTCGTTCCAGATGGCCATCGGTACCCGGACCGAAGACCCCAACATCGTGGCCCGCGACATCGAGGACCGCGGCTTTCCGCGCGGCGAACTGGTGCTGGCCAGCCTGCGCGGACGGCAGCTGCCGGTGATCGCCTATGCGTTCGCGGAATTCCTGCGCAAGCGGCTCACCGAGCCTTCCGGAGCGGACTAACGCGAGAGCGCGGGCAGCGCTTTCTCCAGCGTCGCGACGAAAGCCTGCATCGCCTCGGTCTCGTGCGCGCCGCGCTTGGCGATGCGGTAGAAATCCAGCCCCACCTTCGGCTTGACCAGCACGTCGGTGCGCACTCGGTGACGGCGGCAGGCCGCGAGCGCGAAGGTCGGCATCACGGCAGTCCCGAAGCCGGCCTCGACCATCGAGATCAGCGTGCCGAAGAAATTGAAGGTGGGCCGCTGCGCATCGGCGCGGCCGATGGTGGCCACCAGGTGCTGGTCGATCACCTTCTGGATCGGGTTGCCCGGTGGCAGGCCGATGAGTTCGGCGGTACGCAACGCGGACCACGGCGCGGTGCCGATGGCCGGCGTTTCATCGGCCTCTTCAGTGGACGCCGCCACGCGCATCAGGTGAAAGCGCCCGACCGGCGTGCGCTCCAGGCCCGTTGCGGCCTTGAAGAAGAAGCCGAGCCCCATGTCGGCATCGCCGGCCGTGACCATCGCTTCCACGTCGCGCAGGTCGGCATCGAAGAGGCGCAGGCTCACCTGCGGATGCGCCTCGCGGAAAGTATTGAACACCTGAGGCAGCAAGTGCGATGACACCAGTGGCGTGGCCGCGATGCGCAGGGTCTGGCGCGCCGCGTCGCCCTCGGCGCCAAGCTGCGCGGCCACGTCGTCGAGGTCGGTGACGAGCCGCTCCACCACCGGCAGCAGCCGCCGGCCCGATAGCGTGAGCGTCACCACCCGCGTGGTGCGGTCGAAGAGCCGGCAGCCCAGTTGCCGCTCCATCTCCCGGATCAGGATGCTCAACCCCGCCTGCGTGATGTGCGCCTGCTCGGCCGCGCGCGTGAAGTTGCCGAGGCGCGCCACCTGCAGGAAGGCGCGCATCTGACGGGTCGAGAGGTTCATAAGGATTCATGATAAATCCATAGCACATCTAAATTTCACAAATGGCGAACTTCCGTTCCCAATACGACCCGAGACAAACGGAACCCCTTCGAGAGCCATGAACGACAAGCAAGTGATCATCCTGGGCGCCGGCATCGGCGGCCTGACCCTCGCGCTGAGCCTGCACCAGGCCGGCATTCCGTGCCGCGTGTACGAGGCCGTGCCCGAACTCAAGCCCCTGGGCGTGGGCGTGAACCTGCTGCCTCATGCCGTGCGCGAACTGACCGAACTCGGCCTGCTGCCGCAGCTGGACGCGGTGGGCGTGCGCACGAAAGAGTCGATCTTCTTCACCAAGCACGGCCAGCTGATCTTCCAGGAAGCGGCGGGCGAGCATGCGGGCTACGACTGGCCGCAGTTCTCCATTCACCGCGGCGATCTGCAAACGGTGCTGCTCGAAGAAACACTCAAGCGCCTCGGCGCGGACAGCGTGGTCTGCAACCACCGCTGCACCGGCGTGACGCAGGACGCGGGTGGCGTCACCGTGCACTTCGCCGATGCACCCGCCGTGCGCGGCGCCGTGGCCATCGGCTGCGACGGCATCCACTCGGCGCTGCGCAAGCAGCTCTATCCCAACGAAGGCGCGCCGCGCTATTCGGGCGTGAACATGTGGCGCGGCACCACGCGCTGGAAGCCTTTTCTCTCGGGCGCGAGCATGGTGCGCGCGGGCTGGCTCGCGGTCGGCAAGATGGTGATCTACCCGATCCGCAACGACATCGACGCCGAAGGCCACCAGCTCGTGAACTGGGTCGCCGAGATCCACGCGCCGCAGCCCGCGATGCGCGACTGGAGCCGCGCTGGTCGGCTCGAGGACTTTCTCCCCGCCTTCGCCGACTGGCACTTCGACTGGCTCGACGTGCCTGCGTTGATCCGCGCCTCGGACACCATCCTCGAGTACCCGATGGTCGACCAGGACCCGCTGCCGCGCTGGACGCACGGCCGCCTCACGCTGCTGGGCGACGCGGCGCACCCGATGGTGCCGCGCGGCTCCAACGGCGCGGGGCAGGCGATCATCGACGCGCGCTTTCTCGCAGGCGCGCTCAAGGACCTGGGCGTGAGCACCGCGGCACTGGAAGACTACGACCGCGTGCGCGTGAAGGCCACCACCAACGTGGTGCTGACCAACCGCAGCAACCCGCCCGACGCGATCCTGCGCGAGGTGTTCGAGCGCTCGGGCGGCAAGCGCTTCGGGCAGATCGAGGACGTGGTGAGCCAGGCCGAGCTGCAGGCCATCTCGGACAACTACAAGCGCGTGGCCGGTTACGACCCGGTCGCGCTGAAGGCGCGCGCCTCGTACCTCTGAGCGCCAGCACTTCCTTCACAGAACAAGACGGAGACGACCCATGCGATTCATTGCCAGGACCCTCACCACCCTGCTCGTCGCGGCAAGCGCAGCAGCGGCCCATGCGTGGCCCGACCAGCCGATCACGCTCGTCGTGCCCTACACGCCCGGCACCGGCATCGACCTCGTGGCGCGCCAACTCTCGGCCCGGCTCCCGGCGCTGCTGGGCCAACCGGTGATCGTGGAGAACCTCGCGGGCGCGAGCGGCAACATCGGCAGCGAGAAAGTGGCGCGCGCCAAGCCCGACGGCTACACGCTGATGGTGCAAGTCAACACGCTGGTGATGAACCGCAGCCTCTACAAGTCGCTGAGCTACGACCCCGTGGCCGACTTCGCGCCGGTGTCGCTCACCTCGTGGGGCACACTGCTGCTGGTGACCAACCCCAACGTGCAGAAGGCGACATCGGTCGCCCAGATGGTGAGCGCGGCCAAGGCGGAGCCGGCCAAGCTGACCTACGCCACGCCGGGCGTCGGCACGCCGCATCACCTGTCGATGGCGCTCCTGATGCAGGGCACCGGTACCGACCTGCTGCATGTGCCCTACAAGGGCACGGCCGGCGCGGTGACCGACCTGCTGGGCGGGCGCATCGACTACATGTTCCTGCCGGTGCACGTGGCGCTGCAGCACATCCAGGTCGGCAAGCTCAAGGCCATCGCCACCGGCAGCAGCAAGCGGCTGCCGCAGTTGCCCGATGTGCCGGCGCTCGCCGAGGCCGGGATTCCCACCGACAACATCGACATGTGGTACGGCGTGCTTGCGCCCAAGGGCACGCCGCCCGAGGTGGTGGCACGGCTCAACAAGGAGATCGCGGCGGTGCTCAAGCAACCCGAGGTGGCGAAGTCCTTCGAGTCGCAGGGCATGGTGCCGGCGAGTTCGACGCCGGCGGAGTTCGGTGCGCTGGTGAAGAAGGATGCGGACCGCTGGGCGACGGTGGTCAAGCGAGGGAACATCACCGCGGACTGACCCTGTCTTTCTCCCTCCCCTCCCGGGGGAGGGCGGGGGTGGGGGCACGCGGCCTTGGCAAAGGTTGCTGCTTTGACGAGGGCCGCTTGCCCCCATCCCAACCTTCCCCCAGAGGGGGAAGGAGCCAACCCCTAGCGCGGCGCCGTCTTGCCCGCGTGCCGCGCCAGATGCACCTGGTGCAGCGTGATCTTGCGCACCTCCGCCTGACTGGTCTCGATGTGCGCGCGCAGCAGCATCGCGGCCTGATCGCCCCGGTTCGCGCGAATCGCCTTGAGGATCTTCGCGTGCTCGTCGTAGGTGGCTTCGATGCGCGGCTGCTGCGTGAAGTCGAGCCGGCGGATGATGCGGATGCGGTCGGTCACGTCGCTGTGCACGCGTGCCATCTCGGCGTTGCCCGCCGCGGCCACGAGCGCGCAGTGAAAGGCTTCGTCCCACTGCGCGACCTGCGCGGTGTCGGTGCTGCGCTCGGCCACCGGCACGAGCCAGATGCCGGCCAAGGTGTCGAGCAGGCTGCGGTCGACGCGGTGGTCGGCTTCGCAGATGCGGTGCACCGCGGTGGTCTCCAGCACCATGCGCAGGTCGTAGAGCTGCTCGAACTGATCAAAGTCGAACGGCAGCACGCGCCAGCCGCTGCGAAACAGCACCTCGACGAAGCCTTCCTGCTGCAACCGGAACAGCGCCTGACGCACCGGCGTGCGCGACACGCCGAGGCGGTCGCTGATCTCGTTCTCGGTGAAGCGGTCGCCGGGCACGAGGATGAACTCGGCCACGTCGCGCTTGAGTTGCGCGTAGACCTCGTCGGCGCGCGTACGAAAAACGGCCGCATCGACTGCGGGCGTGGGCGCGGGGGAAGCTGGGCGGGGTCGGACGGTAGACACGTGGGGGATGGTAGTCGCTGGCACCGGCTTCATGCCGCGTTGTCGATCGCAGCCAGCAACGCCGCGCTCGGCGCGGTCCACCCGACGATGGCGCCCTGCGCACGGATCATGTCGAGCGTCGCCGCCTTGAAGGCCGGGAAGTAGCTCTCGGTGCAGTCCTCGAGCAACAGGCCGTCGTAGCCGCGGTCGTTGGCTTCGCGCATGCTGGTCTGCACGCAGACTTCGGTGGTGACGCCGCCGAACAGCAGGTGGGTGATGCCGCGCTGCTGCAGCAGTTCGTGCAGGCCGGTCGCGTAGAACATGCCCTTGCCGGGCTTGTCGATGACGAGCTCGCCGTCGATGGGCGCGAGCGCATCGATGATCTGGCTGCCGGGCTCGCCGGCCACGAGGATGCGGCCCATCGGGCCTTCGTCGCCGATGCGCAGGGTCGGGTTGCCGCGGTTGCGCTTGGCGGGCGGGCAATCGGAGAGGTCCGCCTTGTGCGCTTCGCGCGTGTGGACCACCAGGCCGCCGGCTTTGCGCCACGCCGCCAGGGCAGCTTTCGTCGCCGGGACGATCGCTTCGAGCAGCGACACATCGTTGCCCAGCGTCTCACCGAAGCCGCCGGGCTCGATGAAGTCCCGCTGCATGTCGATGAGGACCAGCGCCGTGCGCGCCAGCTCGAATTCGTAGGCGAAGGGGTTGGCTTCTTCTATGCGCATGCTGGCTCCGGCTCGTGATGTCCACCGCCCATGTGTGCGCCGATAACATGCCGCTCGGCACCCGCCGCCGGAGTCTCGAACACGATCCGTCCTTCGCTCATCACGACGATGCGGTCCGCCAGTTCGAGGAGTTCGTCGAGGTCTTCGCTGATCAAGAGCACCGCCCCGCCCTTCTCGCGCACCTGCACGATGCGTTCGTGGATCTCCGCGACGGCCGCGAAGTCGAGGCCGAACACGGGGTTCGCCGCGATCAGCACATTGATGTCGCCGGCCAGTTCGCGTGCGAGCACCGCGCGCTGCACATTGCCGCCCGAGAGGCTGCGGATCGCTGCGCCCTCGCCCTGCGTCTTGACGCCGTACTCGGCGATCCATTCGCGTGCGCGGCTGCGCCAGTACGGGAAATTCAGCACGCCACCGCGCGACAGGGGCGGCCTGTCGAAATCGCGCAGTGCCATGTTCTCCGCCACGCTGAGGTCGCCCACGCAGGCGTTGCGCAGCGGCTCTTCGGGAAGGCTGCGGACCTTGAGGCTGCGGTTCTCGGCGCGGCGCGCGTTGTAGGGCTGGCCCATCACGGTCACGCGGCCGGCCAGCCGCGGGCGTTGTCCGACCAGGGCCTCGACCAGTTCGCGCTGTCCATTGCCGGAGACGCCGGCCACGCCGAGGATTTCTCCCGCGCGCACGGCCAGGCTCAGGTCATGCAGTGCGAGCGTGCCGCGGTCACCCTGGGCCTGGAGGCCTTCGACCTTCAGTGCAACGGGTGCCGCATCGGCCACGGGCTTCCTGACGATAGGCAACGAAGCCGGCGCTGCAACCGCCGCCTCTTCGCCACCCATCATGGCCTGCGCCAATTGCGCCGGGCTCGTGTCCGCCACGCGGCAGTGATGCACTGCCTTGCCCCTTCGCAGCACCGTCACGCTGTCCGCATACGCCATCACTTCGCGGAACTTGTGCGTGATGATGAGCACGGTGCACAGCCCGCTGCGCGCGAACTCGCGCACATGGCCCAGCACCTCGTCGGCCTCCTGCGGCGTGAGCACCGAGGTGGGCTCGTCGAGGATCAGGAGGCGCGGCTTGAGGTACAGCTGCTTCAACAGTTCGAGCTTCTGCTTCTCGCCCGCCGCAAGCTCCGACGGCCGCACATCGAGGTCGAGGCTGAAGGGCGTGGTCGCGAGAAACGCCTTCAACTCCGCGCGCTTCGTCTTCCAGTCGATCAGCGCGGGCGTCTTGCCGCCGGCCAGCAGCAGGTTCTCGGCCACCGTCATGCCCGGCGCCAGCGTGAAGTGCTGGTAGACCATGCCGATGCCCAATGCGCGCGCGACGATGGGATTGGCGATGTCCTGCTCGCGCCCGTCGATCAGGATGCTGCCCTCCTCCGCGCGCTGGAAGCCCGCCACGCACTTCACCAGCGTGCTCTTGCCCGCGCCGTTCTCGCCGAGCAGCGCATGCACCGTGCCGGGTTCGACGCGCATCGTCACGCGGTCCATCGCGGTGAAGGCGCCGAAGCGCTTGGTCAGTTCGTAGGTGTCGAGCGCGAGCGCGCCGCTGCCCGCAGGCAGTGCGCCGATGGCGTGGGGCACGTCGGTGCTCATGGGTTCATCAACCCAGCGCGGCCAGCAGCTGCTGCGAGGTGGTGTGCGCGCCGAACACGCCACCCTGCATCGTGATCATCTTCAGCGCAGCGAGATGGTTGCCGTGGTCGGTGGCGGCCGTGCAGTCCGACAGCAGCAGGCACTCGAAGCCGCGGTCGTTCGCGTCGCGCATCGTGGTGTGCACGCACACGTCGGTGGTGATGCCCGCGAGGATCAGGTTCTCGATGCCGCGCGTGCGCAGGATCAGTTCCAGGTCGGTCGCATAGAACGAGCCCTTGCCGGGCTTGTCGATCACCACCTCGCCGGGCAGCGGTGCGAGCTCGGGAATGATGTCCCAGCCCGGCTCGCCGCGCACGAGGATGCGGCCGCACGGGCCGTCGTCGCCGATGCCCACGCCGTTGGCGCCTATCTGCCGCGAGCGCCAGCGCTTGTTGGCGGGCAGGTCCGCAAGGTCGGGCCGATGGCCTTCGCGCGTGTGAATGATGTGAAAGCCCAGCGGCCTCAACGCGGCGAGCGTTCGCGCGATCGGCTGGATCGGCGCCTGCACCAGCGAAAGGTCGTAGCCCATCACATCGACATAGCCGCCCTTGCCGCAGAAATCGGTCTGCATGTCGATCACGATCAGCGCGGTGTTCTCGGGGCGCAGGTTGCCGTTGTAGGGCCAGGCGTAGGGCTCGGAAGCGATGGTTGTCATGGCGGTGCTCATCCTCGGTAGTTGCGTTCCGGCGGTGCGAAGCCGCAGCTCGTGCCGTCGGTCACCTTCACGTCGGCACTCCACGGCAACTTGTAGGTGCCGGCGGCCATGTCGTGCATGTAGGTGTAGGGGCAGTCCTGCGCGCCGCCCTTCACCGCAACGTAGCCGCGGTGGTAGAGCTGGTAGATATTGTTCTCCACGCCCCAGCCGGCGCGTGCCTCGCGCACGAGGTCGGGCCGCAGTTCGGCGGTGATGATCTCGTCGACGCGCCCGCCGCCCTCGACCAGCACCGTGCCGTCGAAGTTGCAGAACATGCCCTCGCCCATCGAGTCGAAGCTGCCGTCGCTGCCGCACAGGCACACGCTCGCGGTGTAGGCGAGGTTGCAGAAGGCGTTCGACTGGTTGGTGATCTTCCACGCGTGGCGGATCGGTGCGGTGTAGCCGGCCGTGCGCAGGATGATGTCCGCGCCCTTGTACGCGGCCTCGCGCGCCATCTCGGGGAACATGCCGTCGTGGCAGATGATGAGCGAGAGCTTGCTGCCGTTGGGACCGTCGCACACCGGAATGCCGAGGTTGCCGGGCTCCCACGGCTCGACCGGCACCCACGGATGGAGCTTGCGGTAGTAGAGCTTGATCTCGCCCTGGTCGTCGATGATCAGCCCGCTGTTGTACGGGTTGCCGCCAGGGTTGGCTTCCATGATCGAGAAGCAGCCCCAGATGCGGTGCTCGACACAGGCGCGCTTGAAGGCCGCGACCTCGGGGCCGTCGAGCGTGCACATGATCTCCGGGTTCGTGTCCATCGAGAGGCCGTGCAGGGCGTACTCCGGGAACACCACGAGGTCCATCGTCGACTGGTTGCGGCGCGCCTTGCCCACCATCTCGCAGATGCGCTGCGCCTGCGCGGCCAGGTCGGCCGGCGTCTTCACGTTCGGCAACTGCAGTTGCACCAGGCCGACGACGACGCCGTGCGCAGATTTGTTGAGGCCGCCCAGACCGCTCATGGTGTTCAGTTCCTTGTCGATGAAAGTTCGCCGGGGCTGCCGATGGCGGCGCTCCCCGGCTTGCAGGTGAGCACCAGGATCACCAGCGTGAGCACATAGGGCACGGTGTTGAAGAGGTGGTAGCCCCAGCCGATGCCGATGGACTGCAGCGCCGGGCCGATGGCGCCTGCACCGCCGAAGAGAAAGGCCGCGCCCACGCAGCGCAGCGGGCTCCAGCGCGCGAAGATCACGAGCGCGACGGCGATGAGGCCCTGGCCGCTGGAGATGCCTTCATTCCAGCTGCCCGGATAGAACAGCGTGAGCGACGCGCCGCCGAGCCCGGCGATGAAACCGCCGGCCGTGGTCGCAGCAATGCGCAGGCCCGAGACCGAGTAGCCGAGCGCGCGCGTGGCCTGCGCTGAATCGCCGGCCATGCGCACCAGGAGGCCGGCACGGGTGCGCGCGAAGCCCCACCAGAGCAGCACTGCCAGCGCCACGCCGATGGGCACGAGCGCATTGAGTTGGAGCGCCGAGCGCACCACCGTGTTGTCACTCCAGAAGCCGAGCGGTATCGCGGGGATCTGCGGCGCTTGCGGCTGGATCAGCGGCTTGCCCAGATAGAACGCGAGCCCCGTGCCGAGCAGCATCAGTGCGATGCCGGTCGCTACGTCGTTGACGCGATCGAGCGAGCACAGGAGGCCGTGCAGCAGCGCGAGCACGGCCCCGGCCAGCGCGCCGATCAGCACGCCGAGCCACGCCGAATCGGTGAGGTAGGCGCCGCCGAAGGCCGCCATCGCCGACAGCACCAGCACACCTTCGAGCCCGAGGTTGATGCGCCCCGATTTCTCGGTGAGGCATTCCCCCAGGCTCACGAACAGGAACGGAGCGCCCACGCGCAGCGCACCGCCGACGATGCCGGCCACGAGGGCGATCCATTGGTCGGCGGTCATGCGGGGCTCCCCGAAGCGCGGAACAGGCGCGCGCGCAGCGCCTTCCAGTCGACCATGCGCAGCCCCTCGCTCGCGAGGATCAGCACGAACGCGATGCCCTGCAGCACCAGCACCGAGGCATCGGGCAATCCGAGCCGCCGTTGCAACAAGCTGCCCGCCGCGCCGAAACCGCCGAACAGGATTGCCACCGGCACGATGGCCACCGGGTTGTGCCGCGCGATGAACGACACGAGGATGCCCGCGTAGCCATACCCCGCGATCAGCGAGGCGTTGGCGTTGGTGTGCACCGCCGCCACCTCGACCGCGCCCGCGAGCCCCGCGCATGCGCCGCCCAGTGCGCAGCTGCCGAGGATGAGGCGCGCGGCCGGCAGGCCCACGAGCTGCGCGGTGCGCGGATTGCCGCCGACCACGCGCACCGAGAAGCCCGAGGCGGTCGCGCGCAGCCACCAGCCGAGCCCGAGGCATGCCACGACACCGATCGCCAGGCCCCAATGCACGTCCGATCCGCCGATGCCGCCGATCAGCAGCCCGTCGTTCAGTGCATAGGTCGATGGCTTGTTGAGACTCGCCGGATCGCGCAGCGGCCCTTCGACCAGGTGCTTGAAGATGCCGATCGCGATATAGGCCAAGAGCAGGCTGCTGATGGTTTCGTTGATGCCGCGGTACTGGCGCAGCCACCCCGCGAGCACGATCCACAGCGCGCCGGCGAGTGCGCCCGCGATGCAGACGATCGCCGTGCCCACGACATTGCCGGGCAGCGGCACCGCATGCGCGAGCGCCGCGCAGGCCAGCCCGCCCAGCACCAGCGCGCCTTCGCCGCCGATGACGATCAGCCCCGCGCGCGCCGGCAGCGCCACGCACAACGCAGTGAGCATCAGGGGCGCCGCGCGCTGCAAGGTGTTCTGCCACGAGAACCAGTCGCCGAACGCGCCCTTGAAAAGCGTCGCCCAGACCTCCACCGGATCGACGCCGGCAAAGGCCACCAGCACGCCGAACAGCAGCAGCGCCACCGCGATGGCGAACACCGGCAGGGCGAATTCCTTGAGCGCGTGACGCATGGTGTGGAACTCAGGCCGAGCCGATGACGCCTTCTACGAGGTAGTTCATCTTTTCGAGTTCGAGGTCCGTCTGCTTCAGGACCTTGCCGGCCGGCACCACGACCGCGCCCTTGTTGTCCTTGATGCCGTCCTTGAAGATGTCGAAGGTGCCCGCGATCATCCTGGCCTTGATGTCGTCGGCCTGCTTCTTCGCGGCGTCCGGCACCATGGGGCCGTAGGCGGACATCTTCACGTAGCCCTCCTTCAGGCCGCCGCGCAGGAAGTTGGGGTGCGGCTTGCCGGTTTGCGCGGCTTCGATCGCGGTCTTGTAGGCGGTGAGCCAGTTCCACTCGGCACCGGTGAGGTACGCGTTCGGTGCGAGCTTGGCCTGGCTCGCGTGGTAGCCGCAGACCATCTTGCCGCGCTTGGCGGCGGTCTCGACCACCACCTTCGGACCATCGACGTGCATCGTGAACACGTCGCAGCCCTGGTCGGCCAGGCTGTTGGTGGCCTCGGCCTCCTTCACGGCCATCGACCAGTCGCCGGTGAAGATCACGCTGCAGGTGATGTTCGGCTTGACCGAGCGCGCACCGAGCGTGAAGGCATTGATGTTGCGCAGCACCTGCGGGATCGGCTTGGCGGCGACGAAGGCGATCTTGTTGCTCTTGGTCATGTGCGCCGCGATCACGCCGTTGAGGTACTGGCACTCGTCGATGTAACCGAAGAAGCTGCCCGCGTTCTTGGGGTGCTTGCCTTCGGTCCAGAGGCCGCCGCAGTGCGAGAAGCGCACGTCGGGGTACTTGGGCGCGACGGCAAGAATGTGCGGATCGAAATAGCCGAAGGAGGTGGGGAACAGCAGCTTCGCGCCATCCTGCGAAATCATGCCGGCCATGGTCTTCTGCACGGCGGCGGTCTCGGGCACGTTCTCTTCCTCGACCACCTTGATGCCGGGCAGCTTCTTGATTTCGGCGGCCGCCATGGCGTGCGCCTGGTTGTAGCCGTAGTCGTCGCGCGCGCCGACGTAGATCACGCCGACCGTGAGCGGCTTGGCTTGTGCGCTGGCCAGGGCACTCCAGCCTCCGAGGGTGCCGGCGGCGCCGAGCGCGGCCAGGGATTTGAGGGAATCGCGACGATTGAATGGGCTGGTCATGGCGTTCTTTCGGAGGAGTTGAGGGAGGTGCAAAAAATGTGCCGTGCGATCAGGCCGGCATGCTCACGTGGGCGGCGACGACGCGCCAGCCCTCGGCGGTGCGAATCCAGGTCTGGCTCTGGCGCCCGACCTGGCTGCTGCCTTCGCGACGGAACTCGACGTTCGCCGTCGCGAAGTCGCGGCCGTAGGTGGTGATGACGGTGCGCAGCAGTTCGCGCGGCGGGCTCTGCACCGGCAGCGAGGCGCGGAAGGCGCGGATGTCGGCGTGGCCGTAGTGGTTCTCGGAGAAGCCGTAGCGCAGCGTGTGCGGGCTGTTCCAGAACAGCTCGTCGAGCACGGCGCGCTGGTTGGTCACCAGCGCTTCTTCGTAGCGCGCGAACACGGCGGCGACTTCGGCGTGAACCTCGGGGATATTGATCTCCAGCGTCATCGGCGCACCTCGCGCTGGAAGATGTCGAGGCTCAGTTTCTTCATCGCGACGAAGCTCTCGGTGCTCAGCGTCTCGATGGTCCGCGGGCGCGCATCGCCGTAGCGGAGGATCTCGGCCACCTTGGTCGGCCGCTTGGTCAGCAACAGCACCTCGTCGGCGAGGTACACGGCCTCCTCGAGGTCGTGCGACACCAGCAGCATCGTGGTGCCGGTCTGCATGAACACCTCCTGCAGCTTCTCGCGGATGAAGAGCGTCATCTCGAAGTCGAGCGCGGAGAAGGGCTCGTCGAGGAACAACACTTCGGGGTTGGGCGCGAGCGCGCGCATGATCGATGCGGTCTGCTGCTGGCCGCCCGAGAGTTCGTACGGAAAGCGCTTGAGGTCGAACTTCACGTCGAAGGACGCCACGAGTTCTTCCATGCGCCGGTCGACCTCGGCCTTGCTGCGCCCTTCGAGCTTCAGCGGATAGGCGATGTTGTCGATGGTGCGCATCCACGGGAACATCGCCTCGCGGTAGTTCTGGAACACGTAGCCGATCTTGGTGTCCTTGCGCTGCTTGCCGTCGAACAGGATCTCGCCCGCATCGATGGGAACGAGCCCCGCGATCATGTTGATGAGCGTGGACTTGCCGCAGCCGTTGGGCCCGAACACCGAGACGATGCGGTGCTTGGGAATGTCGAGGTCGAAGTTCTCGTACAGCGGCCAGCCCGCGAAGTACTTGGTGAGACCGCGGATGGTGATGTGCGTGCCGGCGGGGCCGGGCTTGAAGACCGGCTTGGGCACGTCGGCATACACCGGGCCGTTGATGACGATGTCTTGCGTGACTTTCATCGTCCGCTCCAGTGCACGATGCGGCGCTCGGCGACAAGGAAAAGAATGTTCAGCGCATACCCGAGAGCGCCGGCCGCCAGGATCGCTGCGTACATGCTCTTCACGTTGAGCACCTGCTGCGCATCGATGATGCGATGGCCGAGGCCCGTGTCGGAGCCGATGAACATCTCGGCCACGATGACGATCACCAACGCCATCGACACCGCCGAGCGCAGGCCGACGAAGCTGGGCTGCAGGCTCTCCCAGATCAACACGTCCTTGAAGACCTGCCAGCGCGAAGCGCCCATGACCTTCGCCGCCATCACGCGTTGCTTGCGCGCATTGATGACGCCGTAGGCGCTGTTGAACACCACGATCAGCAGCGCGCCGAACGCCGCGATGGCGATCTTGTTGACGTCGCTCACGCCGAAAATCAGCAGGAACAGCGGGATCAGCGCGGACGACGGCGTCGAGCGAAAGAAGTCGATCAGGAACTCGACGCTGCGGTATGCCTTCTCGTTGCTCCCGAGCAGCACACCCAGCGGCACGCCGACCACCGCCGCGATGAGAAAGGCCTGCAGCGTGCGCCACACCGTCATCGCGAAGTCGGTGAGCAGCGGGCCGCCCGCCAGGCCCGTGATCAGCGCGGCGATGGTGTCGGCCGGCGTGGGCAGCAGGATGGGCTTGATGAAGCCCAGGCGCACGACCAGGTCCCATGCGATGAACAACACCACGGGACCGATGAAGGGCAGCAGGCGGTCGCGCAGCGGCGGCTTGGGCGCGACGGCGTTGAGGCTGGCCGGCGGTGTCCACGGCGCGGCCGTGGTCGTGCTTGCGTCCGCCATGGTCAGGCCTTGTAGAGAAGTGCGTCCACCAGCACCTTCTTCTCGAAGATGCCTTTCTCGGTGAACAGGTCGTAGAACTTCTGGAAGTACGCGACGTCGCTCGGCTTGAACTCGTTGTAGAGCATGTACGACGCGAGCGGCACTTCGGCCGTGAGCTTGCCTTCGATGGCGGTGTAGCCCTTCATGTGCTGGCGAGCATCGTCGGGCTTGGTGCGCACCAGTTCCACGCCGCGTGCATACGCCGCGATGTACTTCTTCGCGACCTCCGGGTTCTTCTTGATGAACTCGGTCGTGAGGCTGGCGGCACCGCCATGCCACGGCGCCATCGGGTCGCCCAGGATGTACTTCGCCACCACGCCGGCCTCGATCACCCGCGTGGTGCCGTTCATGCGGCCGACGGTGCCGGTGGGCTCGAGCGTGTAGCAGGCATCGACCTGACCCGCGACCAGCGCGGCCACGTGCTGGCCGATGGGCAGCTCGCTCACCACCGCGCCCTTGGCGCCTGCGCGCTCCAGCATGGTCCTGCAGAGCGTGACGTTCTGGATGCCGGGGCCGGAGGCGACCTTCTTGCCGGCCAGCTCGGCCATGGTCTTGACCGGGCTGTCCTTGGCGACGATGAATTCGTCGAGCACGAACTTCGCGTTGCTCGGGTTGGTGCAGAAGATCTTGAAGAGGCCCGGCTGTGCGATCTCACCGATGGCGAGGTTGGCCGAGCCGGTGCCGTTGGCGCTGCCGTCGCAGCGGCCCGCGAGCATGCCTTCCATCACCTGCTGCGCGCCGGCGAACTTGAGCGGCTCGACGTCGAGGCCCGCTTCCTTGAAGTAGCCGCGATCCACCGCCGCGAAGAACGGCAGGCCCGCGGCCACGGGCCAGAAGCCGATGCGCAGCTTGGGCGCGGCCTGTGCACGCACGATGGCCGGCGCGGCCAGCATGGCCAGGCCCGCTGCACCGATCCCGGCCTGCAGCAGCTGCCGGCGCGATGCGGAAGATTTCTCGAGGGTGCTCATCGGGACTCCTGAATCAGTTGATTGGTTGATTAGTTGGAGACGGCGTTGACGCGGCTTGCGATGTAGGCACGCCAGCCGCCGTGGCGGGTCACGTCCTCTGCATCGGCCAGCGCGTGGCCTTCGCAGATGAAGCCGTTGACCCGGCTGCCGTCGGCCAGCTCGACGCTGCCGAGGCCCAGCGGGGGCGGGATCAATGCAAGAAAGCTGCCGACCTGCGCGATCGGCATGGCCCATATCTCCAGCGCGATGGCGGCTCCGCCCTGTGCGCTGCGTTGAAGTCCGGGCTTGGGCGGCGTGGTGCCGGGGAGCGCGAAGAGGCGGTAAGCGGGCGATGTGGTCGTGGTGCGCAGCAGCGTGGCGCCGCGCTCGGTGAGTTGGCCGTTGAGCGGCATGCCCGAGAGATGGGCGCCGACCACGGCGATGGGCAGCGTCTGCGGCGCCGGTGCCGCGAGACCGGGCACGGGGCGCGGTGCGGGCAGCGGCTGGCCGGTCGCGCCTTGCGTGAGGCCGGTCGCGTGGTGATAGCGCTGGCCGAGGTCGGCCAATGCGAGGTCGCTCCCGCTCGGGCCGATCAGCGTGATGCCGAACGGCAGGCCGTCCGCACGCAGGCTGCTCGGCACCGAGAGCGCTGCGTAGTCGAGCAGATTGACGAAGTTGGTGTACGCGCCGAGGTTGCGGTTGAGCACGACCGGGTCGGAGCGCATCTCTTCGCGTGTGTAGTGCGTGGGCGCGGTGGGCACCAGCAGCACGTCGATGTCGCGCCACATCGGTTCGACCTGTTGCGCGATGGCGCGCAGGCGCGTCTGGGCTTCGAACACGTCGGCGGCCACGTAGCCTTTTCCGCTCGCGAGGATGCTGCGCACAGGCTCGATCACCTTGTCGGCGTGCGCGTCGAAGAATTCGCGCACCGCTGCGTAGCGCTCGGCAACGAGTGCGCTTTCATAGAGCAGTGCCGCGGCTTCGGCGAGCGGCGCATAGGGAATGGTGACGGCCGTGCCGCCCAGTGCTACCAGCTTGGCCTGCGCATCGCGGAAGGCTTCTTCGGCTGCGGTATCGCCGAAGAAGCTCAGCGTGTCGGGCACGCCGAAGTTGAACTGCGCGGGCAGCGGCCTGCGGCGCATCGCGATGTCGCGCGAGTACGGGTCGCGCGGGTCGTGGCCGGCGGCGGCGAGCATCACATCGACGGCCAGCGCCACGGTGCGCGCGAAGATCGAAACGCAGTCCGCACTCTGCGCCGCGGGCACCACGCCGAAGGTGCTGAGCAGCCCGCGCGATGGTTTCAGGCCGACGATGTTGTTGAGCCCGGCAGGCACGCGGCCCGAGCCGGCGGTGTCGGTGCCGAGGGCGAAGTCGACCTCGCCCGCTGCCACCACGTAGGCGGAACCGGAGCTGGAGCCGCCGGAGACGTAGCGCGCATCGAACGCGTTGGGCACTTCGCCATACGGCGAGCGCGTGCCGTTCAGGCCGCAGGCAAACTGATCGAGGTTGGTCTTGCCGGCCAGCGATGCACCGGCTTCGAGCAGGCGCTGCACCACGGCTGCGTGGACCGTGGGCCGGCGGTCGAAGGCCGGGCAGGCGGCGGTGGTGGGCACGCCGGCCACGTCGATGTTGTCCTTGACCGCGAAGCGCAGGCCGGCGAGCGGCAGGGTCACGCCGGGGGTGTCGGCGGTCTCGGCACCGGCCACGGGCGCCGCGAATTTCGCGATCCAGGCAGCGGTGGTCAGCGGATTGGGTTCATGCACCATCATCAGGCATCCAAACTTGTGTACAAGTCGAGATGCAAGCAATGTGCCAGCCGGCCGCGCGCGCGGGGCGCGGCCGGTCAGTGCATATCAGTCAGAGGGGCGGGTCAGCCCCGCTTGGCGTTCCGGTAAAGGCTTTCGACCTTGGGAATGTTCGCTTCGAGCTTCGCGATGCGGTCGGTGCCGCTCGGGTGCGTCGACAGGAAACTCAACCCGCCCTGGTTCTTCGAGGCGGTCGCCATCTTGTTCCACAGCGACACCGAGGCCTTCGGGTCGTAGCCCGCGCGCGCTGCGAGTTCGAGCCCCACGAGGTCGGCCTCCGTCTCGTCGCTGCGGCTGAACTTGAGCGTGATGAGCTGCGTGCCGGCGCGCGCCGCAAGGTCGCCCACCTGGCCGAGGCCGAGCAGCTGCGCGCCGATGGACAACGCCGCGCCGGTGCCGGCGCTCTTGGCCATGCGGGCGCGGGCGTGTTCGCGCAGTGCGTGGGCCATCTCGTGGCCCATCACCATCGCGACCTCGTCGTCGCTCAGCTTGAGCTGCTCGAGGATGCCGGTGAAGAAGGCGATCTTGCCGCCGGGCATGCAGAAGGCGTTGATCTGCTTGCTGCCGATCAGGTTGACCTCCCACTTCCATTCGCGCGCACGGGTGTTCCAGGGTGTGGCGAAGGGAATGAGCCGCTGCGCGATGGCGCGCAGCCGCTGCAGTTGCGCGTTGTTGTCGCCGGCGAGTGCATTCTTGGCGCGGGCCTGCGCGAGCAGCTGGCCGTACTGCTGGACGCCGGCCGCCTCGATCTTGTCCGCCGGCACCAGGTTGCGCGCCACCGAGGCATTGCCGACATTGACCTGCGAAAGCGCCGGGCGGCTCATCGCCACACCGGCCGCGATCAACAGGAAGGCCCTGCGCAACTGCCACGGCGAAGCAGGGGAAGTGGCGGAAAGGGGGCGGTCGCAGCGTGTGCACATGGGGTCGGATCATAGGAACAAATGAAGACAAACGGGTGGGCCGATCCCCGTCGCGGCTCATGGACAATCCGGGGTTCATGTCCGCCACGCCGCTCGAAACCCCCACCGCCCCCAAACCGTCCTGGCGCGACACGCTGAAGGTCTACCTCGAGCCGGCCACGCTGCGCATGCTGGCACTGGGCTTCTCGGCCGGGCTGCCGCTGCTGCTGGTGCTGGGCACCCTGAGTTTTCGCCTGCGCGAAGCGGGCGTGGACCGCACCACCATCGGCTACCTGAGCTGGGTGGGACTGGCCTATGGCTTCAAGTGGGTCTGGGCGCCGCTCGTCGACCGGATGCCGCTGCCGCCGCTGACCACGCTGCTCGGGCGGCGGCGCGGCTGGCTGCTGCTGGCGCAGTGCCTGGTGATCGCGGGGCTGATCGGCATGGCGCTGAACGATCCGCGCAACGGGCTCACACCGCTGGTCTGGTGCGCGCTGCTCGTGGCCTTCGGCTCGGCCACGCAGGACATCGCGCTGGACGCCTTCCGCATCGAATCGGCCGAGACGCGCAAGCAAGCCGCGCTCGCCGCTGCCTACCAGACGGGCTACCGGCTCGCGATGATCTGGGCCGGCGCCGGCGTGCTGTGGGTCGCGGCCTGGGCCGAGGTGACGCCCGCCGTCGCCGCAACCGGTGCTGCGGCCTACCAGAACGGCGCCTGGAAAACCGCCTACCTCGTGATGGCCGCGTCGATGAGCGTCGGCGTGCTCACGGTGCTGCTGTCGCCCGAGCCGGTGCGGCTCGTGCTGCCGAAGGCGAAGAACGCGGCCGAGTGGCTGCAGAACGTGCTGATCGACCCCTTTGCCGACTTCATCCGCCGCTACAAGTGGCAGGCCGCGCTGATCCTCGCGCTGATCGCCATCTACCGCATCAGCGACGTGGTGATGGGCATCATGGCCAACCCGTTCTATGTGGACATGGGCTTCACCAAGGACGAGGTAGCCACGGTCAGCAAGATCTACGGGGTGGTCATGACGCTGGCCGGCGCCTTCGTGGGCGGCGTGCTGTCCATGCGCCTGGGCGTCATGCGCGTGCTGATGCTGGGCGCGGTGCTCAGCGCCGCGAGCAACCTGCTGTTCGCCTGGCTGGCCACGCGCGGGCACGACCTCACGGCACTCATCGCGGTGGTCTCGGCCGACAACCTGGCCGGCGGCATCGCCTCGGCCGCCTTCATCGCCTACCTGTCGAGCCTCACCAACATCAGCTACTCGGCCACGCAGTACGCCCTCTTCAGTTCGCTGATGCTGCTGCTGCCGAAGTTCATTGCCGGCTACTCGGGCGTCTTCGTCGACGCCTACGGCTACAGCCAGTTCTTCACCGCCACCGCGCTGCTGGGGGTGCCCGTGCTGCTGCTGGTCGCGCTGGCCTCGCGGCTGACGGTCACCACAAGCGCCGCCGACCGTCAATAGGGCCCTGGCCCTAGGCTGCATCCATGGGAAACAGCCGACGCTGGGCAGCGCGCACTGCTGGTAGGCTGCGTGACATTCATTGCGTGAAAATTACGCTTTTGTCCAACGACGCCCTTCCGCCTGCCCCGCGCCCCAAGATTCATCGTGCTCTCCCGTATTTCCCCCCTACAGATCAGTGCCTACACGGCCACCTCGGCCGTCGGCGTCGGCAAGGCGCCGCTGGCCGAAGCGCTCGAAAACTCCCGCAGCGGCCTGCGCGCCAACGATTTCGGCGAGGCGCCGCTGCCCACGTGGATCGGCCGCGTCGACGGGCTCGAAGACATTCGCCTTCCCGAGGCGCTGGCCTCGTGGGACTGCCGCAACAACCGCCTCGCCTGGCTGGGCCTGCAGGCCGACGGCTTTCTCGAAGCGGTGGCAGCCGCGCGTGAGAAGTACGGCGCCTCGCGCGTCGCGCTGATCCTCGGAACCTCGACCGCCAGCATCGGCGAGACCGAACTGGCCTACACCCAGCTCGACGAAAGCGGCATGTTCCAGCCGAACCAGCGCCGCGCCGAAGTGCACACGCCCCATTCGCTCGCGATGTTCGTGCAGCAGGTGCTGGGCCTCGAAGGCCCGAGCGAGACGATCTCGACCGCCTGCTCGTCGAGCGCCAAGGTGTTCGCCTCGGCCGAGCGGTTGATCCGCCTGGGCCTGGCCGATGCGGCGGTGGTGGGCGGCGCGGACACGCTCTGCGGCAGCGTCCTGTTCGGCTTCAACTCGCTGGAGCTGGTGTCCAAGGAGCCCTGCCGGCCGTTCGACGCCGGCCGCAACGGCATCAGCCTGGGCGAGGCCGCGGGCTTCGCGCTGGTCGAGCGCGTGCAGGCCGGCGCGGCTGCGTCGCCGCTGCACCTCCTGGGCTACGGCGAGGCGAGCGACGCGCACCACATGTCGACCCCGCACCCCGAGGGCCTGGGCGCCGAGCGCGCGCTCGACGAGGCGCTGGCACGCGCCGGCCTCGCTCCCGAGGCCATCGACTACATCAACATGCACGGCACCGCGAGCCAGAAGAACGACGAGGTCGAGGGCGCGCTGGTGGCGCGCCGCTTCCCTGCCACGACGCATGCGAGCTCGACCAAGGGCTTCATGGGCCACACGCTGGGCGCGGCGGGCATCGTCGAGGCGGTGATCAGCCTGCTGGCGATCGAGCGCGGCCTGAAGCCGGGCACGGTGGGCACCCGCACGATCGACGAGGGCTTCGGTCCGCAGATCAGGCTCGCGCCCGCGCACGGGGAGGTGCGCTATGCGCTCTCCAATTCTTTCGGCTTCGGCGGCAACAACTGCTCGCTTGTGTTCGGCAAGGCGGCGGCATGAGCAAGACCGTGACGCCTCCCACTCTCTACATCGAAGGCCCCGCCTTCTGGACGCCGACGCTCCCCGGCTGGGACGCCGCGCGCGCGGCCTTCCGCGGCGAGGGCGCGCTGGCCGATCCGCCGGCCAAGCGCCCGTCGCCGCAGGTGCTGGCGCCGGCCGAGCGCCGCCGCGCGCCCGACACCGTGGCGCTGGCGCTCGAAGTGGCCGCTGCCGCGATGGCGGCCTCGGGCCGCAACGCGGCCGACGTGCCCTGCGTGTTCGTCTCGGCGCACGGCGATCTCTCGATCAACGACTACATGTGCAGCACGCTCGCGACCGACCCGACGGTGCTGTCGCCCACGCGCTTTCACAACTCGGTGCACAACGCCGCCGTGGGCTACTGGACCATCGGCACCGGCTGCATGGCGGCGAGCAATTCGGTCTCGGCCTTCGAGCACAGCTTTGCGACCGGCCTGCTCGAAGCGGCCGTGCAGTGCGCGGCCGACCACAGCCCCGTGCTGATGGTGGGCTACGACACGCCCACGGTCGGCGCGTTGACCTCGGTGACCGACAGCCGCGGGCTGCTGGCGGTGGCGATGGTGATCGCGCCGGAACGCAGCGAGCGCAGCGTGGCCTCGCTGGACTGGTCGGTGGCCAGCAACGACGGCGACCCGGCCCCTGCCGACACGCCGCCGCACTCGCAGGCCGCACAGTCGCTGGCCGAGATCAACCCGATGGCCCAGGCGCTCGGCCTGTTCGAATCGCTGGCGCACCTGGACGACGGGGCGGGCCCGCCGGTTACGCTGCAGCTCTCGGCCACGCTGTCGCTGCGGCTGCAACTGCGGCCGCTCTCCCGGGGCTGACGCGCCGCCCGCGGAAGGCCGCCCCACAGCGGCAACCGCAACGGGCCATACTCGAAGAAAATCCAGGAGCACCACCCGCGGCCCCTGGGCTTGGCGCTATGTTTTTCGCAGCACCTCCGGTTGACACGCACGCCCGAGGTTTACCCAACTTTACGGAGCGTTCAAGCCCGCTTGCTCCCTGTGGACGACCATGAAGCGCATGAGCACCCCCCAACTCCTGATGATCGAAGACGACGCCCGCCTGGCGCAGATGGTGGGCGAGTACCTGACGCAGTCGGGCTTCGCCTTCAACCACGCCGGTGACGGCGCCAGCGGCCTCGAGCAGCTGCAGCAGCACGCCCCCGACCTCGTGATCCTCGACCTGATGCTGCCCGACACCGACGGGCTCGAGGTCTGCCGCCGCATCCGCGCCCTGCCCGGTCCCATCTCCAAGGTGTCGGTGCTGATGCTGACGGCCAAGGGCGACCCGATGGACCGCATCATCGGCCTCGAAATCGGCGCCGACGACTACCTGCCCAAGCCCTTCGAGCCCCGCGAGCTGCTGGCGCGCATCCGCGCGGTGCTGCGCCGGCGCAGCGAGAACGCCACCGAGAGCGAAGCCTCCACCATGATGCGCTTCGGCACGCTGGAGATCGACCGCAACGCGCGCACCGTGTCGGTGGCCGGCGCGCTGGCCGACCTCACCTCCTACCAGTTCGACCTCCTGGTCGCGATGGCCGAGCGCGCGGGCCGCGTGCTCACGCGCGACCAGATCATGGAGGCCGTGCGCGGCCGCGAGCTCGAAGCCTTCGACCGCTCGATCGACGTGCACATGGGCCGCATCCGCGCCGCGATAGAAGTCGACGCCAAGAACCCCAAGCGCATCCTCACCGTGCGCGGCGTTGGCTACGTTTTCGCCAAGCAACAGGATTGACGGGTGCGCCGAGGGATGCTCCACAAGCTGTATTCGCGCCACCTCTACGTCCGCATCTGGCTCGCAGTGGTCGGCGGCGTGGTCATCCTCACGCTGATGGCCAACTGGATCGTGCGCGAGGCCGCCGAGGCCGAGCGCGAGCGCCTGGCGCCCGTGCCGCGCAACGTGGTCGTGCTCGATGCGCAGGACCGCACGATCGGCTCGGGCACCGCACTGCGCGTGCCGGGCCAGGGACTGGAATTCGACGTCACGCTGAGCGACGGCAAGGCCATCACGCTGCGCGTGGCGCCGCGCGAGAGGCCAAGCGGCAGCGGCGGCTTCGCGCCGTGGCGCACGCCCTTCGGGCTCGGCTGGATGATCGCGCTGGTGGGCGTGGCGGTGGCACTGGGCGTCTACCCCATCGTGCGGCGCATCACGCAGCGGCTGGAATCGCTGCAGCGCGGCGTGCAGCGATGGGGCGAGGGCGATCTCTCCGTGCGCGTGACCGAAGAAGGGCAGGACGAAGTGGCTGATCTCTCCAAACGATTCAACGCGTCGGCCGAACGCATCGAGCAGCTGGTGCGCTCGCACAAGTCGCTGCTGGCCAACGCATCGCACGAGCTGCGCTCGCCGCTCACCCGCATCCGCATGGGGCTGGAGCTGATGGGCGAGCACCCGAGCCAGAAAGCGCGCGAGGAAATCTCGCGCAACATCGGCGAACTCGACCAGCTGATCGACGAAATCCTGCTGGCCAGCCGGCTGGACGCCAGCGAGGCCGACATGGGCACGATCGAGGCCGTCGACCTGACCGGCCTGGCCGCCGAGGAATGCGCGCAGGTGAATGCCGAGCTCGACCTGGCCGAGGGCACAGACAACGCGACGCTCACCGTGCCCGGCGTGTCGCGCCTCCTGCGCCGCGCGATCCGCAACCTGCTGGAAAACGCCCGTCGCTACGGCGCCGGCGAGATCAGCGTGGAACTGGGCAGCGCCAGCGGCTTTGCCACCGTGCGCGTGAACGACCGTGGCCCCGGCGTGCCGCCTGCGCTGCGCGAACGCATCTTCGAGCCCTTCTACCGGCTGCCCGGCGCGAGCGAACGCAACGGCGGCGTGGGCCTCGGGCTGGCGCTGGTGAAGTCGATCGCCGAGCGGCACGGCGGCACGGTGCGCTGCGAAGACGCGCCAGAGGGCGGCGCGAGCTTCGTGATCCGCCTGCCGGTCGCAGCACACGCCCACTGAGCGCGCGGCGGCGTCGCTCCGCGCAAAGTCAGGTTGGGAGCATTGGCCCCAACCTAAAATCCCGCCCCTATGCAGAGATCGCACATCGTTCGGCCCGCGGCCATGTTCTGGGGGCTGGTGGTGTTCATGCCGGTCGGCGTCACCTACCTTTCCGCGCTGCTGTTGCTCGCCACGATGCTGCTGGCCGGCGGCTACAGCGAACGCTTCGCGCGCCTGCGCGCCAACCCGCTGTGGTGGCCGGTGATCGCCTACCTGGCCTGGACCCTCCTCGTGCTGGCCTTCGGGCCGCACTACCCCGAGACCGGCTCCAACCTGTTCCACGGCCTGCGCATCGGCCTCACGATCCTCATGGCGATGGCGCTCACGCGCGAGGAGGCGATCTGGGCACTGCGCGGCTTCCTGCTGATCGCGGCGCTGAACATCCTGCTGATCGTGCTTCACTACGCCATCGGCTTTCCGGTCTGGTCGCCGCTGCGCGCGGTGGTCATGGAGGTGGGCAACAAGTCGATCAGCAACGCGCTGCTGTTCAGCGTGGTGGCCTCTACCGCCGCCGTGTGGGGCATTGCGCAGATCGCCGCGCACAAGCCGCTGCGCGCCATTCCGGCCTTCGTGCTGATGCTCGGGCTGGGCTTCGTGGTCGCGCTGCCGCTGACCTCGCGCACCTCGGTGCTCGCGCTGCTGCTGGTGGTTCCGGTGGTGTGCATCCACCAGTGGCGCAACCACCTGAAGATGCTGGTGAGCGCGCTGGTGCTGGGGATCGCGGTGCTCGGGGCCGGGCTCTACCAGCTGCCGCAGCTGCAGCAGAAGGTCGAGACCGGCGTGCAGGAGATCGAAGAGGCGCAGACCGGCGCGGTCTTCCACGGAAGCTGGATCATCCGCTACTACATGTACCGCGACACGGGCCGCATGATCGCCGACCGGCCGCTCACCGGCTGGGGCATCGGCGGCTGGACCGAGCAATGGCACAAGCGCGGCCCGGCCCTGTTCGCGGACTCGAACATGCCGCACAACGACTTCCTCTGGGTCGGCGCGCAGGGCGGTCTGCCCGCGCTGCTGAGCCTGCTGGTCATCATGCTGGCCGCCGTGTGGCAGGCGTGGAAACGCCCCGACATCGCGGGCCGCTATGCCTTGGCCGCGACGCTGATCGCGCTGATCGCGTCGAGCGTGAACTCGGCCATGCGCGATGCGCAGATCGGCCTGGCGCTGCTGTGGATCGCGATGGCGTACCTGCGTCTTGCGCAGGAAACCCGGGATCCGGCGCCGTGGCGCGACCTGTGGCCGTGGCAACGGCCGAACCTCAACACGAACCCGACGGCATAAACCATGCGACGCATCCTCGCCACCCTGCTTCTGGCCTGCGCCTTCGGCGCGCAGGCTGCCCCGGCCGTCGTACAGGGCCTCGTCCACGGCACGGGCCCGGAAGCGCAGCGTTTCCCCTGGGTGCGCACCGACGATGCCAAGGTCGCCGATCGCATCAACCAGTTTCTTTTCATCGACACCTTCGAGGCCATGGCGCCGGCGCGCGCTGCGGAAGGCTTGCGCGGTGTCGATGCGCAGAACTGGAAGCGCATGCCGAACCTCGGCTACGCGGTGCTGCGCAACGACGGCCGCGTGCTGTCGCTGCGCCTCGAAGGGGAAGGCTGCGGCGCCTACTGCGAGGAGTTCTCCGTCGGGCATGCGTTCGACGCGGCGACGGGGCGCCATCTCTCGCCGGGCGACCTGTTCACCGCCGAGGGCCTTGCCGACATCGCGCGCAAGGTCCATGCGAACAACGCCGCCAGGCTGCGCAAGGAGATCGCTGCGCTCGGGAGCAAGGCGCGCAGCAAGGACGAGGAGCGCGAGGACAAGATCGAGCTCTACACCGAGTGCCTGACATCGCGCCAGGACCCGGACTACCAGAAGATCGAGACCATGGGCCGCATGGAGATCGATGCGAAGGGTGTGCTGTTTACGCAGGGCCGCTGCAGCAACCACGCGATGCGCGCGCTGGACGACCTCGATGTCTTCAGCACCCGCTTCACGCCCGCGCAGCTCGGGCCGTGGCTCACGGCGTATGGCCGCGCACTGCTGCTGGGCGAAGGAGCGGCGCCTGCACCGGCATCGCCGTTCGACCAGGTGTTGCACGGCACCATCGATGCACGCCTGCCGGTCACCCTGCGGCTGGAGCCGCTGCGCAGCGACGGCTCCGCCGCCGCCACGTATTTCTACGACCGCTATCGCCAGGCGATCTCGGTGTTCGGCAAGTACCAGGACGGCGCGCTGCTGCTCGAGGAATCCAGCGACACCCGCCTGCGCCTCACGCCTGACGGCGCCGGCTTGCGCGGTGAATGGATCAGCGGCCAGAAGAGGTTGCCGCTGGTCCTGGCGCCCTGATTCAACCGATCTTGTTGCGCCGGGCTTCGGCCGCCGCGTGCTGCTTGCCGGCAAAGCCGACGAAGAACCAGATCACCAGCGCGTGCAGCACGCCGACGAAAAGCAGCACCAGCAAGGCCGGCCCCAGTGACAGGCCCGTCGCACCGGCGAACAGGCCGACCGCCACCGTCACGACCGTCTGCATCGCCATGTCGATGGCGAGCATGCCCAGCACGGCACGCTTCTTTTCATCGGGCGTGAAGTAGCGGCCGTTCTTCTTGGCGAAGTCCATGCACACCCATGCCATGGTGCCGAGCAAGGCGGCCATGTTGCCGCCCATGCTGGACTTGGCGCCCGCCAGGTTCAGCGCGACGCCAACGACGACCAACAGCACGAGGTAGGCCGCGGCGAAGCGCCACAGCAGGGCTCGAAGCGTCAATGCCGCGCCGAGACCGTTTCGCCGGCCTTCAGCCGGTACACCGTGCCGCAGTACGGGCACTTGGCTTCACCGGTGCGCGCCACGTCGAGGTAGACCTTGGGATGGTTGTCCCAGAGTTGCATATCCGCCTTGGGGCTGGGGCAGAACACGCCGCCCTGATGGTTGAGCTCCTTGGCCAGGAGTTCGACGACTGCATTGGTAGACATGGAGTTCAGACTTTCGTGAGCCAGTGGGCGTACTTGGGATTCTTGCCGTTCACGATGTCGAAGAAGGCAGATTGGATTTTCTCGGTGATCGGGCCGCGCGAGCCGCCGTCGCCACGGTTGCCGATCTCGATGCGGTCGAGTTCGCGGATGGGCGTCACTTCGGCGGCCGTGCCGGTGAAGAAGGCTTCGTCGGAGATGTAGACCTCGTCGCGCGTGATGCGCTTCTGCACGAGCTCGATGCCGAGGTCCTTGCAGATGTGCAGGATCGTGTTGCGGGTGATGCCGTTCAGGGCGCCGGCCGACAGGTCGGGCGTGTAGACCACGCCGCCCTTGACCACGAAGATGTTCTCGCCCGCGCCTTCCGACACGAAACCGCTCGCGTCGAGCAGCAGCGCTTCGTCGTAGCCGTCGTCCAGCGCTTCCATGTTCGCCAGGATCGAGTTCGTGTAGTTGCTCACCGACTTGGCCTGCGTCATCGTGATGTTGACGTGGTGGCGGGTGTAGCTGGAGGTCTTCACGCGGATGCCGCGGCGCATGCCTTCCTCGCCGAGGTAGGCGCCCCAGGACCAGGCCGCGACCATGGCGTGGATCTTGTTGCCCTTGGGGCTCACGCCGAGCTTTTCGGAGCCGATCCAGATGAGGGGGCGCAGGTAGCAGCTCTCGAGCTTGTTCTCGCGAACCACCTGCTTTTGCGCTTCGTTGAGCTGTTCGTGCGTGAACGGGATCTTCATGCGCAGGATCTTGGCGCTGTTGAACAGGCGCTCGGTGTGCTCGGCCAGGCGGAAGATGGCGGTGCTGCCGTCCGCTGTCTTGTAGGCGCGCACGCCCTCGAAGGCGCCGCAGCCGTAGTGCAGCGTGTGGCTCAGCACGTGGATCTTGGCGTCGCGCCAGTCCACGAGTTCGCCGTCCATCCAGATCTTGCCGTCACGGTCGTCCAGCGAGGGGGGGATCGAGCTCATTTCCTGATTCCTTTGGGAGCGGTGTGGGGGTGCGACAGAGGGGGAAGTCGCAAAAGCTTTCGATTTTACGGCCGAGCCCGGAACCGGGTGCCCGACAATGGCCGGTTGTGCAAACCAGTGGAAAAAGGGTTTCCGTGTCCGTATTCAAGAACGTCATCGTCTATCGCATCGAACCTGCCTGGTCCCAATCACTGGCCGAGGCAGAAGAGGGGCTGGGCAAGCACCGCTTCGAGCCCTGCGGCCCCTCGCAGGAAAAGTCCGCCGGCTGGGCCGAGCCCCGCGGCGAAGCCGGCGGCCCGCTGGTCGAATCCATCGACGGCCAGTGGCTCGTCGAATACATGATCGAGAGCAAGCAGGTCCCCGGCTCCGTGGTGCGCCGCAAGCTCGACGAACGCTGCGCGCAGATCGAGGCCACCACCGGCCGCAAGCCCGGCAAGAAGGAAAAGAAGGAGCTCAAGGAAGACATCACCCTGGAGCTGCTGCCGATGGCCTTCACCCGCAGTGCGCGCGTGGCGGTGTGGATCGACAAGGCCGAGAACCGCCTCGTGATCAACAGCGGCAACGCCTCGCGCGCCGACGAAGTGGTCACCAGCCTGGTGAAGTCGCTCGACGGCTTTGCGGTGGCGCTGATCAACACGCAGATCGAGCCGGCCGCCGCCATGGCCAACTGGCTGCTGACGCAGGAGCCGCCGGCCGGCTTCACCATCGACCGCGAATGCGAGCTCAAGGCCTCGGATGATTCGAAGGCCGTGGTGCGCTACGCCAAGCACCCGCTCGATATCGAGGAAGTGCAGAAGCACATCACCGACGGCAAGCGCCCCACGCGTCTGGCGCTCACCTGGGACGACCGCGTGTCGTTCGAGCTCACGCACGGCATGCTGATCCGCAAGATCGTGTTCCTCGAGGGCACAGGCGACGGCGCGGCGGGCGGCAAGAAGGAAGACAACTACGACGCCGACGTGGCGATCGCCACCGGCGAGCTCGGCCAGCTCGTGCCGGCGCTGCTCGATGCGCTGGGCGGCGAGGCGGCGTTCAGCGCGGCACCGGCGGACGAAGCACCGAAGCCCGCCGCCAAAGCAGCAGCGCCCACCACCACGACCCCGGCCGATGCCGCCGAGGAAGAGGAAGACGCGCCGTTCTGATCGAAAGCGCTCAGGCGACCAGATAGGTCTGCGCGAGCCGCACCCAGCAGGCCGCGCCCAGTGGCAGCACCTGGTCGTTGAAGTCGTAGCCGGGGTTGTGCACCATGCAGCCGCCGAACTGGCCCTCCCCGTTGCCGAGCAGCAGATAGCAGCCCGGCAACTCGGCGAGCATCCAGGCGAAGTCCTCGCTGCCCGCAAAGCCCTTCGGCGCCTCGGTGACGACGTGCTCTGCGCCGACAAGTTCGGCGCAGACCTGCGCCATCAGCCGGCACTCGGGCGCGGTGTTGACCACCGGCGGCACGAGCTGGCGGTAATCGATCTCCGCCTCCACGCCATGGGCCTGCGCGGTGAGGCTCACGATCTCGCGGATGCGCGCTTCGACCACCGCGCGCGTTTCGGGCCGCGCCGCCCGCACATTGAGGCCGAGTGCCACCGATTGCGGAATCACGTTGTGCGTGGCGCCGCCGCGGATGAAGCCGACCGACACGACGGCCGTGTCGCCCGGCGTCACGTTGCGCGCCACCACGGTCTGCAGGGCCGTCACCACGGCGGCCGCCGCCGGCACGGGATCGCGCGAGAGGTGCGGCATGGCGCCATGCCCGCCCACGCCCTTGATCGTGACGTCCGCCACGTCCGAAGACAGCGTGACCGGCCCCTCGATCACGAGGAAGCTGCCGACCGGCACGCCCGGTGCGTTGTGCAGCGCGTAGACGGCATCGCAGGGAAAGCGCTCGAACAGGCCGTCCTCGATCATCGCGCGCGCGCCGCAGAGGTTCTCTTCGTCGGGCTGGAAGATCAGGTTCAGCGTGCCGTCGAAATCGCGGCGCTTCGCCAGCGCCTTGGCGGCCGCGAGCAGGATGGCGGTGTGGCCGTCGTGGCCGCAGGCATGCATGCGGCCGTGGTTCTTGCTCGCATACGGCAGGCCCGTCGCCTCGACGATGGGGAGCGCGTCCATGTCGGCGCGGATGCCCAGCCGCCGCGTGCCATTGCCGACCTTGAGCTGGGCCACGATGCCGGTCCTGCCGATGCCCGTGTGCACCTCGTAGCCCCATTCGCGCAGCAGGTTGGCGACCAGCTCGGCGGTGGCACTCACCTCGAAGCCGAGTTCGGGGTTGGCGTGGATCTGGCGGCGGATGTCGACGAAGGCCTGGGTATCGACGTCGGCCTGCGGCAGCAATCGGGACAAAAGCCGGGTGGTCTGGAGACTGAGTTCGCGGGTCATGGATGTGGTGGTCTGTTGTTCTTGGATGCAGGGGAAAAAATTTCAGTCGACCCGGCGTGCGTTCAGGCCCATGACCGCACAGATGCTCAGCACGCCGCAGGCCATCATGTAGAAGGCCGGAGACATCGGGTTGCCGGTCGTGGCGAGCAGCCAGGTCACGATGAATTGCGAGGAGCCGCCGAACACCGTCACGCCGACGCTGTAGATCACCGAGATGCCGCTGGCGCGCACACCGATCGGCAGCATCTCGAGCAGCATCAGGAACAACGGCGTGGTTCCGAGATTCACGAGCGCCGTCAGCAGCACCGACAGGCACAGCACCAGCGGCACGCTCGGGTGGTGGTTGATGAGCCAGAACGCCGGGTACACGGCCAGCACGCCGAGCACCAGCGAGCCGATCACCAGCGGCTTGCGGTTCGGCAGCCTGTCGGCCAGGCGGCCCGCCAGGAGCGCCACCGCGAACATCGTGATGCCGGTGGCGCAGCCCGACAGCAGCGACAGCGACGGCGGCATGTGCAGCACGCGGATCATGTAGGTCGGCATGAAGAACACGACCAGGTACATGGCCGCCGTGCCTGCCGTGGTGGCGAAGATGCCCTTGAGCACCGTGCCGCCGTGCTCGCGCAGCAGCTGGCCCATGGGGCTGGATTCGTGGCTGCGGGCCCGGTGCGTTTCCTCGAGGTGGGCGCGGATGTAGAAGCCGACCGGCGCGATCAGCAGGCCGAACAGGAAAGGCAGGCGCCAGCCCCAGCTCTCGAGCGAGGCCTGCGGCAGCGCCGCATACAGCGCCGCACCGGTGAGCGCGCCCAGCACCGCCGCCACGCCCTGGCTCGCGAGCTGCCAGCTCACGCGAAAGCCGCGGCCCCGGATGCCGCCCGACTCCATCAGCATCGAGGTGGCGGCGCCCACCTCGCCGCCGAGCGAAAAGCCCTGCAGCAGGCGCCCCGCCAGGATCATCAGCGAGCCGAACACACCGGCCGAGACGTACGTGGGCGCGAGCGCGATGCACAGCGTGCCGGCCACCATCAGGCCGATGGTGAGCGTCAATGCGGCCTTGCGTCCCTTGCGGTCGGCGTAGTTGCCGATGATCACGCCGCCCAGCGGCCGCATCACGAAGCCGATGCCGAAAGTGGCCACGGCCAGCAGCAGCGAGCCGTAAGGGCTGTCCGACGGGAAGAACAGCTTGCCGATCAGGAGCGCGAAGAAGCTGTAGACGGTGAAGTCGTACATCTCGAGCGCATTGCCCAGCGAACAGGCGGCGATCAGGCGGAACTGGCTTTGCTTGCCCTTGGCTTGCACGGCATCCGTGCCATTTGCGGCATCTGCGGCGTGGGAAGACGGCCCGGCGGCGGCCGGAGGGGCGCCGCGCATCTGGCTTGCGGGCAAAGCGGCTTCACTCATCGAATCGACTCCACGAACAGGATTTGCGGCGGAGTATTCAGGCAAAGCGCGCCAGCGCAGAATCACATATTTTCATGCTGATAACCAAATGGAATCCCCCAAGGGGTTCCCCGGGGATCACGGAGGCACGATGAAGCTGCAACAACTGCGCGTTCTGCTGGCGGTCGCCCAGAACGGAAGCATCCATGAAGCGGCGCGCAGCCTGCACATCACGCAGCCGGCGCTGTCCAAGACGATCGCCGAACTGGAGCGCGAACTCGGCGTGACGCTGATGCTGCGCACCACGCGCGGCGTGAACCTCACGGCCTACGGCACGGCGCTGGTCAAGCGCGCCAGCCTGGTCGAGCAGGAACTGCGGCACGCGCTCGAGGACATCGAGGCGATCCGCGGGCACGCCGAGGCGCAGCTCAACATCGGCTTTACCGCCGTGGCCTCGGGCGGGCCGCTGCCCAATACGATGGCGTCGTTCAGGCAGCGTTTTCCCAACGTCGCGCTGCGCGCCTACGAGCAACGGCCGCAGCAGCTCTTCGAAGGGCTGCGCGAAGGCCGGCTCGACCTGGCGCTGGTCTCGACCTGCAACGGCCCGGGCACCAACGTCTTTCAATGGGAGCCGTTGTTCTCGCTGTCGATGCATGTGGCGGTGCGCACCGGCCATCCGTTGCGGCGGGTGCGCAAGCTGCGCACCTTGCTGGAGGCCGACTGGCTGGTGCTGGACCCCATCGACGAGCCCGGCAGCCCGCTGGTGTCAACGATGCGCGTGAACGGGCTGGAGATGCCCAAGCGCATGGTGCAGAGCGCGTCGAACCTGCTCGGCCTGCAGCTCGCCACGCAGACCGACCTCGTCAGCATGTGGTCGGACACCGTGTTCCACGACGCCGGCGCGGTGCGGATGCAGCCCGGCCTGCTGGAGCGCCTGCCGATCACCGACGAGGTGCCGGACTTCGATGTCTACCTGGTCTATCGCTCGGCCGACCTGATGACCCACATGTGCGCGGAGTTCGCCAAGGAAGTGCGCCACCACGCGAAGGTGAATCCGCTGTGGCGCCGGCCGCGCCGCAAGGCCGCTGCGGCCTAGCTGGCCGGCGTTTCTTCTTCGGGGGAAACCTCAGGCCGCGTCATTTCCCAACTCTGCAGCTTGCCGCCGTTGAACACCGCATCGACGTACGAGCCGCCCGTGTCGGTCCAGCGGTAGAGCTCGGGCTGCGTATCGGCGGGCGAACGCAGTTCGCCGAGTGCGCGGGTCATGGCGATGACGTGCATCAGGGTCACGCCCTGCTTGAGCTTGGCGTTGAGCATCACCGCGCTGGCGACGTAGCCCACCGGCCGGTCGGCCGCCCGCTTGAGCACCTGCATCGCGCGATTGAAGTGCAGCAGCAGGAACATCACGATGACGCCGCCGGTCAGTGCGACGCCGGCCCAGCCGTAGCTGCGCCACGCCAGGGCGAGAAGAACGATGCCGCCCACGGGCACCAGCAATTTCTGGAAATTCATGGCGCGCATTGTCGCCGCCCGGCTGTTCGCCGCCTGACCACGGGGCTCCCGGTCATGCGGCCGGCGCGTTTTGCCGACGGGTCGCAAAGTCGGCGACTCGATCGATACCCGCGCGGCTTCCGGTAGCGCGCGCTGATACCAACGCAGTTCAAGTTCATCGCGGCCACGGGGCAAGGCGCGGGTTGCATTCGAAAGTTCGCATATGGGGCTGCGCGCGATTTTGGCTGTATCGACCGTGGCTACTACCAGGGGCAAAAAACGGTACTCGCCCCGAAATGCACATGCCACGGGAGCGTCAGGCGGCACATTTCATCCCACGGATCGACGAAGAACAGTTTTCAGGGAGAGGCGATCCAGGTTGCGGGTTCGCGACAAGCCGGTGTGGCAAGTGCCAACGGCCATCGCGGCGGCAACCCGGATCGCCAGTAAACGATGAACACGGCCACGCGGGACAGCGGACCGGCGTTCTCGTTGCACATCGGGGGAAAGGGAGGGTGGCCCGGCGCGTCAAAGGCGCGCCGGGCATTTTTTTGCCCGCAGGATCAATCCATCCATCAATCAATCGAGGCGGCGGACCACGTCCATCGCCTCTTCGATGCGCTCGACCGGGTGGATGGTCAGCCCCTCGATCTCTTTCGAGCCCTTGCGCGGCGCATTGGCCTTGGGCACCACCGCGATGCTGAAGCCCAGCTTGGCGGCTTCGCGCAAACGCTCCTGCCCGCGCGGCGCGGGGCGCACTTCACCGGCCAGGCCCACTTCACCGAACGCGATGAACCCTTTGGGCAGCGGCTTGCCGCGCAGGCTCGAGGTGATGGCCAGCATCACGGCCAGGTCGGCCGCGGGTTCGCTGATGCGCACGCCGCCCACCGCATTCACGAACACGTCCTGGTCCATGCAGGCCACGCCCGCATGGCGGTGCAGCACTGCGAGCAGCATCGCGAGGCGGTCGCGGTCCAGGCCCACCGAGAGGCGCCGCGGGCTCGGCCCGCCGTTGTCGACCAGCGCCTGGATTTCCACCAGCATCGGCCGCGTGCCCTCGAGCGTGACCAGCACCACGCTGCCGGGCACCGGCTCGGCGTGCTGGCTCAGGAAGATCGCGCTCGGATTGGCCACGCCCTTCAAGCCGCGCTCGGTCATCGCGAACACGCCGATCTCGTTCACGGCCCCGAAGCGGTTCTTGATGGCACGCACGAGGCGGAAGCTCGAATGCGTGTCACCCTCGAAATACAGCACCGTGTCGACCATGTGCTCGAGCACACGCGGACCTGCGAGCGCGCCCTCTTTCGTGACATGGCCCACCAGCACCACGGCCGTGCCGCTGGTCTTGGCAAAGCGCGTGAGATGGGCCGCGCATTCGCGCACCTGCGCCACCGAGCCGGGGGCCGAGGTGAGCTGGTCTGAATACACCGTTTGAATGGAGTCGATCACCGCGATCGCGGGCCGCGTGGCGTCCAGCGTGGCGATGATCTTCTCGAGCTGGATCTCGGCGAGCACCTGCACCTGCGAGTGATCGAGTCCGAGCCGGCGCGAGCGCAGCGCCACCTGCGCGCCGCTTTCCTCGCCCGTCACGTAGAGCGCGTTCTGCCCCGCGCGCTGCAGCGCATCGACCGCCTGCAGCAGCAGCGTCGACTTGCCGATGCCCGGGTCGCCGCCGATCAGCGTGACGCCGCCCGAGACGATGCCGCCGCCCAGCACGCGGTCGAGTTCGTCGATGCCGGTGGGCGTGCGCGCGATGTCGGTCGCCTCGATCTCCGAGAGCGTGGCCAGTTCGGACACACCCGCCAGCGGCGAGAACTGCGTGCCGAAGCGGTTGTTGGCTGGTGCGTTGCTGCCCGCCACCTGTTCGATCAATGTGTTCCAGGCGCCGCAGCTCGGGCATTTGCCGAGCCACTTGGGGCTGGTGCCGCCGCATTCGCTGCAGACGAAAAGAGATTTGTCCTTGGCCATCCGTCGAGTTTAGGTGTCCGCACAAACCCTGATGGGCCGTGGCTAGGAAAGAAATCTCGAATCATTTAACATGTTAACTAATTCGAAGAGGCACCGTTCTTGAGCACCACGTTCACCCACCGCAATTTGCCGCGCCTGCTGCTGCAGGCCCGCGAAGCCGTGATGGCCCACACGCGGCCCAGCCTGCGCGAGCACGCGCTGTCCGACCAGCAATGGCGCGTGCTGCGCGTGCTCGGCGAGCACGGCGCGGTCGACACCGGCCGTGTCGCGCGCGAGGCCTTCATCCTCGGGCCCAGCCTCACCGGCGTGCTCGCGCGCATGGAGCGCGACAACCTCATCACACGTGCCCGCGACCCCGCCGACCAGCGCCGCACCGTGGTCGAGGCCACGCCGCACGGCATGAAGCTGGTCAAGCGCCTGGGCACCAGCATCGAGGCGCACTACGACTGGATGGAGAAGTCGCTCGGCAAGGCCAAGCTCACGCAGCTCTACGGGCTGCTCGACGAATTGATCGCACTGGAGCAGCCCTCATGAGCACCGCTTCGCATTTCCTTCCGACCGGCACCGTGTACGGCACGCTGCTGAACTTCCGCGCCGAGGTCACGGCACTCGCGCCGCAGATGACCGAGCCACCCTACAAGGCGCCGCCGAAAGCGCCCGTTCTCTACGTGAAGACCGCCAACACCTGGAGCCCGCACGGCAGCGCCATCGCCGTGCCTGCAGCGGTTCCCGAAGTGGAGATCGGCGCGAGCATCGGCATGGTGATCGGCGCCGAGGGCGATGTCGAAGGCTTCGTGCTGATGAACGACCTGTCGATTCCGCATGCGAGCTTCTTCCGTCCACCGGTGAAGTTCAAGTGCGTCGACGGCTTCCTCGGCATCGGCCCGGCGCTGCGCGATGCACAGGAGGTGGCCGACCCCGCGAACATCCGCGTGGAAGTGCGCATCAACGGCGAACTGAAGCAGTCGATCGACTTCTCGCAGCTCGTGCGTCCGGCACGGCAGCTGCTCACCGACGTCGGCGAATTCATGACGCTCGCGCATGGCGACGTGCTGATGCTGGGCTGCGATGCGGGCCGTCCGCTGGCGCGCGCGGGCGATCGCATCGAGATCTCCGCGCAGGGGTTCGAGACACTGACCAACACGCTGGTGCAGGAGACCACCGCATGAAGCACGCCCGCGTCATCCACGAAGGCCGCGAGCACACCGGCACGAGCCACGAATTCAACGGCCAGCCCGACGCTGCTGTGCGCCTCGACGACGGCCGCATCGTGCCACAGGAGCAACTCACCTGGCTGCCACCGCTCGCGCCCACTGCGCGCCCGCGCACCATCCTCGCGCTCGGCCTCAACTACGCCGACCACGCGAAGGAACTCGAGTTCAAGGCGCCCGAAGAACCGCTGGTCTTCGTCAAGGGCCAGAGCACGCTGATCGGCCACCGCCAGCTCACGCACCGCCCGGCCGGCGTGCAGTTCATGCACTACGAATGCGAGCTCGCGATCGTGGTCGGCAAGACCGCGAAGAACGTGAAGCGCGACGACGCCTATGACTTCATCGGCGGCTACACGGTCGCCAACGACTACGCGATCCGCGACTACCTGGAGAACTGGTATCGCCCGAACCTGCGCGTGAAGAACCGCGACACCTGCACGCCGCTCGGCCCGTGGTTCGTCGATGCGGTCGACGTGCACAACCTTCCAGGTGGGCCGATGGCCCTCGCGCTGCGCACCACCGTCAACGGCACGGTCACGCAGCAGGGCAACACGCGCAACATGATCTTCGACGCGCCCTTCCTCATCGAGTACTTCAGCCGCTTCATGACGCTGTCTCCCGGCGATTTGATCCTCACCGGCACGCCCGACGGCGTGGTCGATTGCAAGCCGGGCGATGTCGTCGTCACCGAGATCGAGCACATCGGCGCGCTCAAGAACACCATCCAAGGAAAAGCATGAGAGTCGATCACCTGATCAACGGCAAGAGCGTTGCCGGCACGGACTACTTCGAAACCGTCAACCCCGCCACGCAGGAGGTGCTGGCCGAGGTCGCCTCGGGCGGCGAAGCCGAGGTGAACGCGGCTGTCGCCGCCGCCAAGGAAGCCTTCCCGAAATGGGCCGGCATGCCCGCGCCCGAGCGCGCGAAGCTGATCCGCAAGCTCGGCGACCTGATCGCTGCGAACGTGCCCGAGATCGCGCAGACCGAGACCAACGACTGCGGCCAGGTCATCGCACAGACCGGCAAGCAGCTGGTGCCGCGCGCGGCCGACAACTTCTATTACTTCGCCGAGATGTGCACGCGCGTCGACGGCCACACCTATCCCACGCCCACGCACCTGAACTACACGCTGTTCCACCCGGTGGGCGTGTGCGCGCTCATCAGCCCGTGGAACGTGCCCTTCATGACGGCCACCTGGAAGGTCGCGCCGTGCCTCGCGTTCGGCAACACGGCCGTGCTCAAGATGAGCGAGCTGTCGCCGCTCACGGCCGCGCGCCTGGGTGAACTCGCGCTGGAGGCCGGCATCCCGCCCGGCGTGTTGAACCTCGTGCACGGCTACGGCAAGGAAGCGGGCGAGCCGCTGGTGGCGCACCCCGACGTGCGCGCCATCTCGTTCACCGGCTCCACCGCCACGGGCAACCGCATCGTGAAGAGCGCGGGCCTCAAGAAATTCAGCATGGAACTCGGCGGCAAGAGCCCCTTCGTGATCTTCGACGACGCCGACCTCGACCGCGCGCTCGACGCGGCCGTGTTCATGATCTTCAGCAACAACGGCGAGCGCTGCACCGCAGGCTCGCGCATCCTGGTGCAGCAGTCGATCTATGCAGACTTCGCCGCGAAGTTCGCCGAGCGCGCGAAGCGCATCACGGTCGGTGACCCGCTCGACGAGAAGACCATCGTCGGCCCGATGATCTCGCAGGCCCACCTGGCCAAGGTGCGCAGCTACATCGAGCTCGGGCCGAAGGAAGGCGCGACGCTGCTGTGCGGCGGACTCGAAGGTCCGAGCAGCCTGCCTGACCGCGTGAAGAAGGGCAACTACGTGGTGCCGACCGTCTTCGCCGACGTCGACAACCGCATGAAGATCGCGCAGGACGAGATCTTCGGCCCCGTCGCGTGCCTGATCCCGTTCAAGGACGAGGCCGACGCGATCCGCCTGGCCAACGACATCCAGTACGGCCTGTCGAGCTACGTGTGGACAGAGAACATCGGCAAGGCCCACCGCGTGGCCGCCGCCGTGGAAGCCGGCATGTGCTTCGTCAACAGCCAGAACGTACGTGACCTGCGCCAGCCCTTCGGCGGCACCAAGGCCTCGGGCACCGGCCGCGAAGGCGGCACCTGGAGTTATGAGGTGTTCTGCGAGCCGAAGAACGTGGCGGTGTCGCTGGGCTCGCACCACATCCCGCACTGGGGCGTGGCGTGAACGCCAGCCGCCGCGCGCTGCTGCAGGGCGCCGCCGCACTCGCGGCGCTGCCGTCGTTGGCGCACGCGCGCGGCGACTGGCCCAACAAGCCAGTGCGCATCGTCGTGCCCTTCACGCCCGGCGGCACCACCGACTTCGTCGCGCGGCTCGTGGCGGTCGAGCTCGGCAAGACGCTCGATCAGGCCGTGATCGTCGAGAACAAGCCCGGCGCGGGCACGGTGATCGGCGTCGATTCGGTCGCCAAGTCCGCGCCCGACGGCTACAGCTTCGTCTGCGTCGCCAACAGCTTCACGGCCAACCAGACGCTGGTGCGCAAGCTCCCCTACGACACGCAGAAGGACCTGCGCCCGGTCGCGCTCATGGGCATGTCGGAACACGTGCTCGCCATGCATCCCTCGAGCGGCCTGAAGACGCTGGCCGACCTGCGCAACCTGGCCAAGGCCAAACCCGGCACGCTGAGCTTCGCTTCCTTCGGCAACGGCACCTCGGCGCACCTGTCGGGCGAAATGCTCAAGCTGCAGATGGGCCTGGACATCGTGCACGTGCCCTACAAAGGCCAGGGGCCCGCGCTCACCGACCTGCTCGGCGGCCAGGTGACGATGATGTTCGGCAACTGGCCCGAGTTCCGCGGCCACATCCAGAGCGGCAAGCTGGTGGCGCTGGGCATGGCGACCGCGCAGCGCTCGCAGTACGCGCCGGCCATACCCACACTCGCAGAACAGGGCGTGCCCATCGAGTCCAATTCGTGGAACGGCCTGCTGGTGCCCGCCGGCACGCCCGATGCCATCGTGCTGCGCATGAACGACGAGGTGAACCGCGCGCTCGCGGGCCCTGCCGTGACGGAGGCCTTCCGCAAGGGCGGCATCGCGTCGCTGTCGGGCACGCCCGAGCGCTTTGCGGCTTTCATCCAGAGCGAAATCGCGAAGTACGGCGACGTGATCCGCAAGGCCAACATCCAGATCGAGGGCTGAACGATGAGCCTCTATGCGATGCAGAAATTCCTCTTCGCGCTCAACCGCGAAGCCGAAGTGCAGCGCCGGTACGCGGAAGGCGGCGGGGTGCGCGCCGCGCTGCTCGCCGACTACGACCTTGACGGCGAAGAGCGCGAAGCCATCGACACCGGCGACATCGGCAAGCTCTATGTCCTCGGCTGCAACGGCCAGTTGCTGATGCACTTCGCGCCGCTGCTCGGCATCGCATGGGCCGACTATCTCGAAGCGATGCGCGAGGGCGTGCGCAAGTACGGCCCGGTCCGCGCGGGCATCTACGCAATGACAACCGGAACAGACGAAAAGGTGGCGGGCGTATGAGTCTCGTATTCGCAGGCGTGTGCAGCCACGCCCCTGGCATCACCGGCCGCGCCCACCTGGCCGACCCGGCGGTGAAGGACGAGTTCCACGCGCAGTTCCATCGCTTCGGCGAGGCGATGCGCGCGACGAAGCCCGATGCGGTGATCGTCATCGCCGCCGAGCACTTCGCGAACTTCTTCATGAACAACATGCCGGCCTACGCCATCGGCATGGCCGACAGCTACGAGGGCCCGATCGAAGACCCGAAGTGGCTCGGCATCGAAAAGACCAAGGTGCCCGGCGACGCCGCGCTCTCGCAGCGCCTGATCCGCGAGGTGATGCAGACGGTGGACGTGGCCTACGCGGAAGAATGGAAGTTCGACCACGGCATCATGGTGCCGCTGCACTTCCTCACGCCCGACTTCGACACCAAGGTCATCCCCGTGAACATCAACTGCCAAGGCCCGCCGCTCACGCCGCTGCACCGCGCATGGGCCTTCGGCGAAGCCCTGCGCCGCGCCTGCGACAAGGCGCCCGAGCGCATCGCGCTGGTGGGAACGGGCGGCATCTCGCACTGGCCGGCCACGCCCGATTCGGGCAAGGTGAATGCCGAATGGGACGCCGAGTTCATGCGCCGCTGGTGCGCCAACGACCGCGAGGCGCTGCTCTCGCAGGACGACTACAACGACGAGGCCACCTACCGCGAAGCGGGCCAGGGCGGCTTCGAGATCCGCACCTTCCTCAGCGTGGCCGCGGCCGCGCGCGGCAAGGGCGAGATCTTCCACATGAAGGCCATCCCGATCTTTGCGGTGACCTGCACGGCCGCCGTCATGTCGGTGGCTTGAACGAAAGAAACGCATGCCGCACCTGGTGATCCTGTACACGCCCAACCTCGAAGCCGAGACCGACATGTCGGTCCTGTGCCGCACGCTCGCCGACACGATGCTCAAGCAACGTGACGAGGCGGACAAGGCCGTGTTTCCCATCGGCGGCACGCGCGTGCTGGCCTACCCCGCGGCGCACTACGCGGTGGCCGACGGCAAGGCCGACTACGCCTTCGTGTACCTCAACATCCGCATGGCTGCGGGGCGCTCCGAAGCAGTGAAGAAGAAGGCCGGCGACGAACTGCTGGCCGACGTGCGCGCGCATTTCGCACCGATCTTCGACCAGCGCCACATCGGCATCACGCTGCAGATCGACGAAAGCCCCGGGCAGGTGTACGACGGCAAGCACAGCAACCTGCATCCCCTGTTCAACAAGCGATAAAAAAGCGAGCCGCCATGCTGCCTCAAGCCACCATCGCCCAACTGGCTGCCGAGCTGCACGAGAGCGAGAAGTCGCGCGTGCAGGTCGAGCATTTCTCCAAGCGCTTTCCGGAGATGACCGTTGAAGACGGCTACGCCATCTCGCGCGAATGGGTGAAGCACAAGATCGCCGAGGGCCGCACGGTGAAGGGCCACAAGATCGGCCTCACCTCGCGCGCGATGCAGCAGTCCAGCCAGATCGATGAGCCCGACTACGGCACGCTGCTGGACGACATGTTCTTCGAGCAGGGCGGCGACATTCCCTTCACGCGCTTCATCGCGCCGCGCATCGAGGTGGAGCTGGCCTTCATCCTCGGCAAGAAGCTGCAGGGCCCGAACGTGACGATCTTCGACGTGCTCGCCGCCACCGACTACGTGGTGCCCGCCATCGAGATCATCGATGCGCGCATCGAGCAGTTCGACCGCCACACCAAGGCGCCGCGCAAGGTGTTCGACACCATCTCCGACAACGCGGCCAACGCCGGCATCGTGATGGGCGGCCGGCCGGTGAAGCCCGACGCGGTCGACCTGCGCTGGGTGAGCGCCCTGCTCTACAAGAACGGCGTGATCGAGGAAACGGGCGTGGCCGCGGGCGTGCTCAACCATCCGGCCACCGGCGTGGCGTGGCTCGCGAACAAGCTCGCGCCATGGGACGAACACCTCGCTGCCGGCGAGGTGGTGCTCGCCGGCTCGTTCACGCGCCCGACCACGGCGCTGCCCGGCGACACCTTCCACGCCGACTACGGCCCCCTCGGCGCCATCTCGTTTCGCCTTGTCTGAAAGAACACGTTCATGCACACCCCCATCAACACCTTCAAGCAGGCCATGCAGTCCGGTCAACCAAAGATCGGCCTGTGGGTCGGCCTCGCCGACAGCTACGTCGCCGAGATCCTCGCCGGCTGCGGCTACGACTGGCTGCTGGTCGACGGCGAGCACGCGCCCAACGACGTGCGCTCGGTGCTCGGTCAGCTGCAGGGCATTTCGAGCGCGTGGTCGGCGCAGGCCGAATCGGAGCGTTCGCATCCTGTAGTGCGCATTCCGACGGGTGACACCACGCTGATCAAGCAGTACCTGGACATCGGCGCGCAGACGCTGCTGGTGCCCATGGTCGACACCGCCGAGCAGGCCGCGCGCATGGTGCAGGGCATGCGCTATCCGCCCGAGGGCATCCGCGGCATGGGCAGCGCGCTCGCACGTGCCTCGCGCTGGCAGGCCTACCCGCAGTACCTGCATGAAGCCAATGCGCAGACCTGCCTGCTGGTGCAGGCCGAGACGGTCGAGGCGATGAAGAACCTCGACGCCATCGCGGCCACGCCAGGCGTGGACGGTGTGTTCATCGGACCGGCCGACCTGTCGGCCTCGATGGGCTTCGTGGGCCAGCCCAACCATCCGGAGGTGCAGGCGGTGATCGCCGATGCCATCGCGCGCATCCTCAAGGCCGGCAAGGCGCCGGGCATTCTCTCGACCACCGAGGAGCAGGCACGCAAGTGGCTCGCGGCCGGCGCGCTGTTCGTGGCCGTGGGGGTGGACACCATCGTGCTCACCGCCGCGGCCAAGCAGCTCGCGGCGAAATACAAGAACGCAGCGGGCGCCGCGACACCCAACGGCTACTGAGGTCCATTCACACCGGGAGCTCCAGATGAAACGCATGATCCTGGCCGCCGCACTCGCAACGGCCACCCTCTTCCTCGCAGCCTGCGCACAACCGGGCGGCAGCCCGAGCACCCAGGCCCAGCAGGAGGCCAACCGCCAGACCGTGCTCGCCTTCTACGAGAAAGGCCTGAACCAGAAGGACGCCGAGACCGCCCTGCAGTACGTGGGCAACCGCTACGTGCAGCACAACCCCACGGCAGCCGACGGCCCCGAGGGCTTTCGCAAGTTCATCGCCTTCCTGCGCGAGAAGTTCCCGAAGTCGCACAGCGACATCAAGCGCTCCTTCGTCGATGGCGACTACGTGATCCTGCATGTGCACGTGGTGCGCGAACCGGGCACGCGCGGCAATGCCATCGTGGACATCTTCAAGCTGGAGAACGGCAAGATCGTCGAGCACTGGGACGTGAACCAGCCCGTGCCCGAGACCGCCGCCAACAAGAACGGAATGTTCTGACAGCGAACTCGCCGGACGGAGGAAAACGCGACGCGGCTTTCAAAACGTGAGGTAAACGCGGGGTCCCGCCCCATGCCTTGCTGGAAAAATACGCGCTCACAAATCACCACTACCCGGAGAGAGACCCATCATGAGCTTCACACGCCGCCAGATCCTTCAGACCACCGGCGCCTCGGCGCTGCTCGCGAGCATCGGCCAGCAGGCCTACGCGCAAGCGGGCATCGAGACCGCGACCATCGTCACCGGCTTCGCGGCCGGCGGCACCTCGGACACCATCTGCCGCCGCGTGGCGCAGAAGCTCAGCCCCGAGTACGCCAAGGCGGCCGTGGTCGAGAACCGCACCGGCGCGGGCGGCCAGATCGCGGTCACGTACGTGAAGGGTCGGCCGGCCGACGGCACCACCATCCTGCAGACGCCGACCTCGATCCTCACGATCTACCCGCACATCTACAAGAAGCTGCCGTACGACCCGATGGTGGACATCACCCCCGTCACCATCGGCTGCATCTTCGACTTCGGCTTTGCCGTCGGCCCGTCGGTGCCGGCCAGCGTGAAGAGCGTGCCCGAGTTCCTGGCCTGGGCCAAGGCCAACCCGGCCGGCGCCAACTACGGCTCGCCGGCCGCGGGCTCCACGCCGCACTTCATCGGCGCGCTGCTGGGCATGCAGGCCGGCGTCGACCTCAAGCACGCGGGCTATCGCGGCACGCAGCCGGCCATGCTCGACCTGCTGGGCGGGAATATCTCGGCCGTGTCGGGGCCCATCGGCGACATCACGCAGCACCTGCCCTCGGGCAAGGTGCGCATCCTGGGCGTCTCGGGTGCCAAGCGCAGCCGCTTCGCGCCCGACGTGCCGACCTTCGGCGAGCAGGGCATCAAGAACATGGCGCACAGCGAATGGTTCGCCTTCTTCCTGCCGGCCAAGGCATCGCCCGAACTGGTGACGCGACTGAACACCGCGATGAAGAACTCGCTCGCGCAGAAAGACGTGATCGACGGCTTGGGCACCTTCGGGCTGGAGGCCATGTCTTCCACGCCCGCGGAGCTGACCGAGCTGCTCAAGAAAGACACCGCCAAGTGGGCGCCGATCGTCAAAGAGGTCGGCTTCACCGCGGAGGGTTAACCGTATGAAGGAACTGCAATGAACACCCCACTCGCCACTTCGCCTTCGGCGTTGGTCCATCCCTCGATCCACCCCGACGAGCGCGCCGCGCGCGAAGAGCTCGCGGCCTGCTATCGCGTCTTCGCGATGCTGGGCTGGGTCGAGATGATCTACAACCACATCACGGTGCGGCTGCCCGACAGCGTGACCGGTGGCGAGAAGCAGTTCCTCATCAACCCCTTCGGCCTGCACTACAGCGAAGTGACGGCCAGCAACCTCGTGAAGATCGACCTGCACGGCAAGGTGCTCGACGGGTCGTCGTACCCGGTGAACCCGGCCGGCTTCACTGTGCACGCGGCCATCCATGACGGCCTGCCCGGCGCGCACTGCGTGATGCACACCCACACCACGGCCGGCGTGGCCGTGGCGTGCCTGCAGGGCGGCCTGCAGCAGACCAATTTCTATACCGCCCAACTGCACGGCATGGTGGCGTACCACGACTTCGAGGGCATCACGATCCATGCCGACGAAGGCCCGCGCCTCCTCCAGAGCATCGGCAACCGCAACGCGGTGATCCTGCGCAACCACGGCCTCCTGGCTTGGGGCCAGACGCTGCCGCAGACCTTCGCGATCCTTTGGACGCTGCAGCGCGCCTGCGAGATCCAGATGGCCACCTTCTCGATGGGCACGGCCATTCCGGTGAGCGAAGAGATCGCGCAGCGCTGCACGCGCGATGCGCTGCAGTTCAGCCCCGCGCATGGCGCCGGGCAGGACGTTTTCAATGCGCTGGTGCGGCAGGTCGACCGCATCGACCCGAGCTACAGAAACTGAGGCGAACTCTCCCATGAAGATTTGTATTTACGGCGCCGGCGCGATCGGCGGCTGGATCGGTGCCGGCCTCGCGCAGGCCGGTGAACGGCTCAATGTGGTGGCGCGCGGCACGACGCTCGAGGCGCTGCAGCAAGATGGCCTCTCGCTGATGCGCGGCGACGTGCGCACGCGCGTGCCCGTCAACGCGGTGGCCGACCCCGAGGCACTCGGCGTGCAGGACCTGGTGGTGATCGCCGTGAAGGCGCCCGCGCTGGCCGCCGTGGCCGAACGCATCGGGCCGCTGATCGGCCCTGACACCCTCGTGCTGGTCGCGATGAACGGCGTGCCGTGGTGGTTTCTCGAAGGCGGCTTCGGCGGCGAGATCACGGGCCACCGGCTGGCCGCGGTGGACCCCGACGGCGCGATCGCCAAAGCCATTCCGGCCCGCAACGTGATCGGCTGCGTGGTGCATGCAAGCTGCTCGCTCGACGGGCCGGGCGTGGTGCGGCATCACTTCGGCAACGGACTGATCGTCGGCGAGCCTTCGGGCGAGGCCACGCCGCGCGTGCAGGCGCTGGTCGAGCTGTTGACCCGCGCGGGCATCAACACCACGCTGTCGCCGCAGATCCAGAAGGACGTGTGGTTCAAGCTCTGGGGCAACATGACGGTGAACCCGATCAGCGCGCTGACCGGCGCCACCACCGACCTGATCATGGGCGACGACGATGTGCGCGGTTTCATCTCCGCGGTGATGCTCGAAGCCAAGGAGATCGGACGCCGCATCGGCATCGAGATCACGCAGAGCCCCGAAGACCGTCACGAGGTGACGAAGAAACTCGGCGCGTTCAAGACCTCGATGCTGCAGGACGTCGAAGCCGGGCGATCGGTGGAACTCGATGCACTGGTGACGGTGGTGCGCGAGCTGGGTGTGCTGACGGGCGTGGCCACGCCGTTCACGGATGCGCTGCTGGGGCTGGCGCGGTTGAGGACGCGGCAGCTCGGGTTGTACTGAGGCCGAGCTGCCGATGCTCTATTCGAGCTTGAATCGGATCGGCTGATTCATCCGGAGAGCCACCTTCTTTCCTTCTCTTGTTCTCGCAGGGAAGAACAAGTTGCGGCGTGAGCTCTCTATCGCAGCCTGGTCCAGGCGTTCGAACCCCGAGCTCGTCAAGAGCGTGGCATCGCGCACGGTGCCGTCCGACTGGACAACGACACTGACGACCGCTCTGCCACTCTCTCCGAGACGCTTGGACATCGACGGATACAGCGGCGGCGCAAGAATTGCGATGCGCGGCTCGTAAGGGCGGGCATCGAATGACTGCGCACCCTGCGGTGCCCGCGCGTCGTTCAGGCGCCGTTGTGCGAGCGCGGCGTCGCGAGTGCCTGGAAAGCGCTTGATGAGTTCGGAAAGATCCGCCTCGAGTTGCGCCTTGTCGTTCATCTCGGCATCGCAGTCTGCTGCGGCCAGCAATGCCTCACTGGCCAGCGGGAGCGAAGCCGAGGCCACGGGGACACGGCGAAACAGGTCCGCGGCGGACGGGTAGCTGGCCCTCATGAAATCGGCCACCCCCGCATTGAACAGGGCGGAGGCGGCCCGGTTGCTGTCGGGGAAAGACTTTGCAAGCTCGGTGAATGCGGCGTTCGCCTCGGCATAGCGCCCGTCCCGCAGCAGCCGCAGGCCTGACTCATGCAGCGCTTGAATCAGGCTTTGACGGAAAGCGGCGAGGCATCCACCCGTCGCCGGACGGCTTGAGAACTCGTCGGTCCAGGGAGAAGTTGCGCCCGGCAAGAGCCCCGCCCGGGCCTCCTGAAGCTCGGCCGTGCAAGCCCATTGGACGGCCATGTTGTAAGCACCTCCCTCTTGCTTCGCCCCCCCGACAAGGCTCTTCATGGAGAAGTCCGCTCTCGCACCGTCAAGCTCGATATAGGCAACGGTGTCGGGCGTGACGAACGTCGGCAGGAAAATCGGCTTGTCAGAAGTTACGACCACTTGGCGGGCGGAACCATGGAGCGCCGTCAGCTTGTACGTCGAGTTGATGCGCTTCACCTGCAATGGCAGCGAATCAGCGATGGGCAACTGTGTGCAACCGGACAGCAGCAGGGCCGCAGCAAGCAACCAGCACCCACCGCGCTTTGGAGCGCATTGCGCCTGAAAGGTATTTTTGAAAGGGGTTGCAAGAGATCGGTTCATGCCAAGCAATTTACCCGGCATTTCACGACGGCCGCGCGTCAATCCTTTGGGGCATCGTCACCCACCACGCCGCCGCCACGATCAGCAAACCGCCGGCCCATCCCCAGGCCCCGACCGTTTCCCCGAACCCATAAACCGCGATCAGCGCACCGAACACCGGCTCGCTCCCCATCAGCAGCGACACCCGGCTCGGGCTCGAGCGAGATGCCGCATGGTTCTGCGCGAAGAAGGCGAACACCGTGCACAGCAGCACGAGGTACGCCATGCCCCACCAGAACGAAGCCGTGGCGGGCGGCATGTGCCAGGCGCCGTTGGAGGCGACGAGCGATATCGCCATCGCACCGAGCGCCATCACACCCGACTGCACCGCGGTGAGCGTCAGCGCCGGCATCGTGTGGCGACCGGCGAGTCGCCGCGTCATGCACACCATCACCGCGCGCAAGAAAGCCGCGAGCACCATCAGCGCATCGCCCCAGCCCACGGCGATGTCCGCGGGCGAGGTGGCTGACAGCATCGCGGCGCCCACCGCCGACAGGCCCGCTGCCCAGAAGATGCGCTGCACCGGCCTTTGCCCCAGCAGCCACCATTCGACGAACGGCGTGAACGCCACGCACAGGCTGATCAGAAAGGCGGCGTTGCTCGCCGTGGTCAGCGACACGCCGAAGGTCTCGCAGACGAAGATCGCCAGCAGGTTGGCGCCGAGCAGCCCGCCCACTGCGAGCCCCTGGCGCCACTGCGCGTTGAACAGAGGCTTGAGCGCCGGCAGCAGCACGACGAAGGTCAGCCCGAAGCGCAGCGCGATGAACTCCAGCACCGGCAACTGCTGTGTCGCCTGCTTGGCGACCGCATAGCTGCCGCCCCACACGGCCGCCACCAGCAGCAGCATGACCTCGGCGGCGCCGATGCCGCCCCACTTCCTCGAACCCCACGCGCCCGGCGCGATGTCCTGCACTTGCTTTGAATCCATACTGTCGGCCGCCGTCCCTGAACAACAAAGGAAGAATTGTTCAGGGCATCACACAGGCCGAACAGCCATCGGCCGGAACAGGATCCTTGCGCCGTGGGAACGAATTCATTTCTCAAAGTGCTGCCCGAGATGGTGACCTTCCTGCGGGTCGCCGAGCTCGGGAGCTTTTCCGCCGCGGCCGACCTGCTGGGCATGACGCCGTCGGCCGCGAGCCGGCAGGTCAAGCGGCTCGAGAAGGAAATCGGCGTGCAGTTGCTGCAGCGCACGACGCGCCAGCTGCGGCTGACCGAGCCCGGCACCGAAGCCTTCGCGCGCTGCCGCGAACTGGTGCTCGCTGCACAAGGCACGATGGAGATCGGGCAGCAGTATGCGAAGAAGCCCAGCGGTCGGGTGCGCATCAGCGCGCCCAGGGCCTTCGCGCGGCGCGTGCTGCATCCGCTGATCCTGAGCTTCCTCGCGCGCTATCCCGAGGTGGACGTGCAGTTGATCGTGGAAGACCGCGACATCGATCCGATCCAGGAAGGCGTGGACCTCGTGGTGCGCCTGACGCCCAATCCGCCCGAGGGCCTGGTCGCGCGGCGGCTGATGATGGTCGAGCACATCCTCGTGGCCTCGCCCGGCTATCTGGCGAGCGGCGCGGCCATCCATCATCCGCGCGATCTCGGCGCGCACCGCTGCATCTCGCTGGGCGAGCACGAGCGCGACAACCGTTGGCGCTTCAAGAGAGGCGATGAAGAGGCGGAGATCGTGGTGCAGGGGCGCTACATCGCCAACCACACCGAGATCCGCCTCGATGCTGCGCGCTCGGGCCTGGGCGTGGCCTGCCTGCAGATGTTCGTGGCGCAGCAGGCACTCGACGAAGGCTCGGTCACACGCGTGCTGCCCGAATGGGAGTTCCAGGGCAACTACCGCGGGCACGCGTGGATTCTTTACCCGCCCAGCCGTTTCACCGTGCCCAAATGCCAGGTGCTGATCGACCACCTGCTCGATGCGCTGGCCACCGGGCGCGGAAAGAAGCTCAATGCTTCTTCAACAAGACGCGCACCGCCTCGGGCAACGAATTGACCTGCGGCATGAAGTGGTCGAGCACGGCACCCAGGATCACGGCGGAGAGCACCGCGCCGAGCAACGGCTTCCAGGTCAGCCGCACCGCGGCCATCAACCAGCCTTCGCGCGCCACGCGCACCGCGGCGCGGGCCGAGACGTACGAGAACGCCACCTCGACGGCCACGGCCAGCAATGCGTCCCAGCTGAAATACAGCAGCGCGAGATAGCCGGCGCCGAACAGCACGGCCACGCAAATCGCGAAGATCGCGAGCACCGGCACCACGATGATGGCGCCTTCATCCGCACCGCCCGCCACGTCGAGCACGCCACCGGCCACGTCGGACAGCAAACTGCCGCCATCGGCGGCGTCGGCAACGCTCACGTGATCACACGAACTTCCACCGCTGAAGTCCACATCGGGCACATCGGCATCGATATCGACGCTGCGCCCCTCGACCAGCCGCTTCGCCCACCAGCGCAGCACCAGCAGGTAGCCCAGATACCCCACGCCCAGCGTGAGGAAGTAGCGAACCGCGAGCGAGTCCACATGCAGCAGGTGCATCTGCAGCGCCGACACGCCCCACATCAGGAGGAGCGTGAACGTGCCGATCAGGATGCCGTGCGTGCGCAGGCTGTAGTTGCGGTGCAGGTCGCGCTCGACCTCCGTTTCCCAAAGGCGCACCGAGCGCCAGTTGGAAAGAATCTTCATTCGTCGGCGGGAGCGAACGGCACGCGTTGCGCCACGGCGCACATGAGTTCGTAGCCGACGGTGCCCGCCGCCTGCGCGACCTCATCGATGGACAGCACGGCATCGGTGACCGTCGAGCGGCCCCACAGCGTGACCTCGGCGCCGAACTTCGCGTCGGGCACGGGCGTGAGATCGACGGTGATCATGTCCATGCTCACGCGGCCCACCATGCGGGTGCGCACGCCGTTCACCAGCACCGGCGTGCCGGTGTTGCAGTGGCGTGGATAGCCATCGGCGTAGCCGACCGCGGCGACGCCGATGGTGAGCGGCCCTTCGGCCGTGAAGTTGGAGCCGTAGCCGATGGTGTCGCCGGCCTTGAGCGTCTGCACCGAGAGCAGTCGGGTCGACAGCGTCATCGTCGGCTGCAACTGCCAGTGCGCCGCGTCGTTCTCCGGAAAGTCGGGGGCGCTGCCGTACAGCACGATGCCGGGACGCACCCAGTCGCCGCGCGTATGGTCCGGGTGGCGCAGCGTGGCTGCGCTGTTGGCAATGGAGCGCTCGCCCGGCAGGTCGCGCGTCGCGCGCTCGAAGGCCTCGACCTGGTGCGCGATGCCGCGGGCGCCGTCGGCATCGCTGAAGTGGGTCATCAGCGAAATCTCGTCGACCTGCGTGAGCGCATTCAGGCGCGTCCAGGCCGAGCCGAAGCGCTCGGGTGTGAAGCCCAGGCGGTTCATGCCCGAGTTCATCTTGAGAAAAACACGCTGCGGCTTGAGGGTCTTGTGCGCCGCGAGCATGTCGATCTGTTCGTCGCAGTGCACGGTGTGCCAGAGGTCCAGGCGCGAGCACAGTTCCAGGTCGCGCGCATCGAACACGCCTTCGAGCAGCAGCACCGGGCCGCGCCAGCCCAGGGCGCGCACGCGCTCGGCTTCGGCCAGGTCGAGCAGCGCAAAGCCGTCGGCGCCGCGCAGGCCCTCATAGACCCGCTCGATGCCATGGCCATAGGCGTTGGCCTTGACCACCGCCCAGACACGGGCGTCGAGCGCCGAACGGCGGACCCGACCAAGGTTGTTGCGGAGGGCTGCGGTGTGGACGGTGGCGAGAATGGGGCGCGGCATGGGAGGCTTTGGACAGGCTTCGAGCGGGCTTGGAGGAAATGCAGACCACGTTTTAGCATTTCCGGGAATGGGGTCGAATACGGTGGGGATGCCCATTTGGGCGTCGTACCCCCATGCTATAACCGCCCATTCGCTCCGGACGCGACACTTTTTCACTACCGCCAGCAGACCCCTCTGGCCAGCCAGCCCATCGATGAAGCGCGGTTTCTACACGATCATGTCGGCCCAGTTCTTTTCGTCGCTGGCCGACCAAGCGCTTTTCGTTGTTGCCGTCGATCTCATGAGAAGTTCGGGCGCCCCCGAATGGCAACGCGCGGCCCTGGTGCCGATCTTCGCGGTCTTCTACGTGGTGCTCGCGCCGCTGGTGGGCGCGTTCGCGGATGCGCTGCCCAAGGGCAAGGTGATGTTCATCAGCAACGCGATCAAGGTGATCGGCTGCCTGATGATGCTGTTCGGCTCGCACCCGCTGCTGTCGTATTCGATCGTGGGCCTGGGCGCGGCCGCGTACTCGCCGGCCAAGTACGGCATCCTCACCGAGCTGCTGCCGGCCTCCCAGCTGGTCAAGGCCAACGGCTGGATCGAGGGGCTGACCATCGCCTCCATCCTCCTGGGCATCGTGCTCGGCGGCACGCTGGTGGGCCATGCGATCTCCAGCAAGTTGCTGGCCTTCGACTTCCCGCTGATCGACACCGGCATCGATTCGCCGGCCGAAGCCGCGATCTCGGTGCTGATCCTCGTGTACATGCTGGCCGCCTGGTTCAACACGCGCATCCCGCACACCGGCGTCGAGATGCGCCCGCTGCGCTCCAACCCCGAGCACGGCTTCGTGCGAAACATCGCCGCGCTGCTGCCCGACTTCTGGCATTGCAATGCGCGTCTGTGGCGCGATCGCCTCGGCCAGATTTCGCTGGCCACCACCACGCTCTTCTGGGGCGCGGGCGGCAACCTCAAGTACATCGTGCTCGCATGGGCATCACTGGCACTGGGCTACAACACGACGCAGGCTTCGGCCCTCACCGGCGTGGTGACCATCGGCACGGCCGTGGGCGCCATCGTGGCCTCGATGCGCATGCGGCTGGACATGGCCACCCGCGTGATTCCGATGGGCATCGCGATGGGGCTGATGGTCATCTGCATGAACTTCATCGGCAACGTGTGGCTGGCGGTGCCGTTCCTCATCATCCTGGGCGGCCTCGGCGGCTTCCTCGTGGTGCCGATGAATGCGCTCTTGCAGCACCGCGGCCACAACCTGATGGGCGCGGGCCGTTCGATCGCGGTGCAGAACTTCAACGAGCAGGCCTGCATTCTTCTCCTGGGCGGCTTCTACAGCGTGTGCACGGGGCTGGGCCTGTCGGCCTACGGTGCGATCAGCGCCTTCGGGCTGGTGGTGGCGGGCTGCATGTGGCTCATCAAGCGCTGGCATGAGAACAATCTCAAGAAATATCCCGAGGAGGTCGAGCACCTCCTTGCGATCGCCCGCAGCGACAAACATCACTGATCTTTCGCGACTGCGTTGGTGAGACGGCCGGCGCGCCGAAGCCTTCACCTTTCCAACGCCGCCATGCCCGCGCTTGCACTTGTCTTCAACGCCTTCGTCTGGGGCGTTTCGTGGTTTCCCTTCCGCCAGCTCGCCGGCCACGGACTGCACCCGCTGTGGACCACCTGCCTGATCTACCTGGCCATCGCGGTCGTGATGGGCCTTGTGCGCCGGCATGCGTGGAAGGCCTTCGCGGCGTTCCCGATGCTGGTGGCGCTGGGCCTTGCGGCGGGCTTCACCAACGTGGGCTTCAACTGGGCCGCGACGCAGGGCGACGTGGTGCGCGTGGTGCTGCTGTTCTACCTGATGCCGCTGTGGAACGTGCTGCTGGCCTGGCTGCTGCTCGGCGAGCGGCCCACGGGCGGCGCGCTCGCACGGGTCGCGCTGGCACTGACCGGCGTGGTCGTGGTGCTCAAGGCGCCCGGCACCGACTGGCCCGTGCCCTCGAGCCTGCCCGACTGGCTGGGCGTGGTGGCGGGCTTCTGTTTCGCGCTGACGAACATCACGCTGCGCCATCTGCGCGAAGCCCCGGGCGAGTCGCGTGCACTGGCGATGTTCTGCGGCTGCGCCGTGGTGGCCGGCTCCACGGCCCTGATCGGCACCGGCGCCGGCGGCATTGCCTCCCCGCTGCTGGCCACCTCCGGCTGGCTCGGCTGGGCGGTGCTGCTGGGCAGCGGCTTCATCGTGGCCAACGTGTGCCTGCAGTACGGCGCCGCGCGGCTCACGTCGAGCGCGGCCTCGGTGATCATGCTGTCGGAGGTGCTGTTCGCCAGCGTCTCGTCGGTGGCGCTGGGCGCGGCCACCCTGGACGCGCGCATCCTCACGGGCGGCGCGCTGATCGTGGCGGGCGCGGTCTGGTCGGCGTTTGCGCGAACGCCCGTGCGGGGCGATGATCGCGCCTCCAGCGCTTGCGCGACTCACTGAGGACACTCCATGACCAGCGTCTACGACTTCGAGGCCAACCAGATCGACGGCAAGCCGGTGAAGCTCTCCGCCTTCAAGGGCAAGGTGCTGCTGATCGTCAACACGGCGAGCAAATGCGGTTTCACGCCGCAGTTCGCCGGGCTGGAGGCGCTGCACGAGAAGTACGCCGACCAGGGCCTCACGGTGCTGGGCTTTCCGTCGAACCAGTTCGGCTCGCAGGACCCGGGCACCAACGAGGAAATCGGCGCCTTCTGCACCAAGAACTACGGCGTGAGTTTTCCGATGATGGAGAAGATCGACGTCAACGGCAGCAACGCCGCGCCGCTGTACCAGTGGCTCACCAAGGAAAAGCCGGGCCTCCTGGGCCTCACGGCCATCAAGTGGAACTTCACCAAGTTCCTCATCGGGCGCGACGGCACCGTGCTCAAGCGCTACGCGCCGCTCGATACGCCCGCCTCGCTCACGCGCGACGTCGAGGCGGCGCTGGCGGCGGGCTGACGGCTCGCGTCAGAAGCGGAAGCTCGCGGTCTTCGCACCGCCACCCACCGTCACCGTCTGGCTCTTGGCTTCTCCGCCGGGCGCGGTGACGTCAATGGTGTAGCGACCGGCAGGGATGTCGATCAGGCACACCGGCCCGCCGGCACGGAAGGCCATGGCGGCGGACGAGTTGGTGTCGCCGCCCTTGATCGCGACGTCCACGCTGGCCATATAGGCGCCGTCGGCGCGCGCGAACAACAGTGAGAGCGGATGCTTCTTCATGTCCTCGCGAATGGCCTTCGATTCGTCGGAGCCGATGCCGCCGCACATGTAGCGCGTCGCGCCCTCGCCCTGCCATGCAGGCATCCCGGACTGGGCGTGCGCCGCCATGGCACCGGCTGCGCAAGCGCAGGCCAGCAGAACGCGTCGCAGCGGAAGTTGGATAAGGTGGGACATGGCACAGGCTCCTTGCAGGTTCGGTGTCGCGATGATGCGCCGCAAGGGCCCGCCGCGCGAGTCGGACCGCGCCCTGCCCTCGTGTGCGATCAGGCCCTACCCTGCGTGCCCAGCGCGGCGTCCAGCAGCTCCACCCAGTGCCGCACCGGCGTTTCCCCGCTGCCGCTCTGCAGGTGCGTGATGCAGCCGATGTTCGCCGAGGCGATGGTGGTCGGCTGCAGTTGCTTCAGATGCTCGAGCTTGCGGTCGCGCAGCGGGTAAGCCAGCTCAGGTTGCAGCACCGAATACGTGCCCGCCGAGCCGCAGCACAGGTGCGATTCGTTCATGGCCACGCGCACGTCGAAGCCCAGCGCGCGCAGATGCGTCTCGACACCGCCGCGCAGCTTCTGGCCATGCTGCAGCGTGCACGGCGGGTGATAGGCGACCACGCCTTCTGGCGCTCGCACGCGGCCCTTCAACGCGGGCACGAGATCGGGCAGCAGCTCGCTCAGGTCGCGCGTCAGTTCGCTGATGCGCGCCGCCTTCGCGGCATACGCCGCGTCGTGCTGCAGGATGTGGCCGTACTCGCGCACCGTGACGCCGCATCCCGACGCGTTCATCACGATGGCCTCGACTTCATTGCGTTCGACCTGCGGCCACCACGCATCGATGTTGGCGCGCATCTGCGCCTTGCCGCCCTCCTGGTCGTTGAGGTGGAACTTCACCGCGCCGCAGCAGCCCGCTTCCTTCGCGATCACGACCTGGATGCCGGCCGCATCGAGCACGCGCGCGGTGGCGCTGTTGATGTTGGGCATCATCGACGGCTGCACGCAGCCCGCGAGCATCAGCACCTTGCGCGCATGAGTGGCGGTGGGCCACGCGCCAGCTTCCTGTTTCACGGGCACCTTGGCCTTGAGCGCACCGGGCAACAAGCCGCGTACCGATTGCCCGAGCTTCATCGCTGGGCCGAAGAGCGGCGACGGCAGCCCTTCCTTCAACAGCCAGCGCGTGGCCGATTCCATCGCGGGACGCGGCACCTTCTCGTCGACGATCCTGCGGCCGATATCCACGAGGTTGCCGTACTGCACGCCGCTCGGGCAGGTGCTCTCGCAGTTGCGGCAGGTGAGGCACCGGTCCAGGTGCAGCTGCGTGCTGCGCGTCGGCGCCTTGCCTTCGAGCACCTGCTTGATGAGGTAGATGCGTCCGCGCGGGCCGTCGAGCTCGTCGCCCAGCAGCTGGTAGGTCGGGCAGGTGGCGGTGCAGAAGCCGCAGTGCACGCACTTGCGCAGGATGGCTTCGGCTTCGCGACCTTCGTCGGTGTCGCGGAATTCGGGGGCGAGTTCGGTTTGCATCGCGGGGTGTCGTCTCTTGTTATTCGTCTGCGAAAAGCCGGCCGCGGTTGAAGATGCGGTGCGGATCGAACTCGTGCATCAGCGCGCGATGGATGCGGGTCACGGGAGCGCTCAGCGCATCGAAGCGGGGGATGTTCGAGGCTGGCGCCCTGAACAGCGTGGCGTGCCCGCCCGCCGCATGCGCGATCTCGCGGATGCGCGAGGCCTGGTCGGGTGGCGCCTTGTACCAGCGCTGCCCGCCATGCCACTCGATCAGCGGCGCATTGCCGTCGATGGCGAGCACCGGCGCGGTCTGCGACACCGATAGGCGCCAGAGTGCATCCGGTCCGTTCGCGGTGTCGAACCACGGCAACTGCTGATCGCGCAGCGCCTGCCAGTCGGCCGCGGCGCGTGCGTTGTCCTTGCGCTCGCCGCCGAGGTGCGTGCATGCCGCTTCCACGGCCGCAACCGCGCCACGCAGCCGCAGGTAGAGCGCACCGGCACCCGCGTATTCGAACCAGCAACTCGCATTCAGCGGCAGCGGCCGGCCGCCCCATTCATTGAGCAGCCGCAGCGCATCGGCCTGGCTGCAGGCGAACTCGAGCGTGGCCTCGGCCGGCGCGACGGGCAGCACCTTGAGGCTCACCTCGGCGATCACGCCCAGCGTGCCGAGCGATCCCGCCAGCACGCGTGAGACGTCGTAGCCCGCGACGTTCTTCATCACCTGTCCGCCGAAGCTCAGGACATCGCCGCGGCCATTGACCAGCGTGGCGCCGAGCACGTAATCGCGCACCGCGCCCACGCTGGCACGCGCGGGGCCGCTCAAGCCGGCGGCAACCATACCGCCCACCGTGCCGTCGCTTCCGAAGTGCGGCGGCTCGAAGGGCAGGCACTGCCCCTTCTCGGCCAATGCGGCTTCGAGTTCAGCGAGCGGCGTGCCGGCACGCACGGTGACGACCAGTTCGCTCGGCTCGTAACTTGTGATGCCCTGCAGCGCGGTGGTGTCGAGGGTGTCGCCTTGCAGCGCCTCGCCGTAGAAATCCTTGGTGCCGCCGCCGCGAATGCAAAGCGGCGTGGCATCGGCTGTTGCGGCGCGGATGCGCTCGACGATCTGATTGAGGGCTGAATCCATGGTCTCTTTTTTTGTTGTTGTCGCTCTCAGAAGCGCGGCAGATCGGGATGCGGCAGCCTGCCGCCGCGCACCACCTGCTTGCCGTACTCGGCGCAGCGCTGCAGCGTCGGAATCACCTTGCCGGGGTTCAGCAGCCCGGCCGGATCGAACGCGCGCTTCACGCCGAACATCTGCTCGTTCTCGCCGGCGGTGAACTGCACGCACATGCTGTTGAGCTTCTCCACGCCCACGCCGTGCTCGCCCGACACCGTGCCGCCCATCGCGACGCTGGTCTCCAGGATGTCGGCGCCGAAGAGCTCGCAGCGGTGCAGCTCGTCGGGGTCGTTCGCATCGAACAGCACCAGCGGATGCAGGTTGCCGTCGCCGGCATGGAACACGTTGCAGCAGCGCAGGTTGTATTTCTTCTCCATCTCCTGGATCGCGAGCAGGATGTCCGCCAGGCGCTTGCGCGGGATGGTCGAGTCGAGGCACATGTAGTCGGGGCTGATGCGGCCCGACGCCGGGAAGGCGTTCTTGCGGCCGCTCCAGAATTTCATGCGCTCGTCTTCGCTGTTGCTCACCGCGATCGCGGTGGCGCCGCAGCCGCGCAGCACGGCGGTCATGCGGCCGATTTCCTCTTCCACTTCTTCAGGCGTGCCGTCGGATTCGCACAGCAGGATCGCCGCGGCATCGAGGTCGTAGCCCGCACGCACGAAGTCCTCGACGGCGGCGGTCATGGGCTTGTCCATCATCTCGAGCCCTGCGGGAATGATGCCGGCTGCGATCACCGCTGCGACTGCATCGCCAGCCTTTCGCACGTCGTCGAAGCTGGCCATGATGCAGCGCGCGAGCTGCGGCTTGGGCACGAGCTTGACGGTGACCTCGGTGGTCACGGCCAGCATGCCTTCGCTGCCGATGACCAGCGCGAGCAGGTCGAGCCCCGGCGCATCGAGCGCCTCGCCGCCGAATTCGATGGCATCGCCCTCGGCAGTGAAGCCGCGCACGCGCAGCACGTTGTGCAGCGTGAGCCCGTACTTCAGGCAATGCACGCCGCCCGAGTTCTCGGCCACGTTGCCGCCGATGGTGCAGGCGATCTGGCTCGACGGGTCGGGCGCGTAGTAGAGGTTGAAGGGTGCGGCGGCCTCGCTGATCGCCAGGTTGCGCACGCCGCACTGCACGACCGCCGTGCGGCTCACCGGATCGATCTTCAGGATGCGGTTGAACTTGGCCAGGGAGAGCGTTACGCCCAGCGCATGCGGCATCGCGCCGCCCGAGAGCCCGGTGCCTGCGCCGCGCGCCACCACGGGCACACCCAGCTGATGGCAGGTCCTGAGCACGGCGGCGACCTGCGCCTCGGTCTCGGGCAGGGCCACGACGAGCGGCCGCTGGCGATAAGCGGTGAGGCCGTCGCACTCGTAGGGCGTGGTGTCTTCGGCGTGCCAGATGAGGGCATGCGCGGGCAGGTGCGCTTGCAGCGCGCGCACCACCTGCGACTGGCGCTCCGTTTTCTGTAGCGAATCTTGCTGAACGGCAGTGATCGGCGCATTCATGCGGCGGGCCTCTTGTCTTTTTGGCGAATGTCTCGGGGGTACCGCACTCTACGGAAATGCAGCGGCGCCGGGTTGATGCTTTTTTGCGCGGCGCTTGAGAGAACTTTGCCGCCGGACCCGGCCGGTCAGCGCAGGCTCTGCGCGAGCCAGTCGACGAAGGCCGCGCATTCCCAGCGCTCGAGCGTGCCGGGCTGCCAGCAGATGGTGTGCCGGTGCGGCGACGGCACAGCCCGGTCGGAGAGCGCCACCAGCCGGCCCGACTCAAACCATGCGGCGCCCATCTTCTGGCGCACCAGCGCCACGCCGAAGCCGCTCGCGGCCGCGTCGTAGACGAGCCCCAAGTCGTTGAACTGCGAGCCGACGTGCGGCTCGGGCTGGTCGATGCCGCAGTGCGCGAACCAGGTGCCCCAAGGTTCGAGCGGGCTGCGGATGAGCCGCGCGCTCGCGATCTCGGCGGCGGTGCGGAATCCGTCGAACGGGCCGAACTCGTTCAGGTAGCTGGGGCTGCAGGCGGGCACCACTTCTTCTTCGAGCAGCAGGCGGTGTTCGCAGTCGGCATAGGCGCCGGTGCCGTAGCGCACTTCGAGGTCGGCCTGTTCGGCGGTCACGTCGAGCAGCGGGATCGATACCTGCAGCACGAGTTCGATGTCCGGGTAGATGTTGCGGAACAGCTCAAGCCGGGGCATCAGGAACTGACGGCTGAAAGTAGGCGTGACGGCAATGCGCAGGCGCGTGGCGCGCGGCGCTGCGTTGGCGAGCGGCGTGGCCTGCAGCGCGGCGAGGCCGGTGCGCACGTTCGCCAGATAAGCAGCGCCGTCGGCCGTCAGGCTGAAGTCGCTGCGGCCGAAGAGCTTGAAGCCGACGTGCGCTTCGAGCTGGCGGATGCGGTGGCTGACTGCGCTGGGGGTGACGCACAGCTCCTCGGCTGCACGGCCGGCGTGCCGCAGGCGTGCCACGGCCTCGAAAGTCAGCAGGCACTGGATGGGCGGGATGTGCTGGAGGGCCATCTGGTTCTTACCCTCCCGGCTTCTGTTCACGGCGAGTGCGCAGGCCACCGATCAACGAGCGCTCCGAGCAACGCTGCACGCACTCAGTCCTCGAAGAAATTGACGGGCAGGCCCGGCGTATCGACGCGCATCGAGATCACCGTGCCCGATGCGGGAAGCCGTTCGATCTCCGCCGCAGGCCGCCCTTTGCGGCCGCTGGTGACGAAGAGCGTCTTCAGATCGTCGCCGCCGAAGCACGGCATCGTCGGGCATTGAACGGGCACAGGCACCGACGCCACGATGTCCCCGGACGGCGCGAAGCGCAACAGCTGCGCGCCTTCGAACATCGCGACCCAGTAGTGGCCGTCTGCATCGACCGTCGCGCCGTCGGGGCGGCCTTCGTAGCGAACGGGCGAGTCGGGCGTCCAGCCTTCGGGCTTGGCGTCGAACTGGTGGAACACGCGGGCATGCGAGAGCGCGTTGGCCTCGGCGTCCCAGTCCCATGCGCAGACCACGTGCGCGGCAGTGTCGGCCCAGTAGAGGGTTCGTGCGTCGGGGGAGAAAGCGAGGCCGTTGGCGGTGGTGGACTCGTTGGCCATCTGCGTGAGCGTGGGCGCGATGTCGGTGCCGGGGCGCGCATCGAAGCAGTAGAGCGCGGCGTTGGCGCTGTCTTTCGCCTCGTTGAGCGAACCGCCCCAGAAGCGGCCGAGCGGGTCGCATTTGCCGTCGTTGAAGCGCATGGTGCGCACGTCGTGCTCCACGCGCGCCATCGCGACCAGCTCGCCGCCCCATTCGCGCGCGCGGTAGATACCGTCGCGCAGCGCGATCACGAGGCCGCCGCTTCGGGCCGGTGCCATGCACCCGGGTTCGGTGGAGAGCGCCCATCGCTCGACCGTGGCGGATGGCGTCCCGATGTCGCCGCGCGTTCGCAACACGGCGCGGCCCGGGATGTCGAGCCAATAGAGGGCGCGTTCTTCAGGGTGCCAGAACGGCGATTCGCCGAGCGCGCAGAGGCTGTCTTCGAGGGAGGTCCACATGGTGTGGCGATTGTGCCCCTCGCGATGGCGGCGACGGGCAAAAAAAAGCCCGCTGGCGCCGAAGCGCTCGCGGGCTGAACATCCAAAGGAGACCTCGCTTGAAAAACTCGTGACGAAGAATTGTTCTTGTGAAGAAAAAGGATGGTGGTCATCCGGCTGGGGAGCCCCGGAAGGCTCCCCAGTGGCCGATCAACGGTTGTAGGCGGTTTCGCCGTGGGCGGAGATGTCGAGGCCTTCCCGCTCTTCTTCTTCCGACACACGCAGGCCGATGGTGAGGTCGGCGATCTTGTAGGCGATGAAGGACACCACGCCCGACCAGACGATGGTCAGCAGCACGCCCTTCAACTGGATCCAGACCTGGGCACCGATGCCGTTCGAGACGACGCTGGCCGTGACCCAGTCGCCCACGAGGCCGGGGCCGCCGAGCGCCTGGGTGTTGAACACGCCGGTGAGCAGCGCGCCGACGATACCGCCGACACCGTGCACGCCGAACACGTCGAGCGAGTCGTCCGCACCGAGCAGCTTCTTGAGGCCGTTGACGCCCCAGAGGCAGGCGAAGCCGGCGACGAAGCCGATCACGAGGGCGCCCATCAGGCCGACGTTGCCGGCGGCCGGGGTGATGGCCACGAGGCCTGCAACGGCGCCCGAGGCGGCACCCAGCATCGAGGCCTTGCCGCGCATCAGCGCTTCACCGATGCACCATGCGAGCACGGCGGCGGCGGTGGCAGAGAAGGTGTTCATGAAGGCGAGCACGGCGCTGGTGCCGGCTTCCAGGGCCGAACCTGCGTTGAAGCCGAACCAGCCGACCCACAGCAGCGAAGCACCGACCATGGTGAGCGTGAGCGAGTGCGGCGTGAAGGCTTCCTTGCCGTAGCCCACGCGCTTGCCGATCACGAAGGCACCCACGAGGCCGGCGACGGCTGCGTTGATGTGCACCACGGTGCCGCCTGCGAAGTCGAGCGCGCCCCACTGCCAGATCAGGCCGGCCTTGGCGTTGTTGGCGTCCACCACGTTGGCGGCGGTGTAGGCGTCGGGGCCCATCCAGAACCAGACCATGTGGGCCAGCGGCGCATAGCTGAAGGTGAACCAGATCACCATGAACAGCAGCACGGCCGAGAACTTGGCGCGTTCTGCAAAGGCACCCACGATCAGGCAGCAGGTGATGCCGGCGAACGTGGCCTGGAAGGCGGCGAACAGCAGTTCGGGGATGTAGACGCCCTTGCTGAAGGTGGCACCGGGTGCGAACACGCCGGTGGCCGGATCGAAGATCCCCTTCATGAAGAGCCGGTCGAATCCGCCGAAGAAGGCGTTCCCCTCGGTGAAGGCGATGCTGTAGCCATAGATGAGCCACAGCACCACGATCAGCGAGAAGGTGACCATCACCTGCATCAGCACCGACAGCATGTTCTTGCTGCGGACCAGGCCGCCATAGAACAGCGCGAGGCCGGGGATGGTCATCATGATGACGAGCAGCGTGGACAGCATCATCCAGCTGGTGTCGCCCTTGTTGAAGGACGGCGCGGGAGCGGCAGCAGGTGCGGCTTCGGCCGCGGCGGGTGCAGCTGCTGCGGCGGCAGGTGCTGCAGCAGCGGGAGCGGCCGCGGGTGCTGCGGCAGCCGGCGCGGAGGCGGCGGGCGCTTCAGCAGGCGCGGCGGGCGTCTGTGCGAAGCCGGTCGTGCCGGCGGCGAGAACGCTCAGGCCGAGCGCAAGAGAGACAAGCAGTTTTTTCATAGTCGTTGTTCTTTCGGGCCAGACTCGATCAGAGGGCTTCGCGGCCCGTTTCGCCGGTGCGGATGCGTACGACCTGCTCGAGGTTGTAGACAAAGATTTTTCCGTCGCCGATCTTGCCGGTGCGGGCGGCACCTTCGACGGCTTCGATCACGCGATCGACCAGGTCGTCGGAGACGGCCGCTTCGATCTTGACCTTGGGCAGGAAGTCGACCACGTACTCCGCGCCGCGGTAGAGCTCGGTGTGGCCCTTCTGGCGCCCGAAGCCCTTCACCTCTGTGACGGTGATCCCCTGCACGCCGATCGCCGACAGTGCTTCACGCACTTCGTCGAGCTTGAACGGTTTGATGATGGCTGTGACCAGCTTCATGTGAACTTCTCCTTTGGATGGAAATGGAATGGTGCGGCAGCTTGGGCCGCACCTCGTTGTTCTGTTTAGAGCGTCTTCGTCAGCGTGAGGATGAAGCGTGCCTTGTTCGGCGAGTAGACCTGCTGCGTGGTGAAGAAGCCGAAGTCGTACACCGGGCCGGCCGCGACGTTGTACGCGGTCTTCTTGTTCGCGCCTTGCACGGAACCGGTCAACGACAGGCCATTGCCGAAGTCGTACGACGCGCCGACGTTGTAGTCGACATAGCTCTTGTAGCCCAGGCTGCGGATGTCACTGGACATGTTGGTGAAGCCGACGGCCGCCTTCAGCGTGACCTTGGGCACGATTTCCTTGCTGTACGACAGGTTCAGGTAGCCGGTGTTCTGGCCCTTCAGGCCCGAGCCGAGCTTGTTGCCGGCATAGCCGAAGTAGTCCTTGGAGACCGTGTGCGAGTACTTGGCGGTGAACGAGCCGAAGGTTTCGTTGGCGTAGGTGGCGCCCAGGTAGAGCTCGGTGGTGTTGCCCACGGAGTTGCCGGGGTAGATGTAGGTGAGCGCACCGACGTCCATGTCGATCGGGCCGGCCTTGAATTTGTAGCCGCCGTACAGGTCCATCTCGATGCTGTTGCCCTTGAGCCAGTTGACGCTCGAGTTCCAGCTGCCCACGTAGAAACCGCTGTCGCCGAAGGCGTAGTCCAGGCCGCCCTGGATGGCGGGCTTGAAGCCCTTGGTCTTGGCGTAGTCGTTGCGGCCGATCATGTCCTGGTCCTGGCCGCGGAACTTGTAGTTGGTGGTCAGCGAGATGTTGCCGGTCAGCGATGGCGCCGGGGCGGGTGCCGGATCCGCCGGAGCTGTCTGCGCCAGGGCGGCGCCCGACGTGGTCAATGCAGTGGCCAGAACGATCAGCGCCTGAACGGCGGAACGGTGCGTCATCGGGAAACTCCTCGCAAGTAAGTAAGTGTTGTGGGACCTGACACGCTCAAAGCAGGGAGCGTGCCAAAGTGCACGAATGCGGTCGTCCGAGAGGGAAGAAGCGGCCGCCGATGAGCGCCAATTCGTTACAAGGAATGTTTCGATCGGTTGCAGGCACCAGCGTGCCGCGCGACCGTGGGCCAATGAAAGATGGACGCACCATCTTGGGGAGAGGGAGAGAAATGAGTCTGTCTTTGGTGCAAAGCCGAGCTTTGCTAGGGCTGGAAGCGGCCGATGTCACGGTCGAGGTGCATCTGGCGAATGGTTTGCCCAGTTTCACGCTGGTCGGGCTGGCGGAGACCGAGGTGAAGGAATCGCGCGATCGCGTGCGCTCGGCCATCCAGAACGCGGGGCTGGAGTTTCCGAACAATAAAAAGATCGTGGTCAGCCTCGCGCCGGCCGACCTGCCGAAGGATTCCGGCCGCTTCGACCTGCCGATTGCGCTGGGGATCCTCGCAGCCAGCGAACAGATCCAGGGCGCGCGGCTGGCCGGGCACGAGTTCGCGGGCGAGTTGTCGTTGTCGGGCGAACTGCGGCCGGTGCGCGGTGCGCTGGCCATGGCGCTGGCCCTGCACACCCGGGGTGTCGCGACGAAGCTGGTGCTGCCGATGGACAGCGCGCAAGAAGCCGCGCTGGTGCCCGGCGGCGAGGTGTATGGCGCGAGGCACCTGCTCGATGTGGTGCAGCAATTCATTCCCGAGGACGACGACAGGGCCGCGGCACCCGAGCCGCCCGACGACGGCTGGGCGCGGATCCAGGTCACACCGGCCATCGCCGCAGCGCCGTATGCCGACCTGGCCGAGGTCAAGGGCCACGCCGGCGCCAAGCGCGCGCTCGAGATCGCCGCGGCCGGCGGCCACAGCCTGTTGATGGTGGGCGAGCCGGGCTCGGGCAAGTCGATGCTCGCGCAGCGCTTTGCTGGCCTGCTGCCGGCGATGAGCATCGACGAAGCCCTGGAAAGCGCCGCCGTGGCCAGCCTGGGCGGGCGTTTCGCGACGGAGCGGTGGATGTGCAGGCCGACGTCCGCGCCGCATCACACCTCCAGCGCGGTGGCGCTGGTGGGTGGTGGTTCGCCGCCCCGACCGGGCGAGATTTCAAGAGCCCACCACGGCGTGCTCTTCCTCGATGAATTTCCCGAGTTCGCGCGATCTGCACTGGAGGCGCTGCGCGAACCGCTGGAGACCGGCACGATCACGATCGCCCGTGCCGCACGTCGCGCCGAGTTTCCCGCGCGCTTTCAGTTGATCGCGGCGATGAACCCCTGTCCTTGCGGCTACCTCGGCTCGTCGCTGAAGTCCTGCCGCTGCACGCCGGACCAGGTCTCGCGCTACCAGGGCAAGCTCAGCGGGCCGCTGCTGGACCGCATCGACCTGCACATCGAAGTGCCCGCCGTGTCGGCGCAGCAACTGCTCGATTCACCCCCGGGCGAGTCGACCGAGAGCATCCGCAGCCGCGTGGTGGCGGCACGCGAACGCGCGATGCGGCGCCAGGGCCACGCCAACCAGAACCTGCAGGGCAGCGCCATCGACAAGTACGCGGCGCTGGACGCCACTGCCCTCAAGTTCATCTACAACGCCGCCGCCAAGCTCGGCTGGTCGGCGCGCAGCACGCACCGTGCGCTGAAGGTGGCGCGCACGATTGCCGACCTGGCTGCGTCGGAGACGGTGCAGGTAGTGCATGTGGCGGAGGCGGTGCAGTACCGAAGGGGGTTGCACGGCGCTGCGTGAAGCGTTTGCGCAGCCGATCGACGGCCGTCATCGGCAATCCTCATTTTCCTCAGTGTTGGGTCCACCGATTTCACAATCTTGTTGGAGATTTTTGTGACTTATTTCGCGAATCAGAAGTGCTGAGGCATTTTTTCCGCTGCCCCGCCCTAAACGATTCGAGGGTTCCCTGGATGTATTGCCCAGCGGACTGCAGTACCCGTGCCCGGTGAGATTGCATGTCCATGAAACGACACATTCGGGGATGAATTCATGGTTGCAATCGTCAGCGGTAACAGTCTGGGCCTGAGCCTGGGTTCCTTGGCCACTTTGGGCCAACGCGGCTTGATCGGGACGGCGGGCCAGGGCCGCAACGGCGAACAGTCCTTCGTCAACATCGCCAACGGCAACCTCGTACTGCAGGACCGCGACGATGTGCTCCTGGGTCGAGGGCTCGACATCAGCGCCGTGCGTACCTACAACAGCCAGGGCCTGCTCACCGACGACAACGGCGACAACTGGAACGTGGGCGCCTTCGGCCAGAAGGTGGTCCTGACCTCTGGTTCCGTGGGTACGGCCGGCAGCACCTTGACCCGCACCGACCGCGATGGTGCCCAGGCCGTCTACACCTGGGACGCCACGCAGAACCGCTACGTCAGCCCCGCCGGCGCCGGCGCCTTCGACACCATTGCCTACGACAGTGGTGCCTCGCAGTTCATCTGGACCGACGGCGACACCGGCCGCATCGAGCGCTACCAGGCCAGCGGCGCGGGCCGCCTGGTCTCCGTGACCGACACCGATGGCAACACCATCAGCTACGCCTACAACGCCAACGGCACGGTGAAGTCCGTCACCGACGCCAACGGCGACGTCAGCTACTACGACTACAGCGGCACGAACCTCACCCAGATCCGCACCGTCTCCGGCGGCGTTACCAGCACCACCGTGCACTATGCCTACGACGGCAGCAACCGCCTGTTCGAGGTCACCGTTGATCTCTCGCCCGACGACAACACGGTGTCGGACACCAGGGTCTATGTCACCACATACACCTATGACGGTACGAGCAAGCGCGTGGCCAGCGTCACGCAGAGCGACGGCACGAAGCTCAGCTTCACCTACGTGCAGGCGGGCGGTACCTACAAGGTCGACACCGTCACCGACGCACTGGGTGCGATCACCCGTTTCGCCTACGACACAGCCCAGAACACCACCACCGTCACCGATCCGCTGGGCGCCCAGTCGGTCTACCTGTACGACGCCCAAGGGCAGTTGACCCAGGTGCGCAGCGGCGTCACGGCAACCAATACCAGCGGCCTGAGCCAGATCAGCTACGCCTACGACACCACCGGTAACGTCACGCTTGTCACCGATGGAGAAGGTCACAAGGTCACACTGCAGTACGACGACCATGGCAACCTGACCCGAGAGGTCGACTCGGCCGGCGACACCCGCGTGCGCACCTACAACGGCGCCAACCAGTTGCTGACCGACACGATCTATGCCGATGCGGCCGTGGTCGATCGCGCCGCGTTCAACAAGGACGCTGCGCTGCCCGAGACCACGCGCTACGTCTATGCCGCAGGCAACCCCAACCAGTTGCGCTTTGCGATCACACCACAGGGCAACGTCACCGAGTACCGCTACGACGGCTACGGCCAGCGCACCAGTGCCATCAAATACGCCGGTGCCGCCTACAACACGGCAGCCCTGGCCCTCGGCGATGTGCCCACTGAGGCGCAACTGAGCAGTTGGGCCACCGCCCAGGACCGCACGCGCACCGAGCTCACCGAATTGGCCTATGACGCGCGCGGCCAGTTGAGCAGCAGCACGACCTACGCGTCAACGGCTGCCAACGGCAGCGGCGTAGCCAGCACCGCGGCCACCACCCAGTACGTCTATGACCCGCGCGGGTTGCTGCTGCAGAAGATCGAGCCGGCCACGACGTCAGGTGGCGCCACTGCCGTCACCACCTACACCTACGACGGTCTGGGCCGAGTGCTCAGCGTCAGTGCGCCGTCGCTCGATGGCGGGACCACGGCCAACACCACGATCACCAGCTACGACGATGCGGGCGGCAAGACCAGCGTAACCATCGCCAGCGGGCTGGTCACCGTCTCGGCCTACGACAAGGCCGGGCGTCTCGTGAGCGTGACTCAGGAGAGCACCGGCACCGGCGTGCTGGGCACCACCACCTACGCCTACGACAAGGACGGCAACCTGCTGATGACGCAGGACCCGACGGGCGTACGCAAGTGGATGCTGTACGACGAGGCTGATCGCAAGATCGCAGACATCGATGCGACCGGGGCGGTGATCGAGTATGTGTACAACGCCAACGGGCAATTGCGCGAGACCATCGCCTACGCGACGCAGATCGATACGGCCGCACTGGTGGATGGGGCGGGCAAGCCGACCACGGCGTGGAGTGCAACGAACACAACGACCAGCCTGGATGTGCTGCGGCCGGCGAATACGTCGCAGGATCAGAAGGTCTGGCGCTTCTACGACACGGCCAACCGGCTCACGTGGCAGGTGGATGCACTGGGGTACGTGACGCAGACGACCTATGACGGGGCGTCGCGCATCCTTAACGTGACGCAGTTGGCCAATCCGATTGATGTGAGCCTGCTGGGTAGTGGGGCGAACATCGAGCTGTTGGTGAATCCTGCCACTGTGGGTGGCATCACGCTGGGCGTGGACAACGCAAATCCGGCACCTTTGGGCTCGCAGGTCACGCTGACGGCCACGATCGAAGGGGTGAATCCCGGTGGCATGGTGACCTTTTTCAGTGGCGAGACAGTCGTTGGCAGCGCGATGGTGGTCAATGGCAAGGCCACGTTGGTCACGAACGAATTGCCGATAGGTGTGAACAACATCCGGGCAGCCTACTCGGGCGATGCACAGAGGCCGGCAAGCGTGTCACCTGTCGCCACCAAGACCATCGCAGGCGCAGCCACCAGTGCGGCCGTGAGCTTTTCGCCTAACTATTGGGAGGTTGCTTACGGCCAAGCGCTGACGATATCTGTGGCCTTGACGACAACGCAGCCACCCGGACTGGCCACCGCTACAGGCGAGGTGAAGTTCTACAACGGCGATACGCTCATTGGCACGGCGGCGGTCATCAATGGACTGGCAACCTTGACGACGAGTAATTTGCCCGCTGGCACGTTGAGCATGCGCGCGATCTACGCGGGCGACTCCCTGCATGCAGGTGCTGCTCCTTCATGGGGCCTGACCATTCAACCCAGGGCAACCATCACCACGGCACTGACCGCCCTGAATACGGCAGACGGTGTCAGCATTACCGCGACCGTGGCCGCCAAGTTTGGAACGTCAACGAATCCCACGGGTACGGTGACCTTCTACAGCGGTACTGAAGCCATCGGGACCGCAGCCGTCGTGAATGGAATTGCAAAGCTCGATCTACCCGGTTTGGCAAGTGCAGGTTCCTTGACGGCCCAATACAGCGGTGATGTCAACAATGCAGCAAGTAGCGCTTTACCGTCCCAGGGAGACGTGCGCGTACAAACAACGCTTGATCTGACCGCCTCTGCAGCGAGCGGCACGCAGGACGACACGATCACCTTGACTGCACGTGTGGCGGGCGTGGGCGTAACAGGTGCCGTAACGTTCTTCAGCGGCATGAAGCCACTGGGCACGGCACTGGTCGTCAATGGCCAGGCAACCCTTGCCGTCAACAATCTTCCGGTAGGCGCCAATGTTATTCGGGCCGCGTATGCGGGTGACGTCAACAATCTGGAAGGCTTCGCGCAGCAAGGGCCAAGCTTGCAGATCACAGCAGGCACAGGAACTGTCCCGCCACTTGTTCAGATTGGCACCCGACCGACTGGGGTGGGTATTGAAGGTAAACACGGAGCGGAAGTACTGGGCCTCCCAGTGGCCCTCTATACAGTCGGATTTCCAGCCGACTCGCGATACCCATTGACTGGGACCTACACCTACTTTGATGGCGATCGGATCATAGGTAGCTATGACCTGCTGCGTAGCCAGGGCAACGGCCGAGCTCTTGGTCTTCCCATGGGTTTGCGCGCGATCAAAGTGGTGTATTCAGGCGATGTGAACAATGCCAGCGCCGTCGGGGTGGTAACACCGAACTGGCAGGTCGATGTCCAGCCGGCAGGAACAGCAATTCAACTGGCGACTTCAAGGTCTCCGACGGTTGTGGGAGCACCGCTGACGCTGACGGCCACCGTCTACCATCAACCGGTCACGCATCCGCATTGGGGTGATCGGACGCTCGCGCCTTCACCCTCGGGCACCGTCACCTTCTACAAGGGCACCACGATCGTCGGAACAGCCCAGGTCGTCAACGGCATCGCCACGCTGACCATTGACAACCTGCCCGTCGGAGGGGGCTACCTGAGCGCCGTTTACGGTGGCGATCAAAGCAATACGCAAAGCACCAGCAACTCGGTCATACAACTCGTCGATCCCTCAACGCAGGGCATCAAGACACAAGCGACATTGACCGTTGCACAAACCTACGCGAACCTTGGAGTCGCACAACGGTTGTCGGTGGAGGTTGTGCAAATTCAAACGGCGGGGGGCGTGAGCTCGGTTGTCGTCACTGAAGGGGTGGTGGATTTTTATAGCGACTCAACCTATCTTGGAAGCGCGGAAATTTCCAACGGCAAGGCCATTCTTTTCAGCGATCAAATCAAGAATGGTTCGTCCTCTCTCAGCGCGATTTACAGAGGAAATTCCACCTCTGCAGGGAGTAGGTCCGAAGGAGTTTCCCATCTCACCCTGAAGGCCCCGACCACGCTGGATCTGACCGCCTCTGCCGCGAGCGGTACGCAGGACGACACGATCACCCTGACCGCTCGCGTGGCTGGCGTGGGCGTCACAGGTGTCGTGACCTTCTTCAGTGGCAAGACGGTGTTGGGTGTTGCATCGGTGGTTAATGGCCAGGCGACCTTGGCCGTCAACTACCTTGCCGTTGGCACCAACCGCATTCAGGCCGGATATGCAGGTGATGCCAACAATCTGGAAGGCTTTGCGCAAGGGCCGAGCCTGCAGATCTCGGCCGGCACAGGCGCCGCGCAGCCCATTGTTCGCTTTGGAACTGTCTCCACGGGCGTGGGCATACAGGGCAGGACTGAAGCTGTTGGGCTTCCGATGACGATGTATACGGTTGGCTTCGGAGGGGATCAACAGTATCCGTGGACAGGAACCTACAGCTATTTCGATGGCGACACGCTGGTAGGTAGCTACGAGATCGTCGGAGGCCGTACCGAAGTCAATGGCCGGGCGTTCGGACTGCCTGTTGGAGACAGAGAAATTACGGTGGTGTATTCGGGGAGTGCGTACAACGCCAGTTCGACGGGATCGACAGGTACAGCTTGGCAAGCGCATGTTCAGCCCGCTGCTACAAACACACAGCTGACGTCCTCACGCCCCCAGACGGTTGCAGGCGCGCCTGTCACGTTGACGGCAACGATCACCCCGCAAAAGCCGTCCCACCCTCATTGGGGCGATCGCACGACCGCGCCTGCCGCCTCGGGCACTGTCACGTTCTACAGCGGCACCACCGTCATCGGGACCGCTCAGATTCTCAACGGCGTGGCAACACTGACCACCAACAACCTCCCTTTGGGTTCGAACAACATCACTGCGCAATATTCAGGGGACGACAACAACGCACAAAGTACCTCGGCGGCTGCGAGGCAGGAGGTGATCGCGAACGCGACGCCGATGAGTTGGAGCAGCACCGGTCTGTCCGCAACCCGAGTGGAATATGGATCGCCGATCACGCTGACCGTCAGAGTACCAGGCGCGCTTCGCCCGGACGGCGGGGTCATGAAACTATATGGAGGAGGTCGGTATCTCGGTTCGACTGTCATGGTTGATGGTGTAGCGACATTGACACTCAGTTCTCTGGAGGTTGGCCACTACGGCTCCAACACGATCTATGGCGTGTACGAGGGCGACATCAATACGCTGCCCAGCACGTCCGGTATCGCAGGGTCTTCGTTCGACGTCGTTCCCGCGACAACGACCCTGACAAACCTGACGCCTTCTTCGATCGCCAAGGATGGTTCGTTGTCGGTTCGGGTCAATGGCCCGCAACCCAGCAGCCTGGTGAGTTTTTACGACGGCACGCGACTCCTGGGCACTGCGCAGGTCGTCAATGGCGTTGCAACGCTGTCCGGCGTGACGCTGCCGTCGGGGACTCGCACGTTCACCGCGGCTTACGTGGGTGATGCGCACAACACCGACAGCGAAGTCAGCTTCACACAAACCGTGGTCGGCACGCCTGTCACCACCATTCAAGTCAATCTCGACAACGCGCAGGACCGCACCGTCTCCCGCTTGTACAACCGCGATGGTCAGCTCCAGGGGACGCTGGACGCCGAGGGCTATCTCACCGAGTACAAGTACAACGCCGCAGGCGAACAGACAGAGTCCATCGGCTATTGGAACCGTGCGACTAACTTCACCAGCGCCGCCAATCGCACTGCAGCCATAGCCATCGCACGTGCCAGCTACAACCTCACAGGCGTACGCGCGCAGGAATGGGGTGCAGCGGACATCCACAACTACAACCTCTATGACGCACAGGGGCGACTCGTCGGACAGGTCGACAGCCTGGGCTATCTCACCGAAACTGTTTACGACGCGCGCGGCAATGTCACGCAGACCATCCGCCGCGCCAATCCGGCGGGGGCCGTCAATGCCACCTCCACCGTGGACAGCATTCGCCCGTCACCGGACGCCGCCCGGGACCACATCATCACCCAGACCTGGAGCGCCGCCAATCAACTCCTGAGCCGCACGAACGTAGAAGGCACGGTCACCAGGTTCGCGTACAACAGCGTCGGCCAGCTCGTCCAGACCACCACTGCTGCCGGGACGGCAGATGAGCGCATCAGCCGCACGCTCTACGACATCCAGGGCCGTCTGATCGGCGAGCTCGACGGTCGCGGCAGCGATGCTGTGACCTTGAGCGATCCACTCGCCTTGTGGGCTGCCAATGGCCTGACGCATACCTACGACGCAGCCGGTCGCCGCACCAGCACCACAGACGCCAACGGACACCGCACGTTGTTCTTCTACGACGCCATCGGTCGCCTGCGCTACACCGTGAACGCGATGGGTGAAGTCACCGAGAGCCGCTACAGCGCGATGGGTCAGTTGATCGAGCAGGTCATCTACGGAACCCCGATCGATGTCGCGACCCTGGGCACCACGACGCCCGGCGGGCTGGACACGGACATCCTGGCGGACCAGCTCAGTCTCGTGGCCGATGCAACCAAGGACACCCACGTCCTGCACGGCTACAACGCCACGGGCACCAAGGCCAGCACAACGGATGCGTTGGGCAGCATCACCAGCTATTCGTACAACGCCTTCCGCGAGGCCACTGCCAGCAGCTATACGTTGAAGAGTGGCTATGTCGTCACCGACACGGCCACTTTCGACCGTCGCGGACTGAAGACGAAGACAACTCAGGACGCCGGCACGCTCAACATCACCGAACGCAAGATCTACGATGCCTTCGGTCGCGCCACCGATGTCTTCGACGCCAACGGCGGCCGCACCCAGTTTGCATTCGACCGCCTCGGCCGGGTGGCCTACACCTACGATGCGCTCAACGGCCAACGCCTGACCGAATTCGACGCCTTCAATCGCGTGATGTACCAGCGCGATGCCGTGGGCTACTGGACCAGTTTCGGCTACGACCTCGCCAACCGCCGCACCACCGTTGCCACCTCCGAAGGCGTTGCGGTCACCACCACGCGCAACCGCCAGGGCCAGACCCAGAGCGTGACCGATGGCCGCGGCAACGTCGCCAGCTACACCTACGACAAGAGCGGCAACCTGCTGCAAACGTCGGCCGCGCTGGATGGCACAACGACCATCGCCACCAGCGCGACCTATGACAAGACCGGCCTCAAGTTCAACAGCAGCGATGCTAACGGTGTCGTCAGCAGCTACACCTACGACGCCGCCAATCGCCTGCTGACCCGAACGCTCGACCCCACGGGGCTGAACCTTGTCACGACCTATGGCTACGACGCCAAGGGCCAGACCGTCAATGTCACCGATCCCAATGGCACGGTGACTGCCACCACATTCGATCTCGCGGGCCAGACGATCAGCAAGGTGATCGACCCCACCGGACTGCGCCTCACCACCAGCTACACCCACGACACCACGGGCAAGCTGCTCACGGTCACCGACCCGAATGGCAGCGTCACCCAGTACACCTACGACGGTGCCGGCCGGCGCATCAAGGAGCAGGTCGACCCCGCGGGCCTGAATCTCACGCGCAGCTACGAATACGACGCGGCCGACAATGTCACGCGTTCCATCGATGCCAACGGCAACGCCACGCGCTATGCCTACGACGCCAACAATCGTCTGGTCTTCACGCTCGACGCACTGGGTAATCTCTCAAAGCAGGAGTACGACGCGGAAGGGCGAATCACGCGCCGCACCGCGTATGCGGCGCCGATCGATACCACGGGCCTGGGCAATGCGCTCACCGTTGCGCAGATCCAGGCGAAGGTGGTGGTCAGCACCGGCTCGGATGTCACCGAAAGCCGCCGCTATGACCGCGACGGCCGCCTGAGCTTCAGCGTGGATGGAACCGGTGCCGTCGTCGAATACAAGTACGACAAGGCCAACAACGTCATCGAGACGCGGGCCTATGCCAACCGTATCGATCTCGCGGGCTGGAACATCGCGGGCAATCCGCCTGTCGTGGCCGATGCGACGCGCGACGAGCGCGTACGCACTGTCTTCGATGCACTCAACCGGGCCACCTGGAAGGTGGATGGTGCCGGCGGTGTGGTCCAGTATTTCTACGATGCCAACGGCAATGTCACGGAGTCGCGCGCCTACGCGACGGCGCTGACCAGCACCGCATTCGGCAACTGGAACGGCACATCCGCTCCTCCGGTAGCTGCCGACGCAACCCGCGACCAGCGCATCCGCACCGTCTACGACACCGCCAATCGCGCCACCTGGAATGTCGATGCGTTGGGCGACGTCACCCAGTACACCTACGATGCCCTCGGCAATGTCGTCGCAAAGCGCAGCTACAGCACGCCACTGACACCCACCGCGCTTGCCAGCTGGGACGGCCGAACGGCGCCTGCACCGGTGCTTGACGATGCCCACGACCAGCGCGTGCGCAATGTCTACGACGCAGCCAACCGGCTCATCTGGAGCGTGGACGGCATCGGCGCCGTCAACAAGACCGAGTACGACGCCAACGGCAATGTCACACGCCGTAGCCAGTACGCCACTCCCATTGCTGAGGGAGCCGACCCGGCCAGCGTGGCCGAAAGCGATGCCGACCGCGTCACCGACTACCTCTACGACGCGGGCAACCGCCTGTGCTACCAGCTGCGCTGGACCGACACGTCCGAGCTGATGTCCGGCGCGGGCTGGATGCGCGAGGTCACCTCCTACGACTACGACGGTGTCGGTCGCCTCGTGCGCCAGACCGCGCACGCCTGGCCGCTGCTGAGCTACGTTGGCAACGACATCGACTCCGTCTTCGGCAACCTGAGCGTTGCACCGGGTAGCGATCAGGCCAAGTACATGGTCTACGACGCTGCCGGACGACTGAGCTGGAGCGTCGATGGCACGGGTGCCGTCATGCGCAACAGCTACGACGGTACGGGCCGCGTGGTGCGCACTGTTCAGTACGCCCAGACGGTCGATGTCCTCGGTTTCGGCGACGGCGTCATCAACGGCTATGCGATCCCGCAACTGACCGACAGTGCTTTGCAGGGGCTCCTTCGCCCTGATGTCTCGGTCGACCGCATCACTGCGTTCGCCCACGACGGCGCGGGCCGTCGCACCTTCACGGTCGATGCCCTGGGCAGCGTCACCCGGGCTGTCTACGACGCCTTCGGCAACGTTACGCAGCAAGTCGGCTACGACACCCGCATCGCCCCACCCTCGATAGCGAGCGTCTACACCGACGCGGACTTGCAGACGAGCACGAACGCGAACGCCAACACGGGCACCGACCGCGTCCAACGCTTTGCCTACGACCAGGCCAACCGCCAAGTCTTCGCCGTCGATGCCCAAGGTGGCACGACCGAATCCGTCTACGACGGCCTCGGACAGGAGGTGCAAACCCGCCGGTATACCCGGGTCATCAACGTCGCAGGCTTGAGCGCTACCGCCAGCTCGGCCGACATTCGCGCGCGCACTGCGGTCGACACCGTGAACGACCGCGTCACCCTGCAGGTCTTCAATGGCGGCGGGCAGAAGATCTTTGGCGTCGACCCCATGGGCTTCGTCAGCAAGACCGACTACGACGGGCTGGGGCAGGTGCGCAGCAGCACGCAATATGCGCTGTCCATCCCGACGAACACGGCCAACACGGCAAAGGCCATTGCCGATGCCGTCGTCATTGCACCCGACGACCGCACCAAGAGCTTCCAGTACGACGCCGCAGGGCGCGTCCTGTCCAGCGTCGATGCCATGGGCTTCACGGAGGCATGGAGCTACGACGCGCTGGACAACAAGACCAGCTACACCAACGCCAAGGGCGCCGTGTGGACCTATGCCTATGACCTCCAGGGCCGGATGGTGCGGGAGATTTCTCCGCAGGTCGATCTCACCGCCGTCACCCCCGACGCCAATGGTCGCCTGCAGGTCGATGCCGGCTCGAGCGGCGCAGGCAATGTCGTCACCGTGCTGGCCTACGACAGCTTCGGCAACCTGCGCAGCCGCACCGAAGGCGCGGGACGCCCCGAGCAGCGCACCACCACCTACGAATACGATCGGGTCGGGCGCCAGGTCAAGGTCATCTACCCGCCCGTGGGTGTGTACAACTCCTCGAGTGACACCCTTACTGTGGATGGCCTCGACAGTCGCCACGACACCACTCAGACGCTCTACACCGAGACCACCTACGACGCCTTGGGCAACGCCGTTGCCAACCGCGACATCGGCGGCAACTACAGCTACAAGACCTACGACCTCGTTGGGCGGGTGGCCCATGAAGTTGATGCGCTGGGCTATGTCACCGGCTACGAGCGCAATGCCTTCGGCGACGCCACCAAACTCACACGTTACGGAGCGGCCAGCGGCCTGACCACGGGCAATCCGGAAAGCCTGGGGCGTGCGCAGGTCCAGTCCACGGTCGATGCGCTGGTCCACGATGCCGACCGCACCCTGTGGACCACCTACGATCGCCTGGGCCGGAGCATCGAGGCGCGCGAGGCCGCGGTCTACGTTCACGAGGGCGGCAGCGACACCGCACAGGATGCTTTTGCGGGCAAGACCACCCGCAACACCTACAACACCTTCGGCGAACTCACCCAGGTGGCACAACTCAAGAGTGCCAACACCTGGGCTCTGAGCACCAACTTCTACAACCGCCGTGGCCAGCAGGTGGCCAGCGTCGACGCGCTCGGCTATCTCACCACCCAGAACTTCGATGCGGCGGGCAACGCCACCATGCGCATCGAGTACGCGCAGGCCGCGAAGAACCCTGATGGTTCGGCCTGGGCCGGGACAAGCAGCCTCATGGGCTGGACGGGTGCAACCAATGCAGGAGGCGCACCTCCCACCTCGCCGCCAGACGCAATCAACGACCGCCGCGTGGACACGGTATACGACCGCAACAACCGCAAGATCAGCGAGATCCGGCGCAACGTCGAGTACAGCGCAGCGTCCAACGGCACCAGCACGCGTGGCGACCTGACCACGAGTTACGGCTATGACGCCGTAGGCAATCTCACCAGCACCACCGACGCCAAGGGCGCTGTCACCTACAGCTACTACGACGCCCTGGGTCGGGTCACTGCGGTGGCAGAGCCCACCCGCACCAGCACCGAGACCGGTGCGGCCGTCACGCCGCTGACAGTCTTCCGGCGCGATGCGCACGGCAACGTCGTGCTCAAGACCGAGTACGTCAACGGCGCTGATGTCAATGGCAATCCGGTGAGCCCGAATCCCTTTCCGTCCACCATCGGTGTGCCGAACCCGGAAATCGCGCAGAAACAGGCAGAGGGATGGACCCCAATCGGCACTGCCGCATACATCTCGGACACGCCCTTTGCGGGCGGCGTCCCGCTGTACAAGCTGCGCAGCCTCACGCCCGGCAACACCGACATCTATTACTACACAGCCAGCGAGGCGGACAAGCTGGCCCATCTGGCCTTCGGCACCATCTGGGCGGATGACGGCATCACCGGCTACGTGTACGACAAGGACGCCGACGTACCCGGAACCGTGCCACTGCGCCGCTTCCAGCAGTTGGGGGGGCTGTTTGCGTGGCAGGCGCTGGTGGCTACCCCCGAAGAAGCAGCGGCATACCTGGCCGCCGGCTGGACCGAGATCGAGACGGTCGCCCGGGTCAGCACAAGCCCCCTGGGCTCGCTGGACACGTCGCTCTTCCACATGCAAAAGGGCATGTTCCCTGCCAACAACTACTACCTGACGGGCACCGTGGATGGCGACCCCTACAGTGATATCGACCTCGTCGCCCGCACCGACCGCACCACCTATGCCCAATACGACGCGTTGGGCCACACGGTGCAGAGCCCCGACGCCATGGGCGTCAACCACTACAGCTCCTACAACAGCCAGGGCCTGATCGCCAAGGAATGGCAGGGCGTGACCGACAACGCCGGTAGCACGCGGACGCTGTTTCGAGCCTATCAATACGATGCACTGGGCCAGCAGACACATGTGCTCGACCCCGGCACGCCTACCGACAGCGGCACGTACGTCAATGGCGCCACGGCCGGTGTGTACACCACCAACCCCAAGGCGACGGTCACCCAGGGAACGTACGGGCAGGCCGGAGGTGGCATTCCCGGGATGCCGGCGAACGAAGGCAACGGCAACCTGACCCTCACACAACTGATCGGTCTCGTAAAAATTGGCGGCGGACGTGTTCAGATCCAGTTCGACTACACGACCGCGGCGCAAGTCGTGCCGGGGACCGACGGCGCGCCCGATACCGTCGTGCCGGGCGAGCCCGCGACGTACAGCAATATCTTCGGCATCAATCAGTTCAACGCCGCCCAGTCGAGCAAGCTCGTGCCTGATCTGCCGCTCGGAAGCGTCCAGCAGATTCGCATCCTGCAGGAGCAGAACCTCGGCCTGGGCAACTGGGTCTCTTTGTGGCAAGGCACGGCAGAGCAAGCCAACGGCGTAAGCACCCTCGCCAACGGCGCGGGAGCCTCTGGCGTGGTGGTGAACACGGCTTTGCAATACAACGCCTTCGGTGAACTGGTGAGCCGCAGCCTCAATGGCGAAGCTGGCGAGTATTTCGACTACGACGCCGCAGGCCGCCTCTGGCGCACCAACAGCGGCGACGGCATCGACAAGATTGCCCTGTACGACCTGCAAGGCCATCAGACCGGCGAGATCCGCAGCGCTGGCCAGGGGCGCAGCGATGCGGACCTGAAGCGCGACTTCGCGAATGCGATGCAGGCAGCACAACGAACCGACCTGCGTCGCACCGACACCACCTACGACCTGCTCGGTCGCGTCGTGAAACAAGAGCTGGCCTCGCGCACCGAAGTACAGGGCGGCCTTGCCGTGAACAACGACACGCTTTCCGGTGGCGTTGCAGCCAGCGCCAGCTATGGCGGCAACGGCTGGAGCGGCACCAACACCGTCAATCTCGGCTGGAACACGCTGGCGGCACTGGGCAGCGGCGACGTGCTCGTGCAGTTCGGCTACGTGCCGCGCGACGCCGCCGGCAACAGCGGCCCCATGCAGAACAAGGGACAGGTCTTCAATGCCAGCCAGGCCAACAGCGGCGCGAGCTTCAGTTGGAGCGACGCGGCCAATGCAACCTATGGCGGTATCCAGCGCGTGGACGCCGTGCGCGTGTACAAGAAGGACATTTACGGCAACTGGCAGCCCATCGTCGTCAACAAGGGTTTCGGCAACATCGGCCAAAGCGTGACGGTGGGGGCCCCCGCGGATCCGCAGGCCGAGGTCAGGGTCCAGTACCGCTTGGCGGGCAGTACTGGCAGTTGGCTGGAGAGGTCATCTCCCAAGTTCGGCGACGGCCTTCGCATCGACCTGTCCGACGTGCCGCTCGGCACCTATGAATACCAGGTCATCACCTACCTGCCGGGGCAGGCATTGCCCACGACGAGTGCCACGGGCACCTGGACCATCGGGCCCCGTCCACTGGCCACCATCGCCACGTCGATCGGGGTCAACATCGGCAGCCAGAGGCTCGAATGGCAGGGGCCGGGCGCGGGCGATACCCAAACCATTCGCATCCGCATGGCCGATGGCAACGGCGGCTGGGGAGCCTGGCAGGAGCGCGCCATCGGATCGAACGGCGCGGGAGGCAGCACGCTCGATCTGGCGGGTCTGGGTGGAGGGAGTTACGAGTACGAACTGTTGTGGCGTCATTCGGGCGAGGCCGGCGCCTATGCGCATGCCACGGGGCAGATCGGCAAGGTTGCCGGCACCCCGGATCAGTACGTGCCCGGTGTCGATCCTGTCCCCGCTTCCGGCCTGCCGCACATCGAAGGAATGACGGTCGTCTCGGTGGTGTCGCCTTACGACGGGAGCATGTTGGCGGCGGTCCGCTTGCCGCTGGCATATCCCTATGTCAGCCTTTTCGCGTTGGCTGCAGCCGTGGGCGCGCCGACCCAGATGTCGATCACCTACCCCGGGGACGGCTACGGCTACTTCTTCCCCTGGACACCACCGAACACAACCCAGATCACCGAAGGCGTCTACACCTACTCGTACACGTACTCCGTCGGGCCGAACGTGTTCGTGCCGACTCATCAGGCCACCGGTCAGTTGGGGTACTTCGGCGGCAACATCACCATTTCGGACAACACGCCGCCCTATACCCCCGGGAGCCCCGGCACGCCGGGGTACACGATACCCGGCACGCCGGCCCAATACGGCTGGGCTGCCACGAATGGGGGACCCTATCCGATCAGTGAAGACCCGATGCTCGGCGGCCGCCAGATTGGGCAGGCTCCGGCTGTCAACGGTGTGTCCGCCGACCAACGGCCCACGTTGATCCAGAACGTCGACCGCTGGGGCAATGTGCTGAGCATCACCGACCCACGGTCGACAGCTTGGAAAACCACTTACAGCTACAACGCCAACAACCAGCTCACGCGGCAGGTCCAAAGCGACGCGGACGGCAATCCGGGCGCAGATTTGGCAGGCAACGTCGTCAACACCAACGCGCCCGTGACCCGTCTCTACTACGACCAGATGGGCCGCCAGGTGGCGGTGCGCGATGCCAACGACCATGTCAACGGCCAGGAGTGGGACGCAGGCGGCAACCTGGTGCGAGAGCTGCATGCCGATGGCGGCGTGATCAACTACGCCTACAACGCCTTCGGCAACAAGGTTCGCACCATCGATGCGATGGAGCAGACCAGCTGGTTCCTCAGCGACAAGCTCGACCGCCTGGTGCAAACCAGTCGCGGTGCGGGCACAGACGCCATCGCAGAGAACCAGCGCTGGGACCAGGCCGGACGCAAGCTCAGCCAGACCAACGGCGCGGGCAACACGATCAGCTACGACTACGACCTGCGTGGCAACATCATCCGCACCGCTCAGCCGATGGGGCAGGCTACGCTGGCGGGCTATGACGCGCACAACCGCAAGGTGGTTGAAGTGGACGCCAACGGCACGGTGGCCGCGTGGAAGTACGACTACTTCGGCAGCCTCACCGGTCACACGGACATTGGCGGGGCGCAATACAGCTACAGCTACGACAACGCACGCCAGCTGCTGAATCAGACCAACACGCGCGGCCAGAACCTGAGCTACCAGTACGACGCGGCTGGCCAGACTGTGCGCATCACGGACAACGGGACAGGGCAGCCCCAGAAGACGACCAGCTACCGCTACGACCTGGCTGGCCGCCGGTTGCGAGAAACCATGGTGCAAGGTGGTGTGACCTACCAGGACAACCAGATTGCCTACGACGCGCTGGGCCGCATCCGCTGGATCGCCGACACACGCGCCTACATAGAAATCGACTACGACAAGGTGGGCAACCGCAAGCACGTGGGCATTCATGTGCATGACCAGACCCTCAATCCGAAGCCGGACCAGAACGTCGAGCAGTACTTCCAGTACGACGCGATGAACCGGCAGACGGTGGTCAATGCACAAGATGCCAGCGGAACCCTGGGTGCCGAGGGGCATCGCCTGACGCACGACGCCAACGGCCGGCGTACCAGCGACGTGCATAACGGCCCGCGGGTGGTCCAGGTCAACGGCCAATGGACGCCGCTGGCAGACGCCGGAGAGACCGCCGAGATCTACACCTACGACTCGCTGGATCGCCTGAAGACCACCACGCGCGACGGCGCGACCATCGACACGCGCAGCTACGACGGTGCCGGCCGGGTGCTGACAAGCGGCACCGTACTAGGCGTGGGCGGCGTGGATGTGAACTACATCAACGCGCACAACTTTCTGAACGGCGGCCCCTTGCCGGCGGATATGGCCGGAGGCCCGCTACGCGCGGACATCAACCTCTACGACGCGAACGGTCGGTTGGTCAAGCAGATCAACAACAGCGTGGGGACCACGCCTGTATCCAACGACACCACGTACGAGTACGACGCCGTGGGCAACATGGTGCAGTCGAGCACCGACACGCGCACCTTCGTCCCGGGTGCGCCAGTGCCGCTTGGATCGCGAACCGTCGAGCAAACCTGGCTGCAGCGCGCCGAGGGCTACCAGGTGCAACTGCGGCGCACCGGCTCGACCAGCGCGCTGGGCGGGCTGGGCTACGGCTATGACGCCAACGGCCACCTCGTGAGCACAAGCGATGCGGGCGAACTGATCCCTTCGGAGCAGCAGCATCGCTTCGTCAACGATGCGCAGGGCAATGTGCTGTATGCCTATTACACGAGCTCATTGGACCCGAGCACGCAGTACAACGGCCAGCGCCAGGTGGTGGTCAACGGTGAGGTGTTGGGCCGTTACGGCCAGACGATGGATGAGCGGTTCCCGCAAGGCAACCCATTCCTTCCGGGCAGCGAGTTGTGGAAGCCGGAGGTGGCCTTCAGCTTTGGCTACCAGCCCATCGATGGAAGCTACCCCGCGGGCAGCCCCGGCGTGTATGCGGTGCAAACCAACGACACGCTGCAGAGCATCGCCAAGGGGGCGTACGGCGACGGCAACCTCTGGTACCTGATCGCCGATGCGAACGGGTTGATGAGCAACGCCGACCTGCGGGCCGGGCAGGTGCTCACGGTTCCGAGCCGGGTGACGAGTGCGAACAACGTGAACACGTTCAAGCCTTATGACCCCAGCAAGATCTCGAACGACACGCCGACGATGATGGCGCGTCCGCAGGGCGAAGGGGGCGGTTGTGGGGTGGTCGGGCAGATCATCGTGGCGGTCATTGCCGTGGTGATTGCCGTCTATACCGGAGGCGTGGGTGGCGCCATGCTGGGGTCGGTCGTGGGGCAGGCCGCTGGTGTTGCGATGGGGGTGCAGGACACCATCAGTTGGAAGCAGGTGGCTCTCGCCGGGATAAGTGCTGGGATTTCAGCGGGTCTTGGCGAAGTGATGCCCACGCCCTTGGGCGGTGTCGCAACCGATATACCCAACGTAGTGGTGCGTGCTGCGGTCGGCAGTGCACTGACCCAGGGCATAGCGGTTGCCACGGGCTTGCAAGACCGGTTCAGCTGGAGAGGCGTGGCGGCATCCGCGGCGGGCGCGGGCGTGGGACAAGTTGTCGGCGGCGTCTTGGCGGCAAACAACGCGTTCCAAGGCTTCGGGGAATTCGGTCAAGGCCTTGCCATTCGCACCGTCTCCGGTTTTGCCGGAGGTATGGTCACAGCCGCGATGCGCGGTGGAAGGGTCAATACGACGCAGGTTGCGGTGGATGCGTTTGGCAATGCACTGGGGGATTCCATCGCAGCGGCCAACGGGCAAGGCAGCGAGATGACGCGTGGGGAGGCTGAGGAAAGGGCAGCGGCGCGAGAGGTCTACGCGATGGGCGACGGGATTCCCAGGGTCAATGGACTGGACTTCTCGCAGGATGCGGCGGCGCGACGCGCAGGCATCAACCCGGCAGGGTTGCCAACCTATGTGGGCAGCGACGACCCAGCCTTTGCATATGACTATCGCAACGGCAGCGACATTGCCAGCGACAACTACAACGGCAGCCGTCGCACGGCCACCGTGCGCAATGGGCAAGGGCCGCTGGCGGCCTTGGCGGACCTGGGCTTGAACTCGGCGCAGCAGCAGGCTGGCTATGGCTATCTGCTGAAAACCGGCCAAGTGCAGGTTGGTCGCAACGGCGTGCCGATGGTGCAACCTGGGCAGGAGCTGCACATCGACCTGGATGACACAAGCCAGGCCAGTCTGGCCGGTCGTGCCATCGCTCGGGAAAGCTCGATGCGGGCTGAGCGACTTGCAGATGCTGCGCAGGCCTCCACGATCGCAAACGGTGGAGCACAGGGAGCCAAGTACGGCGACTACAGCAACGAGGGCTACGGCTACGGAAACAAGGGGCAGGTCTTCCTGGACAACGTCAGCGAGTCGCTGCGCGAAACCAGAGGCTTGGGTCCGAGCCGTGCCACGCAGTACCGTGACTTTGCGGCCAACGGGGAGTTCAGTGCACTCAACAAGGCTGAGCAACGCACCGTGCTCGCCGGCATGGATGCCTATGCCAATGCGCGCAACAGGGGTGGATTGATGGCGGTGGACCGTGAGGGCCGTGCCGCTGACGCAGCGGTGCGCTACGCGGGAGATGCGGCCCACGCCTCAGATGCGATTCCTGAGTGGGTCAGAACTGGCGCTGAGGCGCGAGTGGGCTTCCTGGCATCGACGCCATGGATGCAAAACGCGATTCGCAGGCCGAAGGAAGTCTCTTACGATGACCTTGGGGTGATGGGGCCGAATGCTGGGCCGCAAATGCCCCAAGGATGGAGGCCACCGACTCCGTCACGAGATCCGGTGGTGCTCGATCTGTTCGGTGGTTACACCTCTCAAACCGCCGGGGCAATAAACGTGGATCTTAGGGCTTTAGAAGGTGTTAAGGCGTCTGCACTACAGTTGCCTTTTGCAAATGGTGTTGCCGACCAATTGCTCATCAGTAATCCTTACATCCCACAAGGCAGGGGAATGATGGATTTCCTGCCTGAAGCAGTGCGGGTGTTGAGGACCGACGGCCAAATGGTTATCAATTCGACCAAGGGCAATAAATTTGGAAAATTGCCAGACAGAAGTGAATTGGACGTGCTGGGGCTTAAAGTAATTCAAGATAGAGGCCCGCTGCTGCCGGAATTTAGAAATAACGTATTTCGTGCGACCGACGGCAAGCAATTGCCAAACGAGGACGTTATGTCAACGGTCCTTCAGAAGGTGAAGTAATGAAAGAGATTCACGGTTTTTTCGATGACTTGTTTTTCCCTGAGTGCGTTCTTGGGAAGGCGCGTATCGAGGAAGGTACCTTGAAAATTCCAGTCAGTGGCCTGTTCGTGTTGGGAGGCCATCCGCTCGCTAATGAGCGACCAGGACCGTTCGAGGGCGAGCTGGAGTTCAACGGGGTTGCCGAATCACGTCGCACGCTGAGGGAGTACATAGGCGATCCTTGCCGGCCAGATGGATTCAAAGCGCTAAGAGAGGAAGTGGATCTAAAAAGGCAAATTGGATCCAACTTGACTGGACTCCACGAGTTTGAAATTGAAGGCTATCAGGAGTCTCCAAGTGCTTGGATAAGTAATTGGTACATTTACGCCAAATCGTTCAAGTTGCGAGTAGGCTGACGCGTTTGGCAATGTATTGGGGGACTCCATCGCAGCAGCCAACAGCAGTCGTAGTTCTGGCAGCGACGACGAGCTGGGTGATCTCATCAGACGCAACGGGGCATGGGCCGGCGTGTCGGCCAAACCGAACTTCGGCGAAGTCCGAGCGATGCGCACCGCGGGCATGAATCGGATGGGGCTGCCGACCTACGGCGCAGCCAAGAATGCGTTGCTCCCTGAGGCTATAGCTATAGCACAGCCTAATCAGGCGGTGATAAACGCGTCGTGAGTGATTCAAACGATCCAAACGAGCCAGTAGGGAATGTCGGCGCAGATGGTAGCCCCACTGCGTTTCTACATCTGCTTAACCCGGCCAATCCGGCGAGTCCACTTAGTCCTCTTAATCCGCAAACCCACTCAATCCAGCGAATCCCCTCAACCTCGCCAATGGAGAAAATGGATATAGGCCGGTTCGCCCAGATGGGGCCGGCGCACCCCTCCGTTCGACCTGAGAACCAAAATGCCTTCCGGCACCCCTGAGTTCGAGAAAGCAGACCCGAGCATCGGTCTTGGAGCACCGCCACAAGTGGCAGAGATGCCATCTTGGCTGACAAACGTCATCGAGGGTCCAACCCCGATTGGTTTTTTGAGCAGAGGTCTTGGCGCCATCGGCGGTCTTGTCTTCAGCAAGCCTGCAGATTCAGCACCTGTTTCAAGCCGCCCTCTTGGTAGCCAGGGCGCAGAAGATCGCGCGGAATTGTTTGAGCCTTACGGGAGAATCGATAATATTCCTAAGGAATATCGAGCTGATCGAAGATTCGTAAGCCTATCTCTTGATGCCGATAGAGGGAACAAACCGTCCGCAACAGGAAATAGAGAGGCAATTACTGCACTTGAAGCCGAATATCAAGGCCTAGTTTCCGCGGAGGCGACGCGTGCACCTGGGGGAGCTACGTTGATATTTATGATGGAGTTGGGACACCGATTGACATAAAAACACCTGTTTCATTTCCTTGGCTCAGTGCAGATAGCGACGCTGCAAAAATAGTTTTGGCTTTGGGAGTATCAGGGGAAAATGGATTGACTGGAGAGCCTCAGGCTGTTCGCGTTTTACTTGATACGACATACCTGAATCCTAGTGACTATAAGGCGTTGCAACAGTCCATTAGGGGATTGGAATCATCCGAATCAGGGTAATATTATTGAAGTAGGATGAAAGATAGAAAATGAAAAGTTCTTTTATCTCAATAAAGAGTGATGCCCCATTAGGGCAGAGCGACGAATCTGTTATTTTAATCCAGAGGATTGCAGATGGAGTTTCTGCGAGTGAGAATTTCTTGCAACTTGGATTTGCGATCATCAAGAATGATAGCTTTATCGAGTCAAAGTTGGCTGATTTTCAGTCTTTTAAATCTGATTTTTATCATTGCAATTTCAGTCGCGCCGATTTTTCGGACTCCAGCTTCAATGAGTGCAACTTCAGAGGGTGTTCTTTCGAGTTCTGTGAGTTGATAAAAATTTCATTTTACAAGTGCAACATTGAGTCTGTGAGTTTTACAAATTCAAGATTGAATAGGGCTGATTTTTTGAAATCAAACCTCAAAAGTGTTCACTTTGGAAGCGGTGATCTTACTGCCGCGACATTCCATGAGTGCGATTTGCGTGGAGTAGATTTTAGTTCTTCAAGACTGAGTGAGACTAAAATTATCGACTGTATTTTTGACGAATCTTTGCGGCTTACTCCAGGAATTGAAATTAAATCAATGAAGGGTTTTAATTGAATTCGGAAACATCATCGGAACTCCTTGGCTTGGACCAACAGCGAGAACAACCCGAGCAGTTCGATTCAAAAACCGCGGGACCTTGACATTGACTTCCCGGTGTTGCGTCTTGCATAATTTTCCAACGAAATTGAAACAAAACAAATTGATGCTCGAATGAGCGCGGCACCTTTTCCTGCTCTGCCTCGTCGCTCTGGCATCCCGCGACCGGCCTCCAACTGCTAGCTTCGGCGCCATTTGACGCCTCGAGCCGAATGGCAGTCCTCAAGACCACGGCTCGACCCACCGGTCCTGTCGGGGTTCGGCTCAACGTTCCCGCGGCCAGGGACAGCGTGATGTCGCGGCGAGGCAATTGCGTTGCACCTCGACAAAGCGACGCGACGCTACGGCCTATCCGTCCCAACAGGTTGATATGCTGGTTGGACAGATGCCGATGGATTCACCGGGGCCGTCGAACGGGATGCGCGGATGAAGGCAGCGGATGCGAGATCGGGACTCTGGTTTCAGTCATTGGTGAAGTTTCGGGGTCAGATTCCAATTTAGGTGTGCCGTTTGGCAGGCCTATGGCAAAACTGGGATCAGGCGGCCGCAAGCTGAGCCAGACCAACGCCAACAACGAGACCGTCAAGTACGCCCACGACGCGCGCAACCACAAGATGCCGGAGGTGGACGCCAACGGCAACGAACGCCTGGCGCTATTGACTACTTCGGACAACTCCGAGGGCGCCCCAATGGCCAGCCTCCCATGAACCTCGCGCAGCAATGAAACCTACGCGCAGCGCACAGCACGGCCGCCAACCGAAACCGCATGCAATGCGCGAGCAACGAGTCCCCGAAGAAGCACAGCTCCTTTTGAACGCCGAACAGAAGGGCTACAGCAGCCCGCGCCCACCAAGATTCCGCATCAACGCGCTCAATCCAAAAGTCCACCTCGGCGCCTGATCCGCATGCACAACCCGGTTGAACAGCGCCCCAAGCTCCGGCGCACCAATGCGCACGTAGTCGCCGACAACGTGGGTGAACCCTTGCCCCGGCCCGTGCCGATCCTGCGTCGGCGCAAACATGGTGCCGAGAAACAGCATGAAGCCGTCGGGGTAGTCGTGATGAATACCGACGGCCTGCGACACGATGTCCAGCGGATCGCGGCTGATCTTCGTGAGTGAGCTCGAGCCCTCGAGCACGAAACCCTCGGGGCCCGTCACTTCGAGCGCCACGGTGATGCGGCGCACATCGGCGATGCCGAAATGATCGTCGAACAGGCGGATGAACGGACCGATCGCGCACGAGGCGTTGTTGTCCTTCGCCTTGCCCAGCAGCAAGGCGCTCCGGCCTTCGAAGTCGCGCAGGTTGACGTCGTTGCCGAGCGCGGCGCCCAGCGTCTCGCCGCGGCTGTTCACGGCGAGCACGACCTCGGGCTCGGGGTTGTTCCAGACCGAGCCCGAGTGGATGCCCACGTCGGCGCCGGTGCCCACGGCGGCGAGCACCGGCGCCTTGGTGAAGATCTCCACGTCGGGGCCGATGCCCACTTCGAGGTACTGCGACCACACACCCTGAGCGATCAGCACTTCCTTGACCTTCGCGGCCTCGGGCGAGCCGGGCACGATGTCCGCGAGGTTGTCGCCCAGCACCTTGCCGATGGCGGCGCGCGTGGCCTCGGCCTTCGAGGCATCGCCGCGTGCCTGCTCCTCGATCACGCGTTCGAGCAGGCTCGCCACGAAGGTCACGCCGCTGGCCTTGATGACCTGCAGGTCGCACGGCGCGAGCAGCCAGGGCTTGCCGTTGTCGCGCGCGGTCTCGTCGCTGTTGGCGAGCACGGCATCGAGCGCGGCGATGCGCGGCGCCTTGCCATTCTTGAGCGCATCGCGCACGGCGGCAGATGGCGAGCCCTTGGCTTCGAGCAGGTCGCTCATGGTCGGCGCGAGCTTCGACAGGTCATGCAGGCCGCCTTCATGCACGGCCACCAGCACCGGGCCCACATCGGGTTGCCAGATGCGGCCGACCAGGGTGGCGCGGTCGGCGTCGCTGGGAAGGCTGGTCGAGGGCGTGAGGTTCAGGGCCATGGTGCGATGTGTCTCCGTTGATGGTGTTCGGTGCGGCGCGCGAACGACGAGGTCGATGCGCGACGACGCATCGTAGCCTCGGCGATGCGCGCGCGGGCGCACCGGGGCACTTCGCTCAATGCCCTGCGCCGTGCGCCTTCGCCGCGCGTGCGCGCGCCACCTGCGCGGGCAGGTCGGTCCACGCCGGCTCCTGCGGCGCGAAGCGCGCGCGCATGTAGCCGGCCAGCTCGGCGATCTGCCGGTCGTCGAGTGCCTCGCGGAACGCCGGCATGAAGCCGATGTCGCGAGTCGCCGGCTCGCGCACGCCGTCGAGGATGGTGCGCAGCAGGTTGTCCGGACGTGCGCTCGTGAGGCTGCTGTTGAGCGCGAGCGACGTGTTCACGCCCAGCAGCGTGGGGCCGTTGCCGTCGTGGTGGCACGAGGCGCAGGCGCTGTCGAACATGCGCTGCGCGGGTCCGAGCAACCGGCCTTGCGTGCGCGCCGCGTTGTCGATGGCCTGCTCCGCGAGGACTTGCGGTTCGGCCGCCGGCGCGGGGTTGAACGAGCCGAGGTAGGTCGCCATCGCACGCACGTCGGCATCGGACACCTGGCCGAGTTCGCGCACCACCTCGGCCATCGGGCCGCCGGCGATGCCGTGGCGCTGCGTGTGGCCGTTGCGCAGGTACCGGTAGAGCTCGTCAGCATCCCATGGCACGGCGGACTTCGAAAGATGCGTGAGCGCCGGGGCTTCCCAGCCATCGACCATCGCACCCGAGAGGAACGCGCTACCGCCCTGCTCCGCGCCGAGCGCGTTGCGCGGCGTGTGGCAGGCGCCGCAATGGCCCAGGCCGTTGACGAGGTATGCGCCGCGATTCCATTCCGCGCTCTGCGTGGCGACGGGCTGCAGCGGCGCGGGGTCGTGGAAGAGCGCGTTCCACCCGGCCATCAGCGGCCGCATGTTGAACGGGAACTTGAGCTCGGCCTTCGGCGTTTCCGCGCGCACCGCGGGCATCGACATGAAGTACGCATAGAGCGCCTGCAGGTCGTCGTCGCTGGTCTTGGCGAACGCCGTGTACGGGAACGCCGGATACAGGTGATGACCATCGCGCGAAACGCCTTCGCGCATCGCGCGCTGGAATGCGCTGAACGACCAGCGGCCGAGGCCTGTATCGGCATCGGGCGTGAGGTTGGTGGTGTAGAGCGTGCCGAAGGGCGTGTCCATCGCGCGGCCGCCCGCGTTGGGTGCGCCGCCGGGTGCGGTGTGGCACACCGCGCAATCGCCGAGTGCGGCGAGCACGCGGCCGCGTTCGATGGTGGATTGGCTGTAGACCGGCGCGGTGAGCGAGACGGGCGCGATGGATGAGCGCCAGCCGAGCAGGCCGGCGACGACGCCGATGCCGCCGATGAAGAGCGCGGCGCCTGTGGCCCATAAGCCCTTGCGCCGTGGCCAGATGGCTTCTGTATTGCTCCTTCCCCTTCCGGGGGAAGGTTGGGATGGGGGCACGGCAGCGTCACCACTCCAACGCCGCTCGCCCCCACCCCCGCCCTCCCCCAGAGGGGGAGGGAGCAACCCCCGATTCAGCTCAGCCAGCACCGTCTCCGGCGTGAACGGCGGCGCCCTGAACCGCACCCCTGTCGCATCGAAGATCGCATTCGCGATCGCCGCCGTCCCCGGCACCGACGATGACTCGCCCGCGCCGAGCGACGGCTCGCCCGGCCGCGGCATGTGCATCACCTCGATCACCGGCACGTCGCGGAAGTTGATGATCGGGTAGCTGCCCCATTCGCGGCTCGCGACCACGCCAGTCGGCAGCACGCCGGGCAACTGCGCGCCGCTCGATGGCGCACCCTGCTGCGGCGCGAACTTCACCTCTTCCATCAGCGCGCGGCTCGTGGTCTGGATCACGTTGCCATGCACCTGGTGCTCGACACCCGCCGGGTTGACCATCAACCCCGCGTCGTGCCCCACCACCACGCGGCGCACATGCACCTCGCCGGTCTTGCGGTTGACCTCCACGTCGGCCACCCACGCGGCCCATGCGGCGCCGAAGCCCGGCCACTTGCTGTGGATGTAGCGCGCATACGCAAAGCCCTGGCCGAAGAGGATGTCGCCGCCCTCGCCGAGCCCGCCGTCCGCGTTCTCCTGCGGCCCGGTGCGCATGCGCCAGCCGGCCTTCTGCGCGGTGGCCTGCACCAGCTCGAACGCGCGCGGATCGTTCAGATGACGCAAGCGGAACTGCACCGGATCGACACCCGCTGCCGTCGCCAGCTCGTCGATGTACGACTCGTGCGCGAACGAACTCGGCAGCGCCGACACGCCGCGCAGCCACGAGGCGCGCACGATCGGCGCCATGTCGTTGACCTTCACGCGCAGGTTGTCGTAGCTGTACGGCGGGCGCGCGGTGCGGTCGCCCATCTCGAAGGCCTGCGCGACCGGCTCGATGGTGCGCGTGAGCAGCAGCGCGAGCGTGGGCGCGCCGTTCGATGGGTAGGAAGTCTCGAAGTCGTAGGCGGCGATGCGGCCATCGGCCATCAGCCCGCCATCGACTTCCATCAACTGCGCGGCGCCCTTGGGCTCCCACGCGTGTTCCTGCTCGCGCGTGAGCTGCACGCGCACCGGCATGCCGACCGCGCGTGCGAGCAGCGCCGCATCGGCGGCCACGTCGTCGGCGCCGTTGCGGCCGTAGCAACCCGCGGCTTCCATGCGGACCACATCGACCTGCACGTCGTCTACGCCCATGAGCTTGGCGAGATCGGCGCGCAGCACATGAGGGTTCTGCGAGCCGGCCCACACGCGCAGCTGCATGCCGCTGCCGTCGGCCGGCTGCCAGTCGGCCAGCGCGCACGACGGGCCGATGGAGGCGTGCATCTGGTACGGCCAGACGTAGGTGCGCTGCATCGGCTGCGCCGCGGAAGCGATAGCGCCATCGACATCGCCTTCGTCGACCAGCAAACGCTGCGTCGAAGGGTTGTCGCGCAGGGCCTGGGCGAGGTCGCCGAGGTCGGGCATGCCGGGCCACGGCTTCCACGTGACGCGCAGTTCGCGCAGCGCCTGCTCGGCGTGCTCTTCGCGCTCGGCCACGATGCCGACGAAATCGCGGACCACGACGACGGCACGGAGGCCGGGGATGTGCGCGATCGACGATTCATCAACCGATTCGAGCGTGTTGCCGATGAACTCGCCATGGTCCGCGCCCGCATACGGCGGGCGCACGACGCGGCCGTGCAGCATGCCCGGCACGCGCATGTCGTGCACGAACACGAGTTCGCCCGCCAGCTTGGCGGGAATGTCCACGCGCGCCTGGCGCGTGCCGACGATGCGGTAGTCGGCCGGGTCCTTGGGCTTCGCGGCGGGGTCCAGGCGCAGCACCGTGCGCTGATGCGCCACGAGGTCGGCGTAGTTGACGTGGCGGTCCGGCGTCTCGATGACGCGCACCACGCCGTTACGCACCTGCAGCGCATCGACTGCGACGCCCAAGCGTTCGGCCGCGCGTGCCAGCAGCCAGGCGCGCGCCTGCGCGGCGGCAAGGCGCAGCGGCTGTGCATGGATCTGGATGGAGGCGCTTGCGATCGTCGCGCCCTGGTTGGGCACGCGCGCCGTGTCACCAAGCATCATGCGAACACAAGGCATGCCGAGGTCCAACTCCTCGGCCACGATCTGCGACAGCGCGGTCTGGATGCCGGTGCCGAGATCGACGTGCCCGTTGAGCGCAGAGACGCTGCCGTCGTCCCACACCGCGATCAGGATCTCGTCGCCCTCGATGGGGTTGCCGGCGATCACCGCCGGCTGGCCCTTGGCAGGCGCCGGTGCAGCGGGCGTCTCGCGCACCACGAGCAGCACGCCATCGGCAGCGAGAAACTCCGCGCGGGTCTGCGGCAGGTCGGCGCGGCGTGTCATGCGGCTTTGTCTTCGTGCGATGCGCTCATGCGCGCGGCCGCGCGCTGCACGGCGTCGAGGATTTCAATGTGCGTGCCGCAGCGGCACAGATTGCCCGACAGCTCACTGCGGATGCGCGCCTCGCTGGCATGCGGATCGCGCGCGAGCAGCGCCGCGGCCTGCATCACCATGCCGTTGAGGCAATAGCCACACTGCGCGGCCTGCGCGTCTTCGAACGCCGCCTGCACCGGATGCCATCTCCCGCGCGAGCCCAGCCCTTCGAGCGTGGTGACGGCCCGCCCCGCCACGCCATGCGCGGGAATCACGCACGAACGTGCAGCCACGCCATCGACATGCACAGTGCATGCGCCGCACTGCCCCAGCCCGCATCCGTACTTCGGCCCGTTGAGCTTGAGGTCGTTGCGCAGGAACTGCAGCAGCGACGCCTCGCGAGGCACGCCCGCGAGCGACTGCGCCTGGCCGTTGACCTGCAGGTGCAGCGGCTCAGCGCCGCAACTGGCCGTCACGGGTGTACATCTCCAGGTCCACGAAGGTCGAGCCGTTGTGGTTCTTCGCGCTGTAGTCGATGGGGAAGTCGCCGAAGCGCGTGCTGCCGATGCTCTCGAGCCCCGCGATGAAGCTGTCGCGCGTGAGCGTCTTGCCCGCGCGGCGCAGGCCCTCGACCATCACCCGCGCGACGATGTAGCCCTCCAGCGTGGTGTAGCTGTCGATCTTCTCGCCGAACTCGGCGCGGTCGCGCTGGTAGTCGGCCACGATGGGCACGCGCTGCGCGTTCGGCGGCGGCACGATGCTGGCCGTGACCAGGCCCGCGAGCTTGCCGTCGAGCCGCTTGGCCGAGCCGGCCGCATCGGTGATGCCGACCGACAGCGTGTACAGCGGCGCGCCCACGCCGCCCGCGCGGTAGTCGCGGATGAAGGTCTCGACCATGCGGCCGGCCATGATCATCACGACCGCGCCGGGTTTGGCCGCGGAGATCTCGGTGGCGACCTGCTTGGCGTCTTCCGCGGTGATAGCCAGCGGCAGCGTCTTGACCACCTGCACCTTGTACTCGGCCGCCAGCTGCTCGCAGGTGGCGAGGTTCGACTTGCCGAAGGGGCTGTCCTGGAACACCACCGCGATCGAGGAGATGCCGATGGTCGAGAGGTGGCTGATGATCTTGCGCAGCTCCAGGTCGTAGCCCGCGCGCACGTGGAACAGATAGCGGTTGACCTTGGTGCGGAACGACGTGGTGCCCACCAGCGGCGCGAACATCGGAACGCCCGCCTTCTCGGCGAGCGGCATCGCGGCTGCGAGGTTGCCGGTGGCCACGAAACCGGTGAGCGCGAAGACCTTGTCCTCGTCGATCAGCTTGGCCGTGTTCACCGCCGTCTTCGCAGGGTCGTAGGCATCGTCATACGTGACGAGTTCGATCTTGCGGCCGTTGATGCCGCCCGATTTGTTGACGCGGTCGAAGTAGAGCTTGATGCCTGCGCGGTAATCGACGCCGAAGTCTTTCGCCGGCCCGCTGAACACGGCCGACTGGCCGATGCGGATGGTGCTGTCGGTCACGCCGTTCTCTGCGCGTGCCGACCGGAGAAGGCTCGGGCCAAGCGCCAGGGCTGCGCCGCCCGCCACCATGGCGCGCCTTGAAATCGAAAGCTTCATGCGTCGTTTGTCTCGGAGTTGTTGTTGTCGTTGCGAAAGAAGGAACGCGATCAGGTGCCCTGGATGTCCGCCGACTGGATGCGCTTCACGCCCTTGGCGGTCATCTGCTTCCACGCGGCGGCGAGCGAGCCGTTGAGGTCGATGCCGCGCGTGGCGTCTTCGATCACGAAAGCGTCGAAGCCGGCCTTGCGCGCGTCCATCGCGGTCCAGGCCACGCAGAAGTCGGTGGCGAGACCCGTGACGAACACGGTCTTGATGCCGCGCGCCTTGAGGTAGCCGGCCAGGCCCGTGGCCGTCTTGTGGTCGGCTTCCTCGAAAGCCGAGTAGCTGTCCATCTCCTTGTGGAAGCCCTTGCGGATGATGAGCTGCGCGGTCGGCACCTTCAGGTCCTTGCCGAGCGCGGCGTCGTCGGTGCCCTGCACGCAGTGGTCGGGCCACAGCACCTGCGTGCCGTAGTTGAGCTTGGTGGTCTCGAAGGGCTTCTTGCCCGAGTAGGTGCTCGCGAAGGAGGCGTGGCCCGCGGTGTGCCAGTCCTGCGTGACGACGATGTTCTCGAACGCCGGCGCCAGCGCGTTGATGACCGGGATCACTTCGTTGCCGCCCTTCACCGCGAGCGTTCCGCCATCGAGAAAGCAGTTCTGCACATCGACCACGATCAGCGCGGCCTTGCTGCCGGGCTTGATCTTGCCGGCCGCGAAGGCCGAGAGGCCGAAGCTGCCGAGGCCACTCATGAGCCCGAGGGCAGCGGCGGACTTCAATACGGTTCTGCGATGCATGGTGTGGACTCCGGTGGGTTGAATGAAAGCAATGATCAAACGCTGAGATAGGCGCGGCGCACTTCTTCGTTGGCCGCCAGCTCGGCCATCGTGGCGTGGTAGCGGATCTGGCCCTTCTCGAGCACATAGGCGCGGTCGGACACGAGTTCGGCGAAGTGCATGTTCTGTTCCGAGAGCAGGATGCTCACGCCCTGCGCCTTGAGCTCCAGGATCATGTTGGCCATCTGCTCGACGATGACCGGCGCCACGCCCTCGGAGGGCTCGTCGAGCAGCACGAGGTACGGGTTGCCCATGAGCGTGCGCGCGACGGTCAGCATCTGCTGCTCGCCGCCGCTCATGCGGCCACCGGGGCGGTTGGGCATTTCGCCGAGGTTGGGAAAGAGCTTGAACAGGCGCTCGGGCGTCCACAGCGGCGCCTCGGTGCCGTCGGCCCATTGGCGCGCGGGCTGCTTGCCGACTTCCAGGTTCTCCATCACCGTGAGGTCGGTGAACACGCGCCGGTCTTCGGGCACGAAGCCCAGACCCAGGCGCGCCGCGTGGTGCGGCTCGCTTTTCGAAATGTCGTGGCCGAGGAAGCGCACCGCGCCACGGCGCTTGGCGAGCATGCCGATCAGCGCCTTCAGCGTGGTCGACTTGCCCGCGCCGTTGCGGCCCATGAGCGCGACGACTTCGCCGCGACGAACGTCGAGGTCGACGTCATACAGGATCTGCGCGGCGCCGTACCAGGCGCACAGGGCCTTGGCTTGCAGAAGAGGTTCGTGCGTGCTCATGCGGTTGTCACTCCAAGCGCTGCAGCTTTCTCTGCGATCTTCTCGAATGTCTTGCCGCTGCCGAAGTACACCTCCTGCACCTTCGGATGGTCGCGGATCTCCAGCGGCTTGCCCTGCGCGATGAGGCGGCCCCGCGCGAGCACGATCATTCGGTCGGCGTACGCGAACACCACGTCCATGCTGTGCTCGGTGAAGAGCACGGCCATGCCGCGCTGGATCACCAGGTCCTTGGTCAGTGCCATGAGCGAGTTGCGCTCCTTGGGCGCCATGCCGGCGGTGGGCTCGTCCATCAGGAGCAGCTTCGGCGAGTTGGCCATCGCAATGGCGAGCTCGACGCGCTTCACGTCGCCGTAGGCGAGCACGCTGCAGGGCCGGTCGGCCTGCGACTTCATGCCGACCTGGTCGAGCAGTGCCAGCGCTTCGTCGCGCTTGTGGTCGGCCGCGCGGCGCCACATCGAGAACAGCTTGTGGTCATGCGAGAGCAAGGCCATCTGCACGTTCTCGACCACGGTGAGCGAGGCAAAGGTTTCGGCGATCTGGAAGGTGCGGCCCACGCCCTTGCGCCAGATCTCGCGGGGCTTGCGGCCCACGAGTTCGTGGCCGTCGAGCGTGATCGAGCCCTGGTCGGCCTTCAGCTGGCCGTTGACCATGTTGAAGGTGGTGGACTTGCCCGCGCCGTTGGGGCCGATGAGCGCGAGCAGTTCGCCCGCGGGCAGCTCGAAGCTGATGCCGTCCACGGCCTTCACGCCGCCGAAGGACTTGCCGAGGTTGTCGACCTTGAGGAGGCTCATGCTTTCACCTCCTTGAGCTTGGCGTCTGCTTCAGTTTCATTCTTCGGTGCACGCCAGCGATCGGCGAGTTGCTTGACGGAGCCGGCAATGCCCTGCGGGAACAGCAGCACCAGGATCAGGATGATGGCGCCGAGCATCGCGCGCCAGTAGTCGGTGTTGCGCGCGACGGTGTCGTGCAGCCAGGTGAAGGTGACGGCACCGACCACCGGGCCCGCCAGCGTCTGGATGCCGCCGAGCAGCACCATCACGAGGCCATCGACCGACTTGCCGACCGACAGGCTCTCGGGCGAGATGCTGCCCTTGGAGAAGGCGTAGAGCGCCCCGGCAAGGCCCGCCACGGTGCCCGCGATCACGAAGGCCATCCACTGCATGCGCTTCACGTCGATGCCGATGGCGTCGGCGCGCAGCACCGAGTCGCGGCCCGCGCGCAGCGCATAGCCGAAAGGCGAGAACAGCACGCGGCGCAGCCACCACACGCCGGCGCCCACGAGCACCAGCGTGAGCCAGTAGTAGGCCTGCTTGTTCGAGAGCCACTCGGAGGGCCACACGCCGGTCAGCCCGTTGCTGCCGCCGGTGAAGCTGTCCCACTGGTAGGTGATGGCCCAGGTGATCTGCGCGAAGGCCAGCGTGAGCATCGCGAGGTAGACACCCGAGAGCCGCACCGCGAACCAGCCGTAGACCAGCGCGCCGAGCGCGGCCACGACCGGCGCGACGATCAATGCGAGTTCCATCGGCAGGTGCAGCGAGCGCGCCAGCAGCGCCGCGCCATAGGCACCGAGCCCGAAGTACGCGGCGTGACCGAAGGAGTGCATGCCCGCCGGGCCCATGATGAAGTGCAGGCTGGTCGCGAACAGCGCGGCGATCAGCAGGTCGATCATCAGCACCATCGTGTAGGGCGAGTTCACCGTGAGCAGCGGCAGCACCGCGAGCATCAGCGCGAGCACGGCGGCTGCAACGAGGTAGGCATTGCTCGGGCGGCGCAGCGGCTCTTCCTGCATGCCCACGTACCGGCTGGGCGCCTGCGGCCGGCCGAACAGGCCCCACGGGCGCCAGACCAGCACGATCGCCATCACGAGGAAGTCGACCATCAACGTGAGCTTGGAGAACGACACGTCGATGCCGAAGATCTGCACCACACCGAGCCAGATGCACACGGCCTTGATCTCGGCGATGAGCAATGCGGCCACGTACGCGCCGGGCAGCGAGCCCATGCCGCCGACCACCACCACCACGAAGGCGGCGCCGATGGTGTTCAGGTCCATCTCCAGCGTGGCGGGTTCGCGCGGCAGTTGCAGCGCTCCGCCCAGGCCCGCGAGCAATGCGCCGAGCGCGAACACCGCGGTGAAGAGCCAGGCTTGGTTGACGCCGAGCGCACTCACCATCTCGCGGTCTTGCGTGGCGGCGCGCACCAGCGTGCCGAAGCGCGTGCGGGTGAGCAGCAGCCACACGAGGCCGAGCACCAATGGGCCGACGACGATCAGGAACAGGTCATAGGAAGGGAATTGGCGCCCGAGGATTTCGATGGAGCCCTTGAGCCCCGGCGCACGCGGGCCGAGCAGTTCGTCGGGGCCCCAGAGCCACAGCACCGCGTCCTTGATGACGAGCACCAGCGCGAAGGTGGCGAGCAGCTGGAACAGCTCGGGCGCCTTGTAGATGCGGCGCAAGAGCAGCACCTCGATCAGCGCGCCGAGCACGCCGACAACGAGCGCCGCGATCAGCAGCGCGGGCCAGAAGCCCAGGCTCGAACCCAGCTTCTCGACAAGCGTGTACGCGACATAGATGCCGACCATGAAAAACGATCCATGGGCGAAGTTGACGATGCGCGTCACGCCGAAGATCAACGAGAGACCGGCCGCCACCAAGAAAAGCGAGGACGCGCCGGCCAACCCGTTGAGCAACTGAACAACGAAGCCTGAAAAGCTCATAAGGACCCTGAGGAAACTGGAGACACCGCGCCCCCGCACTCGATCAGCGGCGACAGGCGCGTTGCAGGAGCCGTGCGGTCAGTCCGCAGGGCGCATCTTTTTCACTTCGTCATCCGAAGGCTGGAACTTGGCGCCGTCGAGGTACACGTAGTCGACCATCACGCCCTTGCCGCCGTCGTTCTTGGTCTTGCCGACATACGCGCCCATGGTGGACTGGTTGTCCTGCGCGCGATAGTTGATCTTGCCGAAGGGCGTGTCGACCTGCAGGCCCTTGAAGGCCGCGACGAGTTTCTCGGTGTCGGTGCCGCCAGCCTTCTTGATGCCTGCCGCGATCGAATGGATCGCGCTGTAGCCGACCACCGAGCCCAGGCGCGGGTAATCCTTGAACTTGGCCTGGTACGCATCGAGGAAGGCCTTGTGCTCGGGCGTCTTCACGCCGTTCCACGGGTAGCCGGTCACGATCCAGCCGTTGGGCGCTTCGTCCTTCAGCGGATCGAGGTATTCGGGTTCGCCGGTCAGCACGCTCACCACTTCACGGTCCTTGAAGAGGCCGCGGGTGTTGCCTTCGCGCACGAACTTGGAGAGGTCGGCGCCGAACAGCACGTTGAAGATCGCGTCGGGCTTGGCATCGGCCAATGCCTGCACCACGCTGCCCGAATCGACCTTGCCCAGCGGGGGGGCCTGCTCGGTGACGAACTCGACGTCCGGTTGCGCGGCCTTCAGCAGCGTCTTGAAGGTGGCGGCCGACGACTGGCCGTATTCGTAGTTGGGGTACACGATCGCCCAGCGCTTCTTCTTGAGCTTGGCGGCCTCGGGCACCAGCATCGCGACCTGCATGTAGGTCGAGGGGCGCAGGCGGTAGGTGTACTTGTTGCCGTTGCTCCAGACGATCTTGTCGGTGAGCGGCTCGGCGGCCAGGTAGAAGAATTTCTTTTGCTTGGCGAAGTCGGTGAGCGCGAGGCCCGTGTTCGAGAGGAACGCGCCGGCCAGCACGTCGATCTTCTCGCGCGAGATGAGCTCCTCGGCCACGCGCACCGCGTCGCCGGGGTTGGCGTTGTCGTCGCGGCTGATGAGCTCGATCTTCTTGCCGTTGATGCCGCCCTTGGCGTTGATTTCGTCGACGGCGAGTTCCATGCCCTTCTTGTAGGGCTCCAGGAAGGCGGGCTGCGCCTTGTAGCTGTTGATTTCGCCGATCTTGATCACGCCCTGCGCATGCGCGGGGACGAGGGCTGTGGCCAGCGTGACGACGGAAGCGGCGCAGAAGGCAAGGCGCAATGGATTCATCGGGAAGCTCCTAGGGTTCGAACAGAAAACAGGTGTGCGGTGCGGCGAAGACGGATCAGCGAAGACCGTCTTCTCCCTTGATTTCGCTGGCTTGCAGGCCGCCGATGCGCGGCAGCGGACGGCCGCTGTCGGTGACGGCCACGGCAACGACGATTTCGTTGGCGCGCGGCGCATCGGACACGCGGGCCTCGATGGCGTCGAAGTGGCTGCGCACGAAGGCGGCGTCTTTATGGCCGAGCGGCACGTCGATGGCGGTGCCGAGCGTGCCCTGTTTCTTGGCCGAAGGCACGAGCGCCGCGCCCTTGTCGACCGCCACGCGCAGCGGCGCGCCGAGCTTGGGGTGCAGGATGGCGGCCGCATGCTCGAGCTCGCCGCGCTCGCCGACGATGGCGGCCTTGCCGTAGCTCTGCGCCTGGCCGGGCTCGATGCCGAGCGCCTTCACGGCCTTCTGGCCGAGCAGCGCACCGAGTTCCTCGCCGATGGCGATGAGTTCGTCGAGGTTCTCGCTGTAGCGGCCGGCGTAGGGGTTCTCGATCACGGCGATGGCGACGGCGCGGCGCGTGGGCGGCGTCACGTCCTGCCCCATTTCCTTGCGGACCTCATCGACCTGGATGACGAGCTTGCGGATGTTGGCGGTCATGTTCTGTGTGTTCCTTGTCTTGTCTCTGTGTGCGTGGGATCAGCGCAGACCGTCCCACTTGCTGATGTCTTTCGCGAGCAGGCCGCCGACGCGGGCATGCACGCGGTAGCCGGTGCTCATCGCGAGGATGAAGACGATCTCGTCGGCCGCGGGCGCGCCGGGCACGCGCACCTCAATGGCATCGAACTGGCCGCGCACGTAGCTCGCGTTGATGTTGGTGAGCGGCACGTCGAGCGCGGCGCCGGGCGGGCCGACCTTCTTGGTCGAAGGCACGATCGAGAGCGCATTGCCGGGCTGGCCTTTCTTCTCTTCGGCGATGCCCGCGGTGTAGGCGACGCGGCTGCCCTTCCAGCCAAGCAGTTCGCGCATCGCGTAGCCGCCGGGCACATGCCAGAGCGCACCGTGCTCGAGCTCGCCGTCGGCGCCGACGATCGCGCCCTTGCCGTAGGTGGAAATCTGCTCGAGCGGCACGTCCATGGCGGCGTGCAGCTGGTGCGCCATGTCGACGCCCACGGGGTCGAGCAGCGCCATCATCGGCAGGATGTCGGGCTCGTAGCGGCCCGCAAAAGGATTGGTCAGCACCGCGCCGATGGCACCGCGCACCAACGGGGTGTCGGCACGCGGTCCGAACTCGTGGTGGATGTGCTCGACATGGGTGAAGACGCGACGGATTTCGATCATGAAAAAGAACCTTGCTTTCGTTAAGCAAATACTGAACCAACTGATTTCGGCAGCACGGTCTGCAGCGACTTCGAGCATAAGGGCTCGACAAGTCGAAACTGCCCCTGACAAACGAGTAGAACGGCCCAGACGAGCCCCCCTTTTTGCAGGACCTTGGCGCAGATCGCGCCCGTATCGAGTGCGCTTTTCACCTGCGATGGTGCGAGCGGCGGCACGTCGACCGTGACCAGGGTGTCGCCCAGGTCGCTGTCGTCCTTGCATTCGCTGGCGGGCTTGCGCTGGATGAGGGCGTCGTCGACATCCACGGCGTTGGCGATCACTGTCGCCGCCGCATCGGCCTGTGCTGCCGTGGCGGCCAGGACCGTCACGCTGTCGGCGATGCCCAGCGAAAAGCTGCGCCCGCGCCAGCCGCTGGTGGCGACGCCGCGCACGGGCTCGTCGGCGTGCAGCTCGAACTGGCCGTCGGTGGTGAGGATGCCGCTGGTGTCGCGCCAATCGAAGCGCGCGATGTCGGCGAACACGCCCACGCGCGCCGAGTGGCCGGGCGCGAGGTGCAGCGCGATGTCGCCGCCGTTGTTGATCCAGGCGCGCTCGATGCCGGGGCGGTCGTAGAACGCGATCAGTTCCTGGGCGACCGAGCCGGCCACGGCCGCCATCGGCGTGATGAACATCGGCGAGAACGCGGCGCACGCATCCCACATGCGCTGCCCGACGATGCCGCGCGGGCGCATCTTTTCAACCACTGGCAAACGCAGGAGCGGCAACTCGCGCACCAGCTCGTCGAGCACATGGCCGAAGCGCGCCCACGCCGCGTCGTGCGCGGCCGTGACGGCGTACGGATCGCCGTGCGCCTCGGCCACGATGTCGATCGGGCCGTGGTTGAAGTGCCAGCGGCCGCCGTCGAGCGGGCTGCGTTGGGCGGACATGGTTCAGCCCAGCATGGGTGCGTGGCCGAGCGGCCACGGATTGGCGTCGTCCATGACGAGCCATTGACGTGCGAGCGGTGCGCCATCTTCCTGCCACGCACCGCGCGCGAGCGCCTGTTCGAGCGAGAAGATGTGTTCCATGTGGCCGCCGAGCGCCTCGTAGTCGGCGCGCCGCATGCTGAACTCGATGGGCGCCACGATGGCCGGCGTGGGCACGGTGCCGAAGCTGTTGTCGGGCATGCGCATGACGTCGGCCATCACGGTGATGCCGCCACCGGGCCACACATAGGCAGGCGCGCCGCCGCAGGTGACATTGACCAGCGCGCGCTTGATGGCGCGCGTCAGCAGCACCGGGTTTTCGGTGACGCCGGCACGCAGGCTGCCGCCGGCGCCGCCGAGGAACAGCACGGTGCACAGCGACGGCTCGCAGTTCTCGCCGATGCGATCGACGATGCGCTTCACTTCGGCGGGCATCGGCTGCTCGATGGGCTTGAGTGCCTCATCGAGCACGTACCACTGCGCGTGTTCGCCGGTGGTCGATGTCATCAGGAGGCGCAGGCCCGGGCGCGCAACGCCCTCTTCCCAGCCTTCGATGATCGCGAGCGGATCGGCGATGTCGGTGCCGCCCCAGCCGTTGCCCGGGTTCGCCACCTGGAAGTAGCGTCCCGGTGTGGACTTGCGGCCCAGCATCTGGATGCCCGAAGGCGCCATGTCGAGGCACCGGCCGGCCTGGTGCTCGGTGAGCACGCCAGTGATGTGGTCGTCGACCACCACCACCTCGTCGGCCACGCCCGCGAACTGGCGCGCGAAGATGCCGACCGCCGCGGAGCCGCAGCCCACGCGCATGCGCTGCTCTTCCACGCCGTTGACGATGGGCGCCTTGCCGGCCTGGATCACGAGCGTGGAGCCGCCGTCGATGGTGCACTCCACCGCCTTCTTGTTGCCCAGGAACTGCATGAGCTCGGCCGTCATGCGGCCTTCCTTCTTGCTGCCGCCGGTGAGGTGGTGCACGCCGCCGAGCGACAGCATCTGCGAGCCGTATTCGGCCGTGGTGACGTGGCCCACGACCTCGCCGCGGTAGCGCACATTGGCCTGCTCGGAGCCCAGGAACCGGTCGGTGTCGATCTTCACCTTGAAGCTGCAGTAGCTGAAGATGCCTTCGGTGACGACGGTGACCATGTCCACGCCCTGGGCCTTGGAGGCCACGATGAAGGGGGCTGGCTTGTAGTCGGGATAGGTGGTGGAGGAGCCGACGCCGGTGACGAAGACTTCGTCGGCGTGCAGCAGGTCGCCGTTCCAGTCGGGGGCGCCGGCTTCGATCACTTCACTCTTTTCGGCGGCCGGGCGGTCGAAGGGCACCAGCGTCGGCGCCTCGCTCGCGATTGCACGGCGCAGCAGCACGACAGGGTCGACGCGCACCAGCACGCCTTCGCGATTCGCATAGCGGTCGCAGGCGCCGGTGCGGCCATCGGAGATCTGGCACAGCACCGGGCAGGCGTTGCACTCGACCTTGGCGGTGCTCATCTTCTCGTTGCGCGGCGGCGCCTTGCCGAAGGCGCTGGCGCCGGCTTCGGCGACCACTGGCATGTCCATGCCGGGCAATCCGTCTGTCTTGGTGTGTTCGGTCATCGGGGCGATCTCGTGGGCGGTAGGTGTATGGGCAATCCGGTCCGGTGGGGTTTGCAACAAACGTGCCGTCTGCCCGCTTGTGCGTCGCCTGCCGTTTGTGTAGCATTCCCTACACTTTCATGTTGCATTCACTACATTGAAGGTCAATGTAGCAAACAGGCCCGATGCTTGCAATGGTGTTTTCTCGCGATGTTCATCGGGGTTTTTCCGACCAACGACAATGGAGGGTTCGGAGCCGGCCGACGTCTCGCGCCCCAAGGGTGTGCATCTCGGCTCAGCCAACCTCCCCTGTTACCAACCAACTCTTGAGTTCCGTATGAGTGCATTCAGCGAAGAACGCGTCCTGAGCGTCCACCACTGGACCGACCGCCTGTTCACCTTCACCACCACGCGCGACCCGGCGCTGCGCTTCTCGAACGGTCATTTCACGATGATCGGCCTGAAGGTCAACAACAAGCCCCTGCTGCGCGCCTACAGCATCGTGAGCCCGAACTACGAGGAGCACCTCGAGTTCCTGAGCATCAAGGTGGAAGACGGCCCGCTCACCTCGAAGCTGCAGCACATCCAGGTGGGCGACACCATCATCGTGGGCCGCAAGCCCACCGGCACGCTGCTGATCGACTACACGCTGCCGGCCAAGCGCCTGTACCTGTTCGGCACGGGCACCGGCCTCGCACCGTTCATGAGCATCATCCGCGACCCGGAGACGTATGAGAAGTTCGAGCAGGTCATCCTGGTGCACGGCGTTCGCCAGGTCGACGAGCTGGCTTATCACGACCTCGTGACCGACCACCTGCCCAAGCACGAGATCCTGGGCGAGATGATCGAGAAGCAGCTGCTCTACTACCCGACCGTCACGCGCGAAGAGTTCCGCAACCAGGGCCGCATCACCGACCTGATCGAGAGCAACAAGCTCACCGACGACCTGGGCCTGCCGCCGCTGAACGTCGAGGAAGACCGCGTCATGCTGTGCGGCAGCCCCGGCCTCTTGGTGGACCTGAAGCACATCCTGGAGAAGCGCGGCTTCAAGGAAGGCAACACCTCGACGCCCGGCGACTTCGTCGTCGAACGCGCCTTCGCGGAAAAGTAACCCAGGGACGCCGCGCGCACGATGGCCGACAGCCGCACCGCCACGAAGGCAAAGCCCCAGCGCCGCACCGGCGTGCGCGAGGCGGCCGCCCAGGCCACGCGCGACAGCATCCTGAAGTCGGCGACCAAGGTGTTCGCCAAATTCGGCTACGACGGCGGCAGCGTGGAGAAGATCTCCAAGGCCGCCAAGTCGTACGACCGGATGATCTACTACTACTTCGGCAGCAAAGAGGGCCTCTTCATCGCGGTGCTCGAAGGCATCTACCAGCGCATGGACGACGCAGAGGCCGCCATCGCGCTCGATGCGAGCCGCCCGGTGGAAGCGCTCACCGAAGTCATCCGCTTCGTGCTCGGCTACTACCGCAAGAATCCCGAGTTCGTGACGCTGCTGAACACCGAGAACCTGCACAAGGGCCGGCACATCTCCAAGTCGCTGCGGGCACGCGAGTACTCGTCGCGGGCGGTGGCGATCATTGCGGAAATCCTGGCCAGCGGTTCTGCGCAGGGCCTGTTCCGCAAGGACCTCGTGGCGCGCGACATCTACCTCCTGATCGCATCCACCGGCTATTTCTACACCTCCAACCGCCACACGCTCACCGCCTTCCTCGGCGAGCCGCTGGAGTCGCCTAAGGCGGTCACGCACTGGGAAGACTTCGTGATCGAGACCCTGCTGCGCACCGTGCGCGCGGACGACATACAAGACAACACCCCACCCCACGACGAGGACACCACGAAATGGCAGAAATCGCAGCCGGCGCAAAGTCGGGCAAGGTCGTCATAAAGAACATCGGGCTCCTGCTCTCGGGCGACATCGACAAGCCCATCCTGGACGCCGACACCATCGTGGTGAACGACGGCCTGATCGTCGCGGTCGGCAAGGAAAAGGACTGCGACCTCGAAGGCGCGAAGACCGTCATCGACGCGAAGAAGACCTGCGTCGCACCCGGCCTCATCGACAGCCATGTGCACCCGGTGTTCGGCGACTGGACGCCGCGCCAGGGCCAGATCGGCTGGATCGACTCGACGATGAATGGCGGCGTGACCACCATGATCTCGGCGGGCGAAGTGCACCTGCCGGGGCGCCCCAAGGACATCGTCGGCCTCAAGGCATTGGCCATCACCGCGCAGCGCGCCTTCGACAACTTCCGCCCCGGCGGTGTGAAGGTGCTGGCCGGCGCACCGGTCATCGAGAAGGGCATGGTCGAGAGCGACTTCAAGGAACTCGCCGAGGCCGGCGTGGGCCTGCTCGGCGAAGTGGGCCTCGGCTCGGTGAAGGCCGGCTATGAAGCGAAAGAAATGGTGGCGTGGGCCCGCAAGTACGGCATCCAGAGCACGATTCACACGGGCGGCCCGTCGATCCCCGGCTCGGGCCTGATCGACAAGGACGTGGTGCTCGAGGCCGACGCCGACATCATCGGCCACATCAACGGCGGCCACACCTCGCTGCCCGAGGCGCATGTGTGCGAGCTGTGCGAGAAGAGCTCGCGCGCGATCGAGATCGTGCACAACGGCAACGAGAAGGTCGCCATCGCGGCGGCAAAGGCTGCGCTCGAGTTGAAGTGCCCGCATCGCGTGATCCTGGGCACCGACGGGCCGGCAGGCTCAGGTGTTCAGCCGCTGGGCATCCTGCGCATGGTGGCGATGCTGTCGTCCATCGCGAACATCCCGGCCGAGCTGGTGTTCTGCTTCGCGACCGGCAACACGGCGAAGATCCGCAAGCTCAACTGCGGGCTGATCGAGGTGGGCCGCGATGCTGACTTCGTCTTCATGGACCGCGCGCAGCACTCGCCCGCACCGGGTCTGCTGGAGAGCGTGCAGCTGGGCGACATCCCGGGCGTGGGCATGGTGATGATCGACGGCATCGTGCGCTGCGGCCGCAGCCGCAACACGCCGCCTGCGACCGAGATTCCGGTGGTGGTGTCGGGCGCGCACTGAAGCGCGCAACGCACGCAGCGCTCAGGCGTCGGGCTTCGACCTGAAGATCAGGTAGCGCGCCGACAGGAAGTTGACCGTCATGCCCGCGAGGCTGCCGACCGCGACGGCGATCGCCAGGGCGCCGCGGCCTTCGATCCAGTGCAGCGTGAGCGCATACGCGCCGTAGTTCAGCACCGCACCGGCCGACATGGTGACGAGGTAGCCAAGGTACTCCCGCCAGATCGAGCCCCCGGCCGACACGCGCGCCGCGAAGGTGTAGCGGCGGTTGAAGGCCCAGGTGGTGGTGGCCGCCGCGAGGAACGAAACCACCCGGGCGGCGTACGGGCCCATCAGCGGCGCGAGCAGGTACAGCACCGTCACGTCGACCACGTAGCCGATCACCCCCACGACGCCGAACGACAGGAGCTCGCGCCCGAGCTTCATTTTCGAATGCAGTTGCGCACGCCCGGAATCGCCAGGTAGCGCAGCCGCTTGGCCTCCCTGCGGCCGAGCGTCACGGCGTGCATCACCACGCCGCACACCATCGAGAGCATCGCCCCCAGCATCGCGCCGGTGGCCAGCACCGCGGTGGGGAGCCGGGGCACCAGGCCGGTGTGCATGTAGGTGACGAGGAGCGGAATGACCAGCGCGATCGCGCCCGCCGCGAGCAGCGCCGCGATGATCGAGAAGAACTGCAGCGGCCGCTCGCTCACGAAGAGCTTGCAGATGGTCTTGAGGATGCGCCAGCCGTCGCGGTAGGTCGACAGCTTGCTGTGCGAGCCCTCGGGGCGCGTGCTGTAGGCGGTGCTCTCCTCGGCCCAGGGCATGCGCAGTTCCAGCGCATGCACCGTGAGCTCGGTCTCGATCTCGAAGCCGCGCGACAGCGCCGGGAACGACTTCGCATAGCGCCGCGAAAACACGCGGTAGCCCGAGAGCATGTCGGTGAGGCCCCCGCCGAACAGCTGCACCACCGCGCCGGTGAGCATGCGGTTGCCCAGACGGTGGCCGGCGCGGTAGGTGAGCGCGTTCTGCCCGTCGTCCACGCGGTTGCCCACCACCATGTCGAGGTTGCCGTCGACCAGGCGCTGGATCAGGCGCGGCGCGGCGGCGGTCTCGTAGGTGGCGTCGCCATCGACCATCACGTAGATGTCGGCCTCCACGTCGGCGAACATGCGCCGCACCACGTTGCCTTTGCCCGGCGCCGCCACGTGCGTGACGATGGCGCCGGCCGCGCGCGCGACCGCGGCGGTGTCGTCGGTCGAGTTGTTGTCGAAGACATGGATCTCGGCATCGGCCGGCAGGGATGCGCGAAAGCCCTCGATCACCTGGCGGATGGCCAGCGCTTCGTTGAAGCACGGAATGACCGCGGCAATGCGCGGTGCGGCGCTTCGTCGGCTCACGGTGTCGTCGGCGTCGGTCATGGTGCGGTGGGGAGGATACGGTAGGCCCGGCTGCCATCTTGCGCGAACAGCGGGGCGAAGTGGGTGTCGAAGCCTGCGCGGGTCGCGAGCGTCGGCGCCAGGTGGTCCGGCATCACGATGGCGGTGAAGCCCAGCTTGGCGAGCTTGTTCGCCATGTCGCCGGGCGTGAGGAGCAGGAAGTCGGCATAGCGCCACGGGCCGAGCGTGTCGCCCCAGATCGGATTCGGGCCGTAGTAGATCGCCTCGTTCAGCGCGATCTGGTAGACACGGCCGGTCGGGTGCTGGCGCAGGTAGTCCATGACGGCGTAGCCCGGCACATGCTTGCGCAGAAAGGCCTCACGGGTTTCCGGCGTGGGCGAGATCATCGCGACCTTGCCCGCGGTCTGCCGCACCGACACCGCCGCCAGCACGGCCAGGAGCAGCACCACGACCCAGTCGCCGATGCGGGCCGCGCTGCGCCGGTTGGTGAGCTCGGGCACGCCTTCCGTCGTGGCCGCCTTCATGCCGAACAGGCGGCGCACGCCCGCCGCGATCCAGCCGAACAGCACCTGCCAGCCGATAGCCGCGGTCATCGCGAGCAGTGGAAACGAAGCCGTCAGATATCGCGGATAGCGCGAGGTCACGACCCACACCGCCAGCGAATAGAAGCAGAACCAGCCCGCGGCGCGCACTGCAGCCGAGCGCTTCCACAATGGGCCAAAGGGCGCGAGGAACACGGACCAGATCAGCGCGTTCGGCATCTCGGCGTGGTCGCGCACGTCGGCCAGTTGCTGCACGTAGTCGGCCGGAATCCACTCGCTGAAGCCGAACACGCGCGCGCCGATGGGGTTGAACGGGTCGCCGGTCATGACGGCGTTGCGCGCATACCAGTAGATGCACGGGATCAAAAAGCACACGAGTGCGAGCGCCCAGGCCTTGGGCCGGCGCTCGTGCCACACGACGAAGAGCGCCACCAGCGGCATGAAGACCAGCGCCTGGTACTTCGAGCCCGCGGCCACGCCGAGGCAGAAGGCGGCAAGCCCCAGCCAGCGCATGCCGCTGTGCACCGGCTGCGACTCGCGCCACCACCACAGCGACACGCAGGCCGTGAGCGCGAAGAGCGCCACGCCCATGTCGATCAGCGCATTCGAGTAATCGCCGAGCCCCAGCCAGATGGCCGCGCCGATGCAGGCGGTGAGCCGGTTGGCGTGGAGCATGCCGAGGCGGTAGATCATCACCACCGAGAGCCCGCCCGCCAGCGCGTTCAGGAAGTGCGGCAGCACGTCGTCGCCAACCTGCAAGGCGGCGGCGTAGAGCAGGTTGTAGTTGTACGGAAACCAGGGGTAGCGCAGCCACTCGTGGATGCCGAGCGAGCCCTGCTGCGCGACTTCGCGCGCATAGGGCAGGTGGTACATCAGCTCGTCGAAGGCGGCGGGCGGCGCGAGCGGAGCGACCAGTGCGGGCAGTGCGACCAGCACCAGCGCGACCATGGCGATCCGCTCGAAATAGGTCCACGGCGCAGCGACGGCGTCCACACGCAAGGCACGCTGCTGACGCAGCCACGACGGCAACTGCAGCGCGGCCACGACAACGCCCGCTGCAATCACCGCCAGCGTGGCGCCGAGCTTGAACACACCGAAGATCGCCAGCACCTGGAACGCGCAGATGAAGAGGCCGATGCCGAGCGCGACCGCCACGGCCGCTTCGAGCCAGCCATCGCGCCGCGGCGGCGGTGCCAGGCGAGCCAGCAGGCCGCGCCCCCAACCCCAGCAGCTGACGACGAAAACCACGAGTGCCGCGTAGTGCGCGGCTGCAAACATCAGCTTCTGAATAACAACTCCCGGTGCCGGTCGGCCAGGCCGGCCGGCAGGTTCAAAGGTTGGGCGCGAGGAGCCGTTCGAGATCGGACTCGCTCTCCTTGCGCCGCGCGGCCTGGTCCTGCAACTGGTCGTGCCCGATCTTGCCGACGTTGAAGTACGTCGCATCGGGGTGGCTCAGGTAGAAACCACTGACGCTGGCGGCGGGCATCATAGCGAGGCTTTCCGTCAGGGTCATGCCAATGTCCGCGCACGCCAGAAGGTCGAACATCGGGCCCTTCACGCTGTGGTCCGGGCAGGCCGGGTAGCCGGGCGCGGGGCGGATGCCGCGGTATTTCTCGCCGATCATCTCCTCGTTGCTCAGGCCCTCGTCGGGCGCGTAGCCCCAGAGGTCGGTACGCGCGCGGTGATGCAGCGATTCAGCAAAGGCCTCGGCCAGCCGGTCGGCCAGCGCCTTCAACATGATGGCCGAGTAGTCGTCCAGGTCGTCGATGAAGTACTTCTCTTTTTTCTCGACGCCCAGGCCCGCGGTGACCGCGAACACGCCCACATAGTCCTTCAGGCCGCTGTCCTTCGGCGCGACGAAGTCGGCCAGGCAGCGGCTGGGGCGCGTCACGCCGTCGATCACCTGCTTTTCGGTCTGCTGGCGCATGCCATACCAGGTGAGCGCGACTTCGCTGCGCGTCTCGTCGGTGTAGAGCTCGATGTCGTCGTCGTTCACCGTGTTGGCGGGCCAGAAGCCGACGATGCCGCTCGCGCTGAGCCAGCGGCCCTCGATCAGGCGTTTCAACATGCGCTGGCCGTCGGCGTACACGCGCACGGCCTCGGTACCGACGACTTCGTCCTTCAGGATCGCGGGGAACGGCCCCGCGAGATCCCAGGTCTGGAAGAACGGGCCCCAGTCGATGTACTTGGCGAGCTCGGTGAGGTCGAAGTTCTTGAACACGCGACGGCCGATGAACTTGGGCACGGGCGGCACGTAGTTCGACCAGTCGATCGGCGTCTTGTTGGCGCGCGCCTTGGCAAGCGGCCACATCGGCACCTGCTTCTTGTTGGCATGCTGCGTGCGCACCTTCTCGTAGTCGGCGTTGATCTCGTCGATGTACGCGGTGGCCTGGTCGCTCAAGAGCGACTGCGCCACGCTCACGCTGCGCGATGCATCGGGCACGTAGACCACGGGGCCTTCGTAGTGCGGCGCGATCTTCACGGCCGTGTGCACGCGGCTGGTGGTGGCGCCGCCGATCATGAGCGGGATCTTCTTGATGCGGAAATGGTCGTCGCGCTGCATCTCGCCGGCCACGTACTGCATCTCTTCCAGGCTCGGCGTGATCAGGCCCGAGAGACCCACGATGTCCGCTCCCTCGACCTTGGCGCGCGCCAGAATTTCGTGGCACGGGACCATCACGCCCATGTTCACCACTTCGAAGTTGTTGCACTGGAGCACGACGGTGACGATGTTCTTGCCGATGTCGTGCACGTCGCCTTTCACAGTGGCGATGATGATCTTGCCCTTGGTGCGCACGTCGCGGCCGGCGGCCTCGTCGCGCAGCTTTTCTTCCTCGATGTAGGGCAGGAGGTGGGCCACGGCGGACTTCATCACGCGCGCCGACTTCACCACCTGCGGCAGGAACATCTTGCCGGCGCCGAACAGGTCGCCCACGATGTTCATGCCGTCCATGAGCGGGCCTTCGATCACGTGCAGCGGACGGCCGCCCGTTGCCAGGATCTGCTGGTAGGCCTCTTCGGTGTCTTCCACGATGAAGTCGGTGATGCCGTGCACCATCGCGTGCGAGAGGCGCTGGTTGACGTGCACCGGCTGCTCGGGCGTGCCGCGCCATTCGAGGCGCTTGCTCTCGTCCTTGGCGCCGCTCTTGGCGGTCTCTGCGATCTCCACCAGGCGCTCGCCGGCGTCGGGGCGGCGGTTGAGCACCACGTCTTCCACGCGCTCGCGCAGCGTGGGCTCCAGGTCGTCGTACACGCCCACCATGCCGGCGTTGACGATGCCCATGTCCATGCCCGCCTTGATCGCGTGGTACAGGAACACGGTGTGGATGGCTTCGCGCATCGGGTCGTTGCCGCGGAAGCTGAAGCTCACGTTGCTCACGCCACCCGACACCTTGGCGCCCGGCAGGTTCTCCTTGATCCACCGCACCGCATTGATGAAGTCGACCGCGTAGTTGTCGTGCTCCTCGATGCCGGTAGCGATGGCGAAGATGTTCGGGTCGAAGATGATGTCCTCGGGCGGAAAGCCCACCTCGTCCACCAGGATGCGGTAGGCGCGCTCGCAGATCTCGACCTTGCGCTCGTAGGTGTCGGCCTGGCCCTTCTCGTCGAAGGCCATGACCACGGCGGCGGCGCCATAGCGCTTGACCAGCTTGGCCTCGTGCTTGAACTTGTCCACGCCCTCCTTCATGGAGATGGAGTTGACGATGCCCTTGCCCTGGATGCAGCGCAGGCCCGCCTCGATCACGTCCCACTTGGAGCTGTCGACCATCACCGGCACGCGCGCGATGTCGGGCTCGCTCGCGATGAGGTTGAGGAACCGGACCATCGCGACCTTGCTGTCGAGCATGGCCTCGTCCATGTTGATGTCGATCACCTGGGCGCCGTTCTCGACCTGCTGGCGCGCAACGGCCAGGGCCTCTTCGAACTGGCCGTTCAGGATCATCCGCGCGAAGGCCTTGGAACCGGTGACGTTGGTGCGTTCGCCGATGTTGACGAACAGCGTGCCCTCGCCGATGGCGACCGGCTCGAGGCCGGACAACTTCATGGGGGGAACGGAAATCTGTGGGGTCTGCGCCATGGGCTCACCTGCGAAAGGAACGGACAGGCGAGCGTCGTTTTGAGATCCCAAGCCTGACGGCCCGCCGGGCGGACCGCTGCAACGCTCCTTGGGAGGGGATGCATTTTAAGGGCGTTCGCCCGCGCCCGCGGGAAAGCCCTAGTCAGGCCCCACATGCACCCCCCACAGAATGCGGGCGCGCAATTCGTCGAAGAACGAACGTTCGTGTTTTTATTTGAAAACAAAGGAATGAACATATGCCAAGAAAGAGGAATTCGAGGCTGCTGCGCCTCGCCGCCCGCCCGGTCTGCGCCGCATTGCTTTTCAGCATGGTGGGGACAACAACCTTGAGCCAGGCGGCCATCACCGACACCCCCACGCAGGTCCAGGCCCGGGTGACATCCAGCGAAGCGAAGACCAGGAACCCGATCGTGCTGGTGCACGGCCTCTTCGGCTTCGACAACGTGCTGGGCATCGACTACTTCTATCGCATCCCCGAGAGCCTGGCCGGCGCGGGCGCGAAGGTGTACGTGGCCCAGGTCTCGGGCGCCAACAGCTCGGAGATTCGCGGCGAGCAGCTGATCCAGGAGCTCAAGAACCTGCGGGCGCTCTCGGGCAACCCGTCGCTCAAGTTCAACCTCATCGGCCACTCGCAGGGCGCGCCCACCGCGCGCTACGTGGCGGCGGTGGAACCCGGGCTGGTCGCCTCGGTCACCTCGGTGGGCGGGGCCAACGGCGGATCGAAGGTGGCGGACCTCTTGCGCAAGATTCCCGAGGGCAGCGCCTCCGAGGCGGTGGTCGCGGAGACGCTGCGGCTCGCGATGCTGCTGCTGGGCGCCATCTCGGGCAAGGACCCGAGCCAGCTGCCCGAAGTGCCGCTGAACGCGCTGAATTCGCTCACCACGGTGGGCGGCGCGGCCTTCGACAAGAAGTTTCCTCAAGGCCGTCCGGCCCCGGGTTCCTCGTGCGACGTGAAGAGCGGACCGGCCGAGGCGAACGGCGTGCGCTACTACTCGTGGTCCGGCGTGCAGCCGCTCACCAACGCGTTCGATGCGAGCGACGTGGCCATGGGCGGGCTGAGCCTCGTCGCCTTCGGGAGCGAGACCAACGACGGCCTCCTGGCCGTGTGCTCCACGCGCTTGGGCACGCACCTGGGCGACTACCGCCAGAACCACCTGGACGAGGTCAACCAACTCTTCGGCCTGACCTACGCGGGCCTCTGGACGCTGTTCGAGAAGAAGCCGGTGCAGCTCTACCAGGAGCAGGCGGCGCGGCTGAAGAGCGCGGGCCTCTGACGATGCGAGGCGCCCTCTCGTGAAAAAGACGAGGCCGCTCCAGCTCAGTGCGATGGCGGGCGCTGCGGTGCTCGCCATCCTCGGCGGATGGTGGCTGGTGGACGGGCTGCCGCCAGCCGACGCCCCGGACACGGTGGCGGCAACTTCCGCCGTCACCACCGGCCCAAGCGGCACGGCGCCGGCAATGCAGCCGTCCGGCGATGCCCGCCCCGGCCCCGACGCCATGCTGAACCCGTCGCTGATCGTCATCTTCGAGAGCGCGCTCGCCGAGGCGCAGGCCACCGGCAAGGCCGCCTTCATGGCGATGGCGCTCGGCCTGCTCGCCAAGCGACTGCCGGCCGAACTGGTCGCGCGCGCCATGGGGCTGCTGGAGCGCTACATCGACATGCAGGAAGCCATGCAGGCCCTGCCCCCGCCCGACGCCGGCGACCCCGCATCGCTGCGCAAGACCATCGAGGCGCGCGCCGAGGTGCGGCGCAGGTACTTCGCGCCCGAGGAAATCGAAGGCCTCTTCGGCGACGAGATCCGCCAGGACACCCTCATGGCCGACAAGATGGCGCTCGCCCGCGACGCCAACCTCACGCCCGAGGAGCGCGAGGCCGCCGCCAGGCGCAGCGAGGAAGCCCTGCTCACGCCGGAGCAGCGCGAGCAGCGGCGCGCCTTCACCGCGCAAGTCGATGTGCAGCGCCAGACCGACGCCATGAACGCGCGCGGTGCCAGCGCCCAGGAGCGCTTTGCCGAACGCAGCGCCGCCTACGGCTACGAGGCGGCCCGCCAGCTGGCCGCGCTGGACCAGGAAAACCAGGACTGGAACAGCCGCCTGGACCAGTACGCCAGCGCCCCTCCGGACCAGCAGGAGCAGTTGCGCGAGTCGCTGTTCAACGAGCGCGAGCGCCTGCGCCAGGCCGGCGCGCTGGCGCTGCGGGGATCACGGCCTCTTACGCAGCCTGGGCAGAGCCCTGCGCCGAGCGCGGCAGGCCAAACACCCGGTCGAAGCCCCAGTTGAAGACGAAGGTGTAGACCAGGAAGAACAGCACCAGTCCCAGGTCCATCACCAGCGCCTGCCAGAGCGTCACGCCCAGGCCCCAGGCGAACATGGGCACCAGGAACGCGATCAGCCCGCCCTCGAAGCCGATGGCGTGGGCAATGCGGCGGCGCAGGCTGCGCCCGCGCACGGCCTGGCGCGATTCCCAGCGCTCGAAGAGCGCATTGAAGATCAGGTTCCAGATCACCGCGACGACCGACGCGGCCACCGCCAGCACGCCGGAATGGCCGAGCCCGGCGTCCGTCATCAGGGCCAGGCCGGCGCTGGCGCACACGATGGCGATCCCCTCGTACAGGGAGATGTAGACGACACGACGCTGGAGCCCTTGCATGACTTTTCCTCTTGAACTTGAATGCGATGGGTGGACTTTATTTGCTATTTACTGATATAAAAAGTCATCTTATTTCAATTAAATTGATAGATCGGACGCCATGGCCTTCTCCAGCGACAACGTCGAGGTGTTCCTGGCCGTGATCGACCACGGCTCCTTCTCGGCCGCCGCGCGGGCGCTGCACAAGGTGCCGTCGGCCGTGAGCATGGCCATCGCCGGCCTGGAAGCCGAGCTCGCCCTGCCCCTGTTCGATCGCAAGGGCCGCGAGCCCCAGCCCACCGCCGCCGCCCGTTCGCTGGAACCGCAGGCGCGGATGCTCGCGGCGCAGTTGAAGCAACTGCAGGTGCAGGCGCTCGCGCTCACCCAGGGCCTGGAAAACCGCCTGACGCTCGCCATCGCACCCGAACTCCTGGCCGCGCCCTGGAGCGGGCCGCTGGCCGAGCTGGCGCAGGAATACCCGCTGCTGCAGGTCGAGGTGCTGGCTGCGCCGCAGGCCGACGCGCTCGCGCTGCTGCACAGCGGCCGCGCGCAACTGGCGCTGGTGTTCGAGCGCCCGAGCCTGGACGGCCGCGAAGGCTTTCAGGAAGTCGGCAGCGACACCATGGTGGCCGTGATGGCACCCGACCACCCGGCGCTCGTCGCAGCGGCCGGCGAGCGGCTGCGGGAAGAACACCTCACGAACACGCGCCAGATCGTCGTCGCCGGGCGCGACCTGGCCACCAGCGACCCGCGCTTCGTGTTCGCGCGCCACGTCTGGCGCACCGACAACGCGCTGGCGGCACTGAGCCTGATCACCGCGGGCCTGGGTTGGGGCTGGCTGCCGCGCAATTTCGCGCGGCCGCATGTGGCGGCGGGCGCGCTGGTCGAGATTCCGTTCGAGAACCTCAGCAACGGGCTCGACCTGTGGGTCGATGTGGTGTGGTCCAGGGAGCGCCCGCTGGGGCTGGGCGCGCAGCGCTTCGTGGCGCTGATCGCGCGGGATCGGCAGGCGGCCCATGCGCCGAAAAATGTGCATCCCTGATGCGTTACGCCGTTGGGTGAACAGCCGGTTCGGGCCGGGCGCACAGGACACCGGGTGCTCCCCCGACGGATCGCTCTCAAGGCGCCGGGGACGGCGGCGGCAACATCAACACCATCTGCGCAACCGCGAACTCGCAATCGCGCGGCCCGCGTTGGCAGTAGGCGGCCGTGGGCGCGACCTCGAAGATGGCCGGCTTCAGACCGGGGCAGGCCACCGCGATCTTGCCGGGCAGGGGCACGCTCACCTTGCAGTCGGGGCGCGCATCAGCAATGCGGCCGGACAGCAGCGTGTCCCACGAAGGCGGCTTGCCGGTGTCGTTGCAACCCGCTGCGAGCGCCGACATCAAGAGCGCGAGCCCTGCAAATCGAAGCCTGGCAGCGCCCACGCGTTGCACTGGCTCAGGCGGCTTCGCTGTAGAAGCCGGCGGTGTTGTTCAGCAGGCGCCCTGGCACCGGCGCCACCGCACGGCCGATCGCCGCGATGTGGTCCGGCGTCGTGCCGCAGCAGCCGCCCACGATGTTCACCAGTCCCTCGGCCGCGAACTCGTGCAGGAGGCGCGAGGTGACATCGGGCGTCTCGTCGAAGCCGGTGTCGCTCATCGGATTCGGCAGGCCGGCATTCGGGTAGCAGCTGATGAAGGTGTCGCCCGCCACGCGCGCCAGTTCCTGGATGTAGGGGCGCATCAGCGCCGCGCCCAGCGCGCAGTTGAGGCCGATGGCCAGCGGGCGCGCATGCCGCACGCTGTGCCAGAACGCGGTGACGGTCTGGCCGCTCAGGATGCGGCCCGAGGCGTCGGTCACGGTGCCGCTGATGATCAGCGGCAGGCGCTCGCCGCTGTTGTCGAAATACTCGTCCACCGCGAACAGCGCGGCCTTGGCGTTGAGCGTGTCGAAGATGGTCTCGACCAGGATCACGTCGGCGCCGCCTTCGACCAGCGCTTCGGTCTGCTCGTAGTAAGCAGCGCGCAGCGATTCGAAATCGACATTGCGCGCGCCCGGGTCGTTCACGTCGGGGCTGATGCTCGCGGTCTTGGGCGTCGGGCCAAGGGCGCCGGCCACGAAGCGGGGCTTGTCGGGCGTGCTGAACTTGTCGCAGGCCGCGCGCGCCAGCTTGGCGGATTCGAGGTTCATCTCGCGCGCCAGGTGGGCCATCTTGTAGTCCTCCTGCGCGATGGTGGTCGCGCCGAAGGTGTTGGTCTCGATGAGGTCGGCGCCGGCCGCGAGGTAGCCCTCGTGGATGTCGGAGATCACGTCGGGCCGCGTCAGCGAGAGCAGTTCGTTGTTGCCCTTCACGTCGCGCTCGAAGTCCTTGAAGCGCTCGCCGCGGTACTGCTCCTCGGTGAGCTTGAAGCGCTGGATCATCGTGCCCATGGCGCCATCGAGGATGGCGATGCGCTTTTCGAGGATGCCGGCCAATGCCTGGCCACGGGTATAGACGACGGGCTTCATAACCTCCGATTGTAGAAAAGGAGGCTTGCCCTGCCGTCCGTCAGTGCTTTGACGAGCCCTCGACGAAGGCCAGCACCGCCTCGATCATCCGCCGCACATGCGGTTGCACGCCGGCCGCCACCTCGGGCAAGTAGTCGAAGGGCAGCGTCTCCTGCATGTAGCTCGACTGCGTCATCTCCAGCTGCACCGCATGCACGCCGCCGGCCGGGTTGCCGTACTGGCGCGTGATGTGGCCGCCCTTGAAGCGGCCGTTGAGCACGCCGGTGTAGCCCGTGGCCGATTCGGCGATGCCCAGCAGCGTGGCGGCCAGCGCCGGGTCGCAGCTGGTGCCGTTGCCGGTGCCCAGGTTCAGGTCGGGCAGCTTGCCTTCGAAGAAACGCGGCAGCACCGAGCGGATCGAGTGCGCGTCCCACAGCGCGATGGTGCCGTGCGCGGCTTTCAGGCGGTCGAGCTCGGCCTGCAGCTGGCGGTGGTACGGCACCCAGATCGCATCGCGGCGCGCGGCGATTTCCGCGTCATCGGGCAGGTCGTCTTTGGAAGCGTAGACCGGCGTGTCGTCGAAGGTGTCGACCGGGCACAGGCCGGTGACGCTCTGGCCCGGGTAGAGGCTCGCGCCATCCGGCGGACGGTTCAGGTCGATCACGTAGCGCGAGTGCGTGGCCACGAGCACCGAGGCGCCGAGTTCATCGGCGAAGTCGTAGAGCTGCTCGAGGTGCCAATCGGTGTCGGGCACATGGCGCGCCTCGTCGGTGAGGCGGGCGGCCAGCGCGGGCGGCACGTGGGTGCCGACGTGCGGCATCGAGATCAGCAGCGGGCGCGTGCCCTGGCGGAAGCGGAACGCCGGTTCGGCGGTGGTGAAGGCCATGGTGGTTTCAGTCCTGGAGGAGTTGGGTGCGCGCCGCCACGAAGGCGGACACGGATTCGTTGTGCAGCGCGTGGCGCCCGCCCGAGACGCGCTCGCGGCCGGCCACCCAGACCGCATCGATGGCGGAAGTGCGATGGCTCGCGAAGACATGCGCCGAGAGCATGTCGGGCGCGGGCAAGCCTTGCAGCGCAACGTGCGCCGCATCGAGCACGATGAAGTCGGCCTGCTGCCCCACGGCAAGCCCGCCGGCCGCGCGGCCCGAGGCCTGCGCCCCGCCCTGCACCGCTTCGAGCGTGAGCGCGGTGGCGACATGCGGCTGCGCCGCGCTCGCACCGACGTTGCGCTGGCGCCTGGCGAAGCGCTGGCTGTATTCGAGCATCAGCAGTTCTTCCGCCGCGTTGACGCTGGCGTGGCTGTCGGAGCCCACGCCCCATGCGCCGCCATGGCCGCGCCACTTGGAGAAATCGAAGATGCCGTCGCCGAGGTTCGCCTCGGTCGTCGGGCACAGGCCCGCGACCGCACCGCTCTTGGCGGCGTATTCGTACTCGGCGTCGTTCATGTGCGTCGCGTGGACGAGGCACCAGCGCGCATCAACCGGCGCGTGGTCGAGCAGCCACTCGACGGGGCGCAGCCCGCTCCACTCGACGCAGTCGTCCACTTCCTTCGTCTGCTCGGCGATGTGGATGTGGATGGGTGCGGTGCGGTCGATGGCTTCGAGCCCCGTGATCGCATCGCGCAATGCCTCGGGCGGCACCGCGCGCAGCGAATGCGGCGCCATGCCCAGCCGCGCCCCTTGCTCGTCGCACACCGGCTTCAATGCCTCGAGCAGGCGCAGCATCGAGTCGGTCGAGCGGATGAAGCGGCGCTGCCCTTCTGTGGGCGGCACATCGCCGAAGCCACCGGTCTGGTAGAGCACCGGCAGCAGCGTGAAGCCGATGCCGGCCTTCCGCGCGGCACGCAGCAGCGCAAGGCTCAGGGTCGCGTCGTCGGCATAGGGGCGGCCGTCGGTGTCGTGGTGCACGTACTGGAACTCGCACACGCTGGTGTAGCCCGCTTCGAGCATCTCGGCATAGAGCCAGGTCGCGATGGCTTCCATGTGCTGCGGGCCGAGGCGCGCGGCGAAGCGGTACATCAACGTGCGCCAGCTCCAGAAGCTGTCGTGCTGTTCGGCGCGGTGTTCGGTGAGGCCCGCGAACGCGCGCTGGAAGGCGTGCGAGTGCAGGTTGGGCATGCCGGGGGTCACGGGGCCGGCCGCCACTTGCGTGCCCGCGGGCCGTTGCGTGGCAGGCTGAACTTGCGTGAGCTGGCCGGCCTCGTTCCACGACAGCAGGACGTTCTTCGCCCAGCCCGCGGGCAGCAGCGCATCGGCTGCGAAAAGCGTGCGCGTCGTCGTCATGCCGCGTTCTCCACCGCAATGCGGCCCTGGCGCACCGAGGTGCGCAATGAGCGTTGACCGAACCAGTAGGCCAACTCGGCCGCATCGCGCACGTTCCACAGCACGAAGTTCGCGGGCATGCCTTCGGCGATCGCGCCGTGCGTGGCCTCCAGGCCCAGCGCGCGCGCCGCATGCACCGTGACACCTGCGAGCGCCTCAGGCACCGTCAGGCGGAAAAGCGTGCACGCCATGTTCACCATCAGCAGCAGGCTCAGCGTCGGCGAGGTGCCGGGGTTGTGATCGGTGGACACGGCCATCGGCACGCCCGCCGCACGCAGCGCCTCGATGGGCGGCAGGTGCGTGTCGCGCAGCGTGTAGTAGGCGCCCGGCAGCAGCACGGCGACGGTGCCCGACTGGCGCATCGCTTCGATGCCGTCGGCCGACAGGTGCTCGATGTGGTCGCAAGAGAGCGCGCCGTAGCGCGCGGCGAGCGCGGCGCCGCCCATGTCCGACAGTTGCTCGGCATGCAGCTTCACCGGCAGGCCCAGCGCCTTGGCGGCCTGGAAGACCTGCTCGGTTTCCGCGAGCGAGAAGGCGATCCGTTCGCAGAACACGTCCACCGCATCGACCAGCCCTTCGGCCGCGAGCGCGGGCAGCATCTCGCGGCACACGAGGTCGATGTAGTCGCCGCTGCGGCCGGTGTACTCCGGCGGCAGTGCGTGCGCGCCGAGGAAGGTGGTGCGCACGGTGACGCCATACGCTTCGCCGAGCCGGTGAGCCACGCGCAATTGCTTGCGCTCGTGCTCCAGCGAAAGGCCGTAGCCCGACTTGATCTCGATGGCGCAGACGCCATCGGCCAGCAGTTGTTCGAGGCGCGGTGCGGCCTGCGCGAAGAGCGTGTCTTCATCGGCCTCGCGCGTGGCGCGCACCGACGAGACGATGCCGCCGCCGGCCTTCGCCACTTCTTCGTATGTCGCGCCCGCGAGCCGCATCGCGAATTCGTTCGCGCGCTGGCCTCCGTAGACAAGGTGCGTGTGGCAATCGACAAGGCCGGGCGTGACGAGTGCATCACCGCCGTCGTGCACAGCGAGCCCCGCGAACTCGGCGGGCAATGCGCTGCGTGCGCCGACCCAGCGGATCGCGCCTTGCGCGACCACGATGGCGGCTTCGGTGCCGGCGTCGGTCGCCAGGCGCAGGCCGGTCCAGAGGCCGTCGGCCGATGGATATTCGTTCGCAGGTTTCATCGTCTTGTTCTCTTTCTGCAGGTTACGCCGGCACGATGCGCACCGCCACCAGCCGCGCGTCTTCACTCTCGGGCACCGCATGCCAGGCCTGTGCTGCGTCGGCCCATTGCAAGCCCTCGCCCTCGGTGCAGGCCTCGTCATTCAGCCGCCATGCGCCGCGCAAGGCCAGCAACACACCATGTGGTGCGGCTTCGATGACCGCCGCGTGGACCAGCACGCGCACATCGGCACGCCACTGTCCACGTCGCGTCATCACGTTGAAATCGTTCGATGCGCCGCCGAGCAGCGTGCAATCGATCGCGTCGTCGCCGCTGAAGGCAAAGGGCTGCTGCGGCACATCGAGCCGGCGATCGATGCGCCCGTCGTGCGTGAAGAGCCGCACCCCGTCGCCTTCGAGCAGCATGATGCTGCGGTCGATGCCCGCGAACACCGAGAACGGCCCGGCCGCCGCGATGGTCGCGATGCTCACGCGCCAGCCGAAGCTGTCGAGCCCCGCGCCTTGCGGCCAGCTCGCGATCTCCTGCGTGGTGCCGCCGCCGTTCTTCCAGGGCGTCACTGGCAACGTAGCCCGGGAAAAGCGCTGCACCCGGGTCATTGCTCCTTCCCCCTCTGGGGGAAGGCTGGGATGGGGGCAGCGCCCAACGAGCGCCGTGCTTGGGTCGAGGCCGTCGTGCCCCCACCCCTACCCTCCCCCAGCGGGGGAGGGAGAAAGACACGAAGCACGCTCATCGCATCAACCCGCCTTGCCGCAGCTTCTGCTCGAAGTGCCGCAGCACCAGCGTCATCGTGCCGGTCAGCACGAAGTACACGAGCGCGATGGCCAGGTACACCTCCAGCGACCGATACGACACGCTGATGATCTTCTGCCCTTCGTGCATCACGTCGTGGATGGTCAGCAGCGACACCAGCGCCGAGTTCTTGATGAGCGCGATGAACTCGTTGCCCAGCGGCGGAATCATCCGTACCACCGCCTGCGGCAGCACGATCTGGCGCATCGCCACGCCGGGCGTCATACCGAGCGATTGCGCGGCCATCGTCTGGCCCTTGTCGATCGACTGGATCGCGCCGCGCACGATCTCCGAGACGTACGCGCCGGAATAAACGCCGAGCCCCAGCACGCCGCACAAAAAGGCCGGCAGCAGGATGCCGAAGTGCGGCAGGCCGAAGAACAGGATGAACAGCTGCACCAAGAGCGGCGTGCCGCGAATGGCCGCCACATACGCAGTGCACACGCCGTAGATCCAGCGCCGCTTCGGGTTCAGCCGGCCGATGCCGACGATGAGGCCGAGCACGCAGCCCAGCGCGAGCGCGCACGCGGTGATCTCCACCGTGACGAGCGCACCGCGCAGCAGGTCGGGCCAGCCCTGCCAGACCGGTGAGAAGTCGAGATCCATCGCGCGCTTACTTGGCGTTGGCGCTGAACCACTTCTTCACGATCTGGTCGTAAGTGCCGTCGGCCTTGAGCTTCTCGATCGCGCCGTTCACCGCCTTGGTGAGCTCGGGCGTGTCCTTGCGGATGGCCATGCCGTATTCCTCGGTGGTGATCTGCTCGGGCAGCACCTTCAGGCCGCCGCGCGTGCGCACGTACTGGTAGGCGGCGGGCTTGCCGGTGACGGCGGCGTCGGCACGGCCGATGTCCACGAGGTTGAACATCTCCTGGTTCTTCTCGACTTCCATCAGCTGCACCTGCGGAAACTTCTCCTTGGTGTACGACACCGACTTGGTGCCCACCTGCACGCTGACCTTCTTGCCGTTGATGTCGGCCGGGGTCTTGATGGCGGTGTTGCCGTCCTTCACCATCACGACGAGGCCGCCCGCGTAGTACGGCACGGTGAAGTCGACGACCTTCTTGCGCTCGTCGGTGATGTAGATGCCCGAGACGGCCATGTCGAAGCGCTTGGAGATCAGGCCCGGCACGAGTCCCTTGAAGTCGATGTCGATCCATTCGATCTTGCGGCCCAGCGTCTTGCCGATGGCCTCGACCAGCTCCACATCGAAGCCGGTGCGCTTGCCGTTTTCCACGAACTCCATCGGCGGGAAGGTGGCGTCGGTGGCCACGCGCAGCGGCTCGCCTTGCGCCTGGGCGGCGCCGACGAAGCCGAAGAGCGCCAGGCCGGAGAGTGCGGCGGCAACAAGGGTGCGACGGGTGTTCATGGTGAAGGCTTTCGTGGGTTTGAAAAAGGTAGGAGCGACTGGCTACTGGAGCGCGCGAGAGATGCGTGCCGCCGTGACGACGGTCATGTGGAGCAATGCAGCTTCCATGCCCTCGACGCGCGTGATCGGCGCCATGAGCGTGATCGCGCCGCGCAGCCGCCGGCCCGAGGCCAGCACCGGTGCGCTCGCGCCCCAGACGCCGGCATCGACCTCGCCCTGCGTCACGGCATGGCCGGCCTCGCGGATTGCATCGAGCTCGGCGGCGCGTTCGGCGCGGCGCTCCGGGCTCTCGCCCAGGCCGTCGAGCAAGACATCGCGCTGGTCGAGCGGCATGTGCGCGAGCAGGCACTTGGCGCTCGCGCCATCGCTGGCCGGCACGCTGCGGCCCCGGTCGAACGAGCAGCGCAGCGAATGTTCGCTGTCGATCATCTCCAGGCACACCACGCGGTCGTTCACCGCGGTGACCAGCGCCACGCTCTCGTGGCTCTGCTGCACCAGCGCGCGCATGTCGGCGCGGGCGGCCATCACAAGATCGGAGTTGCCGTCGAAGCCGCTTGCGAGTTGCACGCTCACCGGGCCCGGCGAGTAGCGTCCATCCGACTCCATCACGAAGCCCCAGCGGCGCAGCGTGGCGATCTGGCGGTACAGCGTGCTCTTGACGAGGCCGGTGGCCTGCCCGAGCTCGGCCGCCGTCATCGCCACCTTGCTCTGCGCCAGCACAGACAGCACCTGCAGGGCGCGGTCATTGTGGGCAGGGGTGTCGGTCGGGGGCGTCATCTTGCTGGGGCTGTCGCTGGATGTCGTGAAGTGGGGAGCCGGCGTGCAGTATCTTGCCCGCCGTTCCCACATCCAAGCCTTGATTCCCATTCGGTGGGAATCGGGCCGTTTTTTCTTCCTACCTTCGTCTTACCTTCGTTCAGCCCACCAGCAGCGGAAAGCGCTCGTCGTCCATCGGCGCGCCGGCCGGCAACGTCTCGGCCAGGCCGGGAAAGTCCGGCGAGGTCTTCCAGCTGCGCGGCGCATGGCGGATGTCGTCGCCCAGGAAGCGCACCGAGAACACGCGGCGCCGGTTCGGCCCCTCGACCCCGGCGGCCGCATGCAGCGTGAGCATGTGGAAGCAGACGAAATCGCCGGGCTCGATGTTCCAGCCCACGATGGGAAAGCGCTCGCGCGCGCCCTCGATGTCGGGCAGGTCTTCGAGGCTGCCTTCGGGGAACCACTTGGCGTGGTTGTCCATGAAGGTGCGCGGCATCAGCCACGGCCCCTTGTGCGAGCCGGCCACGAATTCGAGCGTGGCCGCGCGCGACACCGGATCGACCGGAATCCACATGCTGATGTTCTGCTGGCCTTCGATGTTGTAGTAAGGCTGGTCCTGGTGCCAGGGCGTGCGCTGGCGCGTGCCGGGCTCCTTCACGAGCAGGTGGTCGTGGTACAGCCGCACGGTCTGCGAGCCCATGAGGCGCTGGGCAAGCTGTGCGAGCGGCGCCTCGAAGATGAAGCGGCGGAAGGCGTCGATCTCCTGCCAGTTGCAGAAGTCCTCGAAGAAGCGGCCCGGATCGTCGGGCCGGCTCGCCACCTTGGCGCGCGGGCTGGGCGCCGCGAGGTTGGCTTCGATGCCGTCTCGCAGCAGGGCCAGCTCGCCGGCCGTGAGCAGCTGGCGGATGCAGACGGCGCCGTCGCGCTGGAACTGCGCGACCAGGTCGTCGTCTACGCGCGCCTGCACGCGGCGTTGCAGTTCCTGAGCGTCAGGAACCCGCACCATCACTTCACCATCGGCAGCTTGAGGCCCTGCTTCTTCGCGGTGGCCACGGCGATGTCGTAGCCCGCATCCGCGTGGCGCATCACGCCGGTGGCCGGGTCGTTGAAGAGCACGCGCTCGATGCGCTTGGCGGCCGCATCGGTGCCATCGCACACGATCACCACGCCCGAGTGCTGCGAGTAGCCCATGCCCACGCCGCCGCCGTGGTGCAGGCTGACCCAGGTGGCGCCGCCCGCGGTGTTGAGCAGCGCGTTGAGCAGCGGCCAGTCGGAGACGGCATCGGTGCCGTCCTTCATGGCTTCGGTCTCACGGTTCGGGCTCGCGACCGAGCCGGTGTCCAGGTGGTCGCGGCCGATGACGATGGGCGCCTTGAGTTCGCCGTTCTTCACCATCTCGTTGAAGGCCAGGCCGGCGATGTGGCGCTCGCCCAGGCCCAGCCAGCAGATGCGCGCGGGCAGGCCCTGGAAGGCGATGCGCTCGCGCGCCATGTCGAGCCAGCGGTGGGTGTGGGTGTTCTCGGGGAACAGCTCCTTGATCTTGGCGTCGGTCTTGTAGATGTCTTCGGGGTCGCCCGACAGCGCCACCCAGCGGAACGGGCCCTTGCCTTCGCAGAACAGCGGGCGGATGTAGGCGGGCACGAAGCCGGGGAAGTCGAAGGCGTTCTTCACGCCCTCGTCGAACGCGACCTGGCGGATGTTGTTGCCGTAGTCGACCGTGGGGATGCCCATGGCCTGGAAGTCGAGCATGGCCTGCACGTGCACGGCGCAAGACTTTGCTGCCGCGTTCTTGAGTGCGTCGTGCTGCGAGGCATCCTTCATCGCGGCCTGCCACTGCGGCACGCTCCAGCCCGAGGGCAGGTAGCCGTTGATGAGGTCGTGCGCCGAGGTCTGGTCGGTCACGAGGTCGGGCTTCAGGCCACCGGCCTTCGCGCGCTTCACCAGCTCGGGGAGGATGTCCGCCGCGTTGCCGAGCAGCGCGATCGACACGGCTTCCTTCGCGTCGCAGTGCTGCTTGATGAGTTCGAACGCATGGTCGATGTCGCGCGCCTGCTTGTCGACATAGCGCGTGCGCAGGCGGAAATCGATGCTCGACTGCTGGCACTCGATGTTGAGCGACACGGCGCCGGCCAGCGTGGCCGCGAGCGGTTGCGCACCGCCCATGCCGCCGAGGCCCGCCGTCAGGATCCACTTGCCCGCGAGGCTGTTGTTGTAGTGCTGGCGGCCGGCTTCGACAAAGGTCTCGAAGGTGCCTTGCACGATGCCCTGGCTGCCGATGTAGATCCAGCTGCCAGCAGTCATTTGGCCGTACATGAAGAGGCCCTGGCGGTCGAGCTCGTTGAAGTGTTCCCAGTTGGCCCACTTCGGCACGAGGTTCGAGTTGGCCAGCAGCACGCGCGGTGCGTTCTCGTGCGTCTTGAACACGCCGACCGGCTTGCCCGACTGGATGAGCAGCGTCTCGTCGTCGTTCAGTTCCTTCAGCGACGCGAGGATCTGGTCGTAGCAGGCCCAGTTGCGCGCGGCGCGGCCGATGCCGCCATAGACCACGAGATCCTGCGGGCGCTCGGCCACCTCGGCGTCGAGGTTGTTCTGCAGCATGCGGAACGGCGCTTCGGTGAGCCAGCTCTTGCAGTTGAGCGTGCTGCCGCGCGGGGCGCGGATCACGCGCGTCGGGTCATGGCGCGGATCGGTGGCGTCGGGGTTGTTCAGGGCGAATTTGTCGGGAGCGTTCATGGCGTGGTTCTCCTATCGAGTGTGTTTACGAGTGACTGGGCAGGATGTTCAGCAGCGCGGCCGGCAGCTCGGCCTTGAGCGCCCACTGGCGCATGGCTTCGATGTCGGGAGCGAGGTAGCGGTCGCGTTCGAGGAAGGCGACGTTCTGGCGGATGCGGGCGAATTCAGCTTCGACCAGCGGTGAGCTCTTGAGCTTGCGCTTGAGCTCGATGCCTTGGGCGGCGGCCATGGCTTCGATGCCGACCACCACCGCAGTGTTGTTGACCATGTCGCCGAGCCGGCGCGCCGCAAAGGTGGCCATCGAGACGTGATCTTCCTGGTTGGCCGAGGTCGGCAGGCTGTCGACGCTGGCGGGATGCGCGAGCGACTTGTTCTCGGACGCAAGCGCCGCGGCCGTGACCTGCGCGATCATGAATCCGGAGTTGAGGCCCCCATCGCGCACTAGGAACGGCGGCAGGCCCGAAAGGCCGGTGTCGAGCAGCAGCGCGATGCGGCGCTCGGCGATCGCGCCGACTTCGCTCACCGCGAGCGCGATGATGTCCGCAGCGAACGCGACCGGCTCGGCGTGGAAGTTGCCACCGGAGATCACTTCGCCCGTGTCGCAGAACACCAGCGGGTTGTCCGATGCGGCGTTGGCTTCGATGACCAGCACGCGCGACGCGTGCGCGAGGTTGTCGAGGCAGGCGCCCATCACCTGCGGGATGCAGCGCACCGAGTACGGGTCCTGCACGCGGCCGCAGTCGGCGTGCGAAGGGACGATCTCGCTGCCTTCGAGCAGCGTGCGCACGGCGCCGGCGACTGCCATCTGGCCGGGCTGGCCGCGTGCGGCGTGGATGCGTGCGTCGAAGGGCTTGATCGAGCCCTGGATCGCTTCGAGCGACAACGCGCCCGACATCAATGCGGCAGCGAACACGTCTTCCGCGCCGAACAGGCCGGCGAGTGCCAGCGCCGTCGACACCTGCGTGCCGTTGAGCAGCGCGAGCCCTTCCTTCGGTCCGAGCACGAAAGGTTCGAGGCCGATACTGCGCATCGCTTCAGCGCCGCTGACCTTCTTGCCATCGGCCAGCGTCGCTTCGCCTTCACCGATCAGCACACAGGCCATGTGCGCGAGCGGCGCGAGGTCGCCCGATGCACCCACCGAGCCCTTGCAAGGAATGCTCGGCGTGACGCCCGCATTGAACAGCGCCAGCAGCGCATCGACCAGCGCGGGCCGCACGCCCGAGTGCCCGCGCGCCAGGCTCACCGCCTTGGTCGCGAGGATCATGCGCACCACCGGCGCGGCCAGCGGCTCGCCCGTGCCCACGCTGTGCGAGAGCACCAGGTTGCGCTGCAGCTCGGCCAGGTGGTCGTTGCCGATGCGCGTGCTCGCGAGCTTGCCGAAGCCGGTGTTGATGCCGTAGACCACCTGGTCGTTCTCGACGATGTGGCGCACCGCCGCCTCGGCCTTCGTCATGCCGTCGAGCACCGACGGATCGAGCGCGAGCCGCACGCCGCCGGCCTGGATGCGTCGCAGCATCGCAAGGTCGACCTTGCCGGGCGTGAGGGTCAGGGTGGCATTGGATGAAGCGGTGTTGTTGCTTGGCATGTGAACCTGTCTATACAAGTGGTTGCGAGAGATAACGATCGGTCTGTGCGACAAGAAAAAAAAAGCTAGCCGAAGCTCGGGTTGCCGTCGGCTCGAAAGCGACTGCCCAGGCTGTAGCGCGACGCGGGATGCAGGCAGCGCACCCAGGTCACGGGCGTGTTGCGCGTCCAGGTGCGGCGCGTGAGCAGGAGGCAGGGGTCCGTCACTTCCATGGCGAGCCGCTCGGCCTGTTCGGCGTTGGGCAGCACGGCATCGACGACGTGTTCGATCTGGTCGAAGGGCACGTTGCGCACCAGGTATTCGCTGGGCGGCATCGCGGTGAAGTCCTGCTCAAGGTACTCGGGCACCACCTGCGGGTTGACGTAGCGCTCTTCGAGCTGCACCGGCGTGTCGTTCTCCAGGTGCAGGCAGGCGCTGTGGAACACTGAGTCGCCCGCGCGCAGGTCGAGCCATGCGGCCACGTCGGGCGAGGCGGCGATGCGCTCGACCGCGAGCATCTCGCAGCGGTAGTCGTGGCCGCGCTGGCGGATCTCGCTCGCGATGTTGGCGATCTGCAGCAGCGTCGATTGCGGCTTGTTCTCGGCCACGAAGCTGCCGACGCCGGCCACGCGCACGATGCGGCCCTGCTCCACCAGTTCGCGCAGCGCGCGGTTGACCGTCATGCGCGCCATGCCGAACTGCGCGACCAGCTCGTGCTCCGAAGGCAGGCGGTGGCCGGGCGGCCAGGTGCCGTCCTGGATCTTGCGGGAGATGTGATCCTTGACTTGCGCGTAAAGCGCGAGGGTCGGCAGGTCGCGTTTCATCGTGCTTTCAGTGCTCCGCGGCGGCCATGGACTCGGCGCGGATTTCTTCGGTCAGGCGCGCCTTGATGTCCATGAACTCGGGCGAGGTCTTGATCGTGTAGCTGCGCGGATGCGGAAAGTCCACCGCGATCTCGGTCTTGATGCGCCCCGGCCGCGCGCTGAACACCGCCACGCGGTTGGCCATGAAGATCGCTTCGTCGATGTCGTGCGTGACGAAGAGCACCGTCTTCTGCGCCGATTCCCAGATGCCGAGCAAGAGCTCCTGCATCAGCACGCGCGTCTGATTGTCCAGCGCGCCGAAGGGCTCGTCGAGCAACAGCATCTTGGGGTCGTTGGCGAGCGCGCGCGCAATCGCGGTGCGCTGCTGCATGCCGCCCGAGAGCTGCTTGGGAAAGTGATGCTCGAAGCCGCGCAGCCCCACCTTGGCGATGAAGAACTCGCTGCGCTCCTTCTGGTCGGCCTCGCTCATGCCGCGTTCGCGCAGGCCGAAGCGGATGTTCTGCGCCACGGTGAGCCACGGAAAGAGCGTGTAGCTCTGGAACACCACGCCGCGGTCGGCACCCGGGCCTTCGATGCGCTCGCCGTCGAGCATCACCTGGCCGGTGGTCGGGAAGTCGAGCCCCGCCACGATGCGCAGCAGCGTCGACTTGCCGCAGCCCGAAGGGCCGAGGATGGTGACGAAGTCGTTCTCCTTCACCTCGAAGTCGATGGGCAGGAGCGCCTGCGTGCTCTGGCCCTTGGTGCCGGTGAAGACGCGCGAGACGCCTTGAATGGAAAGCTGGTTCTTCACAGTGCGGCCCATGCAAAGAGACGGCGGTTCAGCGCCTTGAAAGCGAAGTCGGACAGAAGGCCGATGACGCCGATCACGATGATCCCGAAGATGATCTGCCCGGTGTTCAGGAGCGCCTGGCTGTCGGTGATCATGTGGCCGATGCCCGAGGACGAGCCGATCAGCTCCGCCACGATCACATAGGTCCACGCCCAGCCGAGCACGAGGCGCAGCGTTTCGGCGATGCCCGGCGCGGCACCCGGAATGAGCACGCGCGCCACGATGCCGCGGCTGTTCGCGCCCAGCGTGTAGGCAGCCTCGACGAGGTCGCGCCGCGCGCCGCCCACGGTGACAGCCACCATCAGCACGATCTGGAAGAACGAGCCGATGAAGATCACCAGCAGCTTCTGCATTTCGCCCAGGCCCGCCCAGAGAATGAGCAGCGGAATGAAGGCCGAGGCCGGCAGGTAGCGGCAGAACGAGACGAAGGGCTCGAAGAAGGCTTCGACCGTCTTCCACGTGCCCATCGCGATGCCCAGCGGCACCGCGAACACGGCCGCCAGCAGGAAGCCGCCGAACACGCGCCACACGGTCATGCCGATGTCGCCGATGAAGCCGTACTCGGCGAAGAGCAGCCAGCCTTCCTTGACCATGGTCGGCGGGCTCGCGAGGAAGGTCGGCGACACGAAGCCGCCGAGCGTGGCGAGCGACCACACGAGCACGAAGACGACGAAGAAGCCGAGCCCCAGCAGCACGCGTGCACGGGCGCCGATGGGTTCCAGCGGCGCGAACGCGCGGCGGCGCACGGGCACCACCGCGGGTTGGGGTGAAACGGCGCCCGCCGATGCCGCGCGGGGCGGCACCTGCTGCGGCAGCGCCTTACTTGACGTAGCTTGCATCGAAGGTGACTGCGTAGTCTTCAGGCGCCTTGCGGATCACGCCGGCTTCCAGGAGGATCGCCGCGGCTTCCTTCATGAAGGTGGTGAGCTCGCCCGCGAAGAACTTCTGGTTGGCGGCCTTGTCCTGCCAGCGCAGGTAGGCCGACGACTTGGCGAACTGCTCGCCGCTCTGCTTGACCGCCGAGCCCATGAGTTCGTTGGCCTTGGCCGGGTCGGCCTTGATCATGTCCAGCGCATCGAAGTACGACTTGGTGAGCGCGGCGGCCGCCTTGGCATTGGCCTTGAGCCAGGTGGGCGCGCAGCCGACGGTGTCCATCACCATCGGGTAGTCGAGCGTGGTGGCCAGGATCTTGCCGGCGGCCGGGTTGGCGCGCACGGTCGAGAGGTACGGCTCGTAGGTCATGGCGGCGTCGTTCTGGCCGGCCACGAATGCTTGCGCGGCGGGCTGCGGCTCGAGCGAGACGACCTTCACGTCCTTCAGGCTCATGCCGTTCTTGCTGAGCATCCAGGCCAGGCCGAAATACGGTGCGGTGCCGGGGGCGCTCACGCCGATGGACTTGCCCTTCAGGTCGGCGAAGGTCTTGACGTCGTTGCGCACCGCGATGCCGTCGGCGCCGTAGGACTTGTCCATCTGGAAGATCTGCACGATCGGCACGCCGTTGGCGTTCCATGCCACGTGCGTTTCCACGGTGGTGGCAGCGCACTGGATCGCGCCGGAGGCCAGGGCCAGGTGGCGGTCCTTCTGCGGAATCATCTTGAGTTCGACGTCCAGGCCGTTCTTCTTGAAGATGCCCGCCTTGTCGGCCAGCGAGAGCGGCGCGAAGCCGGTCCAGCCGGACATGCCGAGCGAGATCTTGGTGTCCTGGGCGGCGGCCGTTCCGGCCATGCCCGCTGCACATGCACCTGCTGCCAGCAGCGAAGCGACTTTCACAACTACCGTCGTCTTGACCATGGGTACTCCTGGTTCCGTTTTCTAGAAATGGCTCGGCGGTGCGCCCAGGGTCTGGGCCGCGCACGCCTCGCATTGTTGCCAAGCGCCCCAACTTGTATATACAGGATAACCCGAGAGGGCTTTTTCGGTGCATTTCTTCAGGAAGATGCACCAGATTGCTGTCTAGACAAGAAGGGCGGCGGGACGGGGGTCACTATTGCAAAGCTCGTGCCACAGTCATAACCGAGTGGCTGGGGGACAATCGACCGCCCGCCCCGTTCGTTCCCTTTCATCCCTCCCGACGTCCGCCTCCGCAGCCCGTGTCCTCCCTCGCACCCCACCCCCTCGACGCCCCCGGCAGCAGCACCTCGCCGGCCGAAATCCTCCACGAAGTCTTCGGCTATTCGCAGTTCCGCGGCGCCCAGCAGGACATCGTCGATCACGTGGTGGGCGGCGGCGACGCGCTGGTGCTGATGCCCACGGGCGGCGGCAAGTCGCTGTGCTATCAGATCCCGGCCATCGCCCGGCAGCGCGCGGGGCGCGGCGTGGCGGTGGTGGTGTCGCCGCTGATCGCGCTGATGCACGACCAGGTCGGCGCGCTGCACGAGGCGGGGGTGAATGCGGCGTTCCTCAATTCGACGCTCGACTGGGAACAGACGCAGGACGTGGAGCGCCGCATGCTGCGCGGCGAGATCACGCTGCTCTACGCGGCGCCCGAGCGGGTGAACACGCCGCGCTTCCTGTCGCAGCTCGATTCGCTCAAGGAGCGCGGCAAGCTCTCGCTGTTCGCGATCGACGAGGCGCATTGCGTGAGCCAGTGGGGCCACGACTTCCGTCCCGAATACCGCGCGCTCACCGTGCTGCACGAGCGCTACGCGGGCGTGCCGCGCATCGCGCTCACCGCCACGGCCGATGCGCTCACGCGCGCGGACATCGTCGAGCGGCTGCAGCTGGAAGAAGCGCGCCAGTTCGTCTCCAGCTTCGACCGGCCGAACATCCGCTACACCATCGTCGAGAAAAAAGACGCGACCACGCAGCTCCTGCGCTTCATCGAGCGCGAGCACGAGGGCGATGCGGGCGTGGTCTATTGCCAGTCGCGCAAGCGCGTGGAAGACCTCGCGACGACGCTGCAGGGCGCCGGCATCAACGCCCTGCCGTACCACGCGGGGCTCGACGCCGCGGTGCGCCAGAAGCACCAGGACCGTTTCCTTCGCGAGGAAGGCATCGTGATGGTCGCGACCATCGCCTTCGGCATGGGCATCGACAAGCCCGACGTGCGCTTCGTCGGCCACCTGGACATGCCCAAGAACATCGAGGGCTACTACCAGGAAACCGGTCGCGCCGGCCGCGACGGCGCCCCCGCCGATGCCTGGATGACCTACGGCCTGAACGACGTGGTGAACCAGCGCCGCATGATCGACGAAAGCCCGGCCGGCGAAGAGTTCAAGCAGGTGATGCGCGGCAAGCTCGACGCCCTGCTCTCGCTGGCCGAGGCGAGCGACTGCCGGCGCGTGCGGCTCCTCGGCTACTTCGGCGAGAAGAGCACGCCCTGCGGCAACTGCGACAACTGCCTGAACCCGCCGCAGGTGTGGGACGGCACCGATGCCGCGCGCAAGCTGCTGAGCACCATCTACCGCGTGCAGCAGCTGAGCGGCATCAGCTTCGGCGCGGGGCACATCATGGACATCCTGCGCGGCAAGGAGACCGAGAAGGTCAAGCAGTTCGGGCATGAGCGCATCAGCACCTTCGGGCTGGGCGCGGAGTTCAGCGAAGTGCAGCTGCGCGGCGTGCTGCGCCAGCTGATCGCCACGGGCGCACTGGCGGTCGATGCGGAGGCCTTCAACACACTGAAGCTCACCGAGGGATCGCGTGCGGTGCTCAAGGGCGAGGCGAACGTGACGCTGCGGGAATCCATCTCGTCACCGGCGGAGCGCAAGCCCCGCCGCGAGAAGGTCGCCAAGGGCGCGCCCTCGCCGGCGGCCGCCAAGCTCGACGACACCGGCAAGAAGCGCTTCGACGCGCTCAAGGCCTGGCGTGCCGAGGTGGCCAAGGAACACAACCTGCCGGCCTATGTGATCTTCCACGACGCCACGCTGGCGTCGATCGCCGAGCGCGCACCGGCGACGCTCGAGGACCTGCAGGGCATCAGCGGCATCGGCACCAAGAAGCTCGAGGCTTATGGTGCCGAGGTGCTGCGCGTCTGCTCGGCCTTCTAGCCGGGCAGGCACGCAGCGTCAGTTCGTCGCCGGCAGCGTGATCGGCACGGGCCGCGTCAGCAGGTCGACGAAGAGCTCGAAGAAGCGCGCATTGTCGAAGCGCTGCACCACCGTCATCTTCTGCAGCGTTGGGCCTTCCGGCTGCAAGGCGTAGCCGATGGAGCGGCCGTTGTCGGCGGCGCCCGGCTTGGCCACCACGTCGACATAGCGCTCCACCGTCTTGGTCGCGTAGGTCGGATCGATCAGGTAGGCCAGCGTGAGGGTGTCCCAGATGTTCTGCGTGTAGTCGGGGTTGTTCTCGAAGCCGTTCGTGCCGCTGAAACCGTAGCCGTTGAGCTTGCGGAACACTTCGGTCACCGCGGTCGGCTTGGCCGGGTGGGCGATGCGGTCGTAGATCGGCTTGGTGAGGAACACGGTGTCGGTCACGTCCAGCGGCACGATCACCTGCGGGATCGGCAGGCGCACCACGAACTGCGCGGCATCGGGATCGAACCACCAGTTGAACTCGGCGGCCTTGGTGGTGTTGCCGGGCACGTCGATGGCGCCGCCCATGTAGATGATCTTCTTGATCAGCGGCACGATGTCGGGGCTCTTCTTCACCGCGAGCGCAATGTTGGTGAGCGGGCCGATGGCCAGGATGGTGATCTCGTTCGGGTTGGCCTTCACCGTGTCGATGATGAAGTCGACCGCGCTCTTGCGCTGCACCAGCGTGTGGGTCGCAAAGCCATCGGGCGAGGGCTTCAGGTCCGCGTCGGTCTTGGGCTCGGGGCCGCTCCAGGCGCCCAGGTAGCCGTCGCCGCCCGCACCGGCGGCCATTTCGGCCTCGACGTCGGCAAAGGTGTGGTTGAGCGCGTAGTTCTCGCCCACGTACACGCCGATGCGGTCGCCTACGCCGAGGCGCTCGACCGACATCAGCGCGTCGGCCACGCCTTGCTTCAACCACTGGTTGCCCGAGACCACGCTGATGCCCATGACCTGGACCTTGCCCTGCGCCTGCAGCTGCGCGGCCATGACGCCGAGCTGGCCGTCGTCGCTCATGGTGTTGTAGTCGCTGTCGATGATGATCTTCTGCGCGGCCGGCGGCTGAGCGCCGAAGCCGGGGCCCAGCCCGATGCCGCCATTGCCGTCGCCGCCTCCGCCGCAGCCCGCCACCACGGCCACGACCACGAGGGCGAGCACCGTCCCCAACCATTTGCGCATGTTCCGCATCCTGCTTCTCCTAAGTGTTTGGTTTTCAGTCGAGGGAACTGAAATACAAACGTTTGCGCAAACCTTTGCGCAAACGTTTGCCAAACTCTAAATGGCGAAGCACGCGCATGGCAAGTGCTGTGGCTAGGGGTTTTCCGCGGGGCCCGCGAAACGGCCCGGGCGCTCGTCGATGTCTGTCAGCCCGCGTTGGGCAGGGGATCGATCAGGCGGTTCTCGCGCAGCGGCGAGCGGTTGAGGAGGGCGGGCTGCTGTTCTTCCTCAGGCACGACCCCGGCCTTGTCCAGGCCGATGCCCGGCACGGCCTTGGCCGACGCCGCCGGCACCGGGCACGAACCGGAGCTGCGCAGCGCGAGCGCCGCGGCGAGCCGCGCCTCGGCGGGGTCGCCGAGCTGATGGCCGAAGTCGTCTGCCACGGTGCAGTTGGCGTTTGGCGCGAAGCCGTCGCCGTAGTCGCCGAAACCCGCCTGGTTCACGCCTTTGAACTGGATCGCGAAGTAGGTGGTGCCGCAGTTGTCCTGCGGAAGAAAGCCGTAAGGCTTGCCGCAGGTCGTGCCGCCCACGAGATTGACCGTGACGCCGATGCCGCGCAGGCTGTTGATCACCGACTCGCTGGCCGAACAGGTGTCGGGACTGGTGAGCACCGTGACGCGCGAGAGGCCGAGCGTGGGCAGCGGCTGCTTGGTGCGGCTGGTGGTGGTGATGAACGGCGTGAAGTTGTCCACCAGCGTTCGATGGAACGGGTTCTTGTCGTTGAAGCTCAGCAGCTCGAAGGTCTTTCCGGCCGTCTGGCTGGGCCCGGCCACCATGTAGGCCAGCTGGCTCGCGATGCTGAGCTGGCCGCCGCCGTTGTAGCGCATGTCGAGCACCAGGTCCTGGATGCCGCCGTTCTCCTTGAGCTTGTTCACCGCCGCGATGAGCTGTGCCTCGGAGGTGGTGATGTGGTCGTTGAACAGCAGGTAGCCGACGCGGTTGCCCGCATCGCCGATGGTCTTGACGTTCTGCACCGGCGTGCGCGTCACCAGGGCCGCTGTGAGGTCGATGGTTCGCGTCGCGCTGCCTTCCTGCAACTTGAAGGTGTGCGTTTCGCCGGCCGCCTGCGGCGAGATGCCGCGGTTGAGGACCGCCGTGTTGGTGCCGTTGAGCACGTCGACGCCGTCGATCTCGAGAATCCTCGCACCGCGCGCGATGCCCTGGGCTGCGGCGGGCGAGCTGGAATGCGGCTCGACGAAGGCCACGCGCAGGTCGCGGTTCGGACGGGAGTTGCGTGCGAACGCGAACTCGATCCCGTAGCTCGGCGAGACGCCGGCATTCGACAGCTGGCGGTACGCCTCGGTGTCGTAGATGTAATGGAAGCGGTCCTTGGCCCGGCCCGAGGGTGACGTGGTGGCCGGCGTCTTGAGCACGTTGAAGAACGCGACAGGCGTCGCATAGTCGGCCGCCACCAGGTTGGTCGGCACTTCGTTGTACCAAAGGTAGGTTTCGTCGATCCAGCTTCGGACCCAGCTCTTCTCGTTGTCGACCGTGCCGGCGGTGTCGGGGTAAGCGGTCCCGGTTTCGGGGTTGATGCCGCGGCGCGGCGCGGCACACTGGCCAGCGACCTCCGAGGATGGAACAAGGCCACCGCCTCCATTGGTGGGCGGATTGCCGCCAGGTGGCAGCCCGCCGATCGGAAAGCCACCACCACCACCACCACCTCCTCCTCCCCCGCAACCCGCCAGCAGGCCCGCCACGGCCAGTACCGCCGCGGCCGCCCATGCACCGGGACGCGGCAACTGCCGCAGATCTGTATTGCGAAAGCCCATGGATTTCCTCCTCGTGCCCACGACGGCGGACACGCCCGCTTGTTGATCTTTACTGGACGAAGCCCATGCCGCGCGATTCGCGGACCTCGGGCTTGATGCGATGCTCGGCCTCGAGCTGGTCGAGAAACTCCGCCGCCGAGAACTCGACCGCGAGGATATCCGTCTGGCGTTTCACCGCCGCGAAATCCCCCGGGCACAGTTGTGCCAATTGCGCGAGCCGCGTTTTCACTTCGCCTGTCATCAGCGCCGCGTCGCCTGCCAGCGCCTCGGTCACGAACATGCGCTCGCGCTGCACGGCCGTGAGCGGATTGAACTTGATCTTGAAAGTGAAGCGCCGAAGCGCCGCCTGGTCGAGCCGGTCGAGCAGGTTGGTGGTGCAGACGAACACGCCGTTGAAGCGCTCCATGCCCTGCAGCATCTCGTTGACCTCGGTGACCTCGTAGGTGCGCTGCGCGCCGCGCCGGTCCTGCAGGAAGGAGTCGGCCTCGTCGAGCAGCAGCACGGCCTTCTCGGCCTCGGCTTCCTTGAACATGGCGGCCATGTTCTGCTCCGTCTCGCCGACGTACTTGCTCATGAGGTCGCTGGCCTGCTTGATGATCAGCGGCCGGCCCACGGCGCGAGCGATGTGCTCGGCCAGCGCGGTCTTGCCGGTGCCCGGCGCGCCGTAGAAGCACAGCGTGCCGTGGCCGCGCGCCTTGAGCGCCTCCACGATGCGCGGGATCTCGAAGCGGGTCTCGACGTTGAGCATGTCGAGGTCGTAGGTGGTGACGTTGCGGCGCTCGCCGCGGCCGGTGTCGAGCGTGCCCAGCGCGAGATCGGCGTTGCGCAGCTGCCGCTCGATGAGACCTTCCATCGAGGCATCGTCGGTTTTCGCGAGCCCGGCGAAGCGTACCGCGGTGCGGATCTGCGCGGGCGTGAGGCCCTTGCGCTCGGCGAGCTTGGCGGTGAAGGCCTCTGACACCACGACGCCTTCGAGCGTCTTCTTCACGAGCTGCTCGCGCGCGCCGGGCGGCGGCGACTTCAGTTCGAGGTGGTAGGCGAAGCGACGACGGAACGCCGGGTCGATCTGCTCGATGCGGTTGGTGACCCACAGCGTCGGCACGGGATTGGCCTCGAGGATCTGGTTGACCCACGCCTTGCCGCTCACGCTGCCGCTGGTGGGCGCCGGGATCTGCTCGGCACGCGCCATGAACTGCGCGGCCTCGGTGCTGATCGGCGGGAACACGTCTTCGACCTCGTCGAACAACAGTGCGGCCTGTGCGCTGCCCTTGAGAAACACCTGTGCGATCTGCAGCGAGCGGTAGCGATCGCGGCCGCTCAATGAATTGCCGTCGCGATCGGCATATTCGACTTCGAAGAGCTCCAGGCCCGCGGCCTGCGCGACCACTTTGGCAAGCTCGGTCTTGCCGGTGCCGGGCGGGCCGTAGAGCAGCACGTTGACGCCGGGCTCCTTGCGCGCGACGGCGGCACGCAGCAACGTGACGAGCATCTGCGCATCTTCTTCCACGAAGGAGAAATCGTGCGGCGTGAGCGAGCTCTTGGCCGAGGGCCGCGTGAACACCGCCATCAGCTCGTTCTGGTCGCGGTACTCGCGCATCAACACCGGCGGCAGCTTTTCACTGACCTTCATGAGGTCGGCGAGATCGGTGATGTTGTGTTCGGAGATCAGGTTCTCGACGAGGCCGATGCGTTCGAGCCGCGAGCCCGCGCGCAATGCTTCACCGACTTCGCTCGCATTCACGCCGGCGATATCGGCGATCGCGGCATAGGCCTCGGGCGCGTTGTTGACCTTGAACTCGACCAGCAGCGAACGCAGGTCGCGCTGGTAGCGCGCGAGCGTGCCGTAGAGCAGCAGCGCGCGCTCGGCCTTGTTGAGTTGCAAGAGGCCCGCGAGTGCGTCGATGTTCTTCTCGACCAGCGTCGATTGCTTGCGCAATGCATGCGTGAGCCAGTCGCGCGTGACGGCGAGCACCGAGAGCAGGTCCTTGGGCTGGTCCTTCGCGTATTCGTCGAGGTAGAAGAAGAGCGTGCCTTCTTCATACGGACCGCGCCACACGCCATGGCGTTCGAGCAGCGTGCGACCATCGAAATTCTCGACGCCCTTCCACGCTTCGTTGCCCGCGCAGCGACGTCCGAGGAACTCGCGCAATCGCTGCAATACCGCAGCGGGCCACACGAGATGGCGCCCGGTGAGCGAGAGCAATCCGTTGATATCGCGCCGCACATTGAAGCGCGGCCCCTGCTTGGCGGCGAGCGTGAGCACGAAGTGCGAGCACATGAGCTCGAGCACCGGCGCTTCCTTGAGGCCAGGCGAAGGCAATGCCTGCCCGCGTACCGCAGCAGCCACTACATCGACACCCGCACGCTTGACCATCAGGCAACCTCCAATTGAGGAATTTCGTGGAGAGACCATAACGCAGACTTTTGGCTTCGGGAAGACGCCGAAAGGGTAAAAACCCTGATCTGGCGATTCCAGCCACAATGCGCGCCATGGTCGGAATCGAAGAAATCCAGCGCGCCGCGGTGCGCCTCCAGGGGCAGGTGCTCAATACGCCCTGTGTCGAATCACGCACGCTCTCCGAAATCGTCGGCGCGCAGGTGTTCCTGAAATTCGAGAACCTGCAGTTCACATCCTCGTTCAAGGAACGGGGTGCGTGCAACAAGCTGGTCGATCTTTCGGAAGCCGGCACGCGCGGCGTGATCGCCATGTCGGCCGGCAACCATGCGCAGGGTGTGGCCTATCACGCGCAGCGGCTTGGCCTGCGCGCGCTGATCGTGATGCCGCGCTTCACGCCCGGCGTGAAGATCGAGCGCACCCGCGGCTTCGGCGCCGAGGTGGTGCTGCACGGCGACACGCTCGACGCAGCGCGTGCGCATGCGCTGGAGCTTGCCGAACGCGAGGGGCTGACCTTCGTGCATCCCTACGACGACGAAGCCATCATTGCCGGCCAGGGCACGGTGGCACTCGAGATGCTCGATGCGGTGCCCGACCTCGACACGCTGGTCGTGGCGGTCGGCGGCGGCGGGCTGATCGCCGGCATGGCGGTCGCGGCGCGCGATCGCAAGCCCGGCATCGAGATCGTCGGCGTGCAGACGACACGCTTCCCCGGCATGGTCAACGCCATCAAGGGCACGCACCATGTGCAGGGCAAGAGCACCATCGCCGAAGGCATCGCGGTGGGCACGCCCGGTGTGCTGACGCAGGAGATCATCGCGAGCAAGGTCGACGACCTGGTGCTGGTCGATGAGGGCGACATCGAGCAAGGCGTGCTGATGCTGCTCGAGATCGAAAAGACCCTTGTGGAAGGTGCGGGTGCCGCAGGTCTTGCGGCGCTGATCCGGCATCCGGAGCGCTTCAAGGGCAAGCGCGTGGGGCTGGTGCTCTCGGGCGGCAACATCGATCCGCTGCTGCTCGCGGCCATCATCGAACGCGGCATGGTCAGGGCCGGGCGGCTCGCGCGGGTGCGGGTGAGTGCGCGCGACGTGCCGGGTTCACTGGCAGAGATCACAGCCACCGTGGCCGAAGCGGGCGCTAACGTCGACGAGGTTCATCACCAGCGCGCGTTCACCATGCTGGCGGCCCAGAACGTCGATATCGAGCTGGTCCTGCAGACCCGCGGCCGGGCCCACCTGGCCAGCGTGTTGACGGCCCTGAAGGACGCCGGTTTCGAAGCCGAGGAGCAACATTGAGAGAGGGGCTCGCAACCCCCTAGACCGCTCCGCAGGGCCCCGCCGGTAAAATGCCGCCAGTTTTGTCATTTGAGTATTCGAGGTACTTCCCGATGTCCAACCCCACTCCCGTCGAGCCCGGCCACGCCGCAGCCGCCGAACATGACGCCGTCGAATCGGTCGTTCACCTGATGCCCATCGTGCTCCCGCTGGCTGGCGGCGTGCTGATGCTTCTCCTGGCATCCATCGCTGTCTACCTGGCCTGACAGCCTGTTGGGTTGTCGTCCGCGGGCAGTGCGGCCCGCGGCGGCGCAATCTCCCTGAGCGAAACGTTTTCTCAAACGGACCTCCGTGCCCATGCAGGCTCGGCGTCCCGTTCGGAAAGACGATTTTTCAACTTAGGAGATTTCCGATGAACGCACCCACGATGAAGGGCCTCACCATTCAGGCGCCCTCATACGTCAAGAACGCGAAACTGATTGCCTGGGTGGCCGACATGGCCGCGCTGTGCAAACCCGAGTCCATCTATTGGTGTGACGGCAGCAAGGAAGAGTACGACCGCCTCTGCCAGCAGCTGGTCGACGCGGGCACCTTCAAGAAGCTCAACCCCGCCAAGCGCCCCAACTCGTTCCTCGCGGTGTCCGACCCGACCGACGTCGCGCGCGTCGAGGACCGCACCTTCATCTGCTCCAACGAGAAAGACAGCGCCGGCCCGACCAACAACTGGATGGCGCCCGCCGAGATGCGTGCAACGCTGCAGCCCCTCTTCGACGGCTGCATGAAGGGCCGCACGATGTACGTGGTGCCGTTCAGCATGGGCCCGCTGGGCTCGCCGATCGCACACATCGGCATCGAACTCTCCGACAGCCCTTATGTGGCGGTCAACATGCGCATCATGACCCGCATGGGCAAGGCGGTGTACGAGGTGCTGGGTGCCGACGGCGAGTTCGTGCCCTGCGTGCACACCGTGGGCGCGCCGCTCGAAGCCGGGCAGAAGGACGTCTCCTGGCCCTGCAACAAGACCAAGTACATCGTTCACTACCCCGAGACGCGCGAGATCTGGAGCTACGGCTCGGGCTACGGCGGCAACGCGCTGCTGGGCAAGAAGTGCTTTGCGCTGCGCATCGCCTCGAACATGGGCCGCGACGAAGGCTGGCTGGCCGAGCACATGCTCATCCTGGGCGTGACGAATCCCGAAGGCAAGAAGTACCACGTGGCCGCCGCCTTCCCGAGCGCCTGCGGCAAGACGAATTTCTCGATGCTGGTGCCGCCGGCCGGCTTCGAAGGCTGGAAGGTCACGACCATCGGCGACGACATCGCCTGGATCAAGCCTGGCAAGGACGGCCGCCTGTACGCGATCAACCCCGAAGCGGGTTACTTCGGCGTGGCGCCTGGCACCAACATGCTGACCAATCCGAACTGCATGGACAGCCTGAACAACGACGTGATCTTCACGAACGTCGCGCTGACCGACGACGGCGACGTCTGGTGGGAAGGCATGGAGCAGGACACCAAGACCCTGCCCGCGCACCTGACCGACTGGCAGGGCAAGGACTGGACGCCGCAGATCGCCAAGGAAACCGGCGCGAAGGCAGCGCACCCGAACTCGCGCTTCACCGTGGCCGCGACCAACAATCCGGCGCTGGACGACGCCTGGGACGATCCCAAGGGCGTGGCGATCGACGCCTTCATCTTCGGCGGCCGCCGCTCGACGACGGTACCGCTGGTGACCGAGGCGCGCAACTGGGTCGAGGGTGTCTACATGGCCGCGACGATGGGTTCTGAAACCACCGCCGCCGCTGGCGGCCAGCAAGGCGTGGTGCGCCGTGACCCGTTCGCGATGCTGCCGTTCGCCGGCTACAACATGGCCGACTACTTCCAGCATTGGCTCAACGTCGGCAAGAAGCTGGAGGCCTCGGGCGCCAAGCTGCCGAAGATCTACACGACCAACTGGTTCCGCAAGGGTGCTGACGGCAAGTTCGTCTGGCCTGGCTATGGCGAGAACATGCGCGTGCTGAAGTGGATGATCGATCGCGTCGAAGGCAAGAAGACCGAAGGCGTCGAGCACATCACCGGTGTGAGCCCGCGGTATGAAGATCTCAATTGGACGGGGCTGGAATTCAGTGCGGAGCAGTTCGCCACAGTGACGAGCATCGACAAGGCGGCCTGGCAGGCGGAACTGAAGCTGCATGCGGAGCTGTTCCAGCAACTGTCGCATCACTTACCGAAGGAATTGCCGGAGACCAAGGCAGCGATCGAGCAACGCTTGGCCGCCTGATCTTCAGCGGTTTTAAATGGCAAAGCCCGGTGGAGTGATCCACCGGGCTTTTTTATTGGTTATTTGCTTTGATCGCTCGCCAATTAATCGGCAATTTGAGGCTGTGATTAAAAGTGCTCGCCCAATGCAAAAAACCCCAGTCATTGCTGACTGGGGTTTTCTGGGCTGTAAGAGCCTGACGATGACCTACTTTCACACGGGAACCCGCACTATCATCGGCGCTGAGTCGTTTCACTGTCCTGTTCGGGATGGGAAGGAGTGGTACCAACTCGCTATGGTCATCAGGCATAAAGGGTAGTCTGGTTGATCACATGATCAATCAAACGAATTCATAGAGTTTGGAATCAGCGCGCAATTGTCTTGCGCTTGCTTGAATGTATTTTGAATGCGTCAACTTGGCATAACACCTTGATCATGATGATCAAAGTTATAGGGTCAAGCCGCACGAGCAATTAGTATCAGTTAGCTTAACGCATTACTGCGCTTCCACACCTGACCTATCAACGTCCTGGTCTTGAACGACTCTTTAGGGGGCTCAAGGCCCCGGCAGATCTCATCTTGAAACGAGTTTCCCGCTTAGATGCTTTCAGCGGTTATCTCTTCCACACTTAGCTACTCGGCAATGCCACTGGCGTGACAACCGATACACCAGAGGTGTGTCCACTCCGGTCCTCTCGTACTAGGAGCAGGCTTCCTCAAATCTGCAGCGCCCACGGAAGATAGGGACCAAACTGTCTCACGACGTTTTAAACCCAGCTCACGTACCTCTTTAAATGGCGAACAGCCATACCCTTGGGACCGGCTACAGCCCCAGGATGAGATGAGCCGACATCGAGGTGCCAAACACCGCCGTCGATATGAACTCTTGGGCGGTATCAGCCTGTTATCCCCAGAGTACCTTTTATCCGTTGAGCGATGGCCCTTCCATACAGAACCACCGGATCACTATGTCCTGCTTTCGCATCTGCTCGACTTGTCAGTCTCGCAGTTAAGCACGCTTATGCCATTGCACTATCGTCACGATGTCCGACCGTAACTAGCGTACCTTCGAACTCCTCCGTTACGCTTTGGGAGGAGACCGCCCCAGTCAAACTGCCTACCATGCACTGTCCCCGATCCAGATAATGGACCTAGGTTAGAACCTCAAACACACCAGGGTGGTATTTCAACGTTGGCTCCACAAGATCTAGCGACCCTGCTTCAAAGCCTCCCACCTATCCTACACAGATCTGTTCAAAGTCCAATACAAAGCTACAGTAAAGGTTCATGGGGTCTTTCCGTCTTTCCGCGGGGAGATTGCATCATCACAAACATTTCAACTTCGCTGAGTCTCAGGAGGAGACAGTGTGGCCATCGTTACGCCATTCGTGCAGGTCGGAACTTACCCGACAAGGAATTTCGCTACCTTAGGACCGTTATAGTTACGGCCGCCGTTTACTGGGACTTCAATCAAGAGCTTGCACCCCATCATTTAATCTTCCAGCACCGGGCAGGCGTCACACCCTATACGTCCACTTTCGTGTTTGCAGAGTGCTGTGTTTTTAATAAACAGTCGCAGCCACCGATTTTTTGCAACCCATTCATGCTTCGTTGTTCACTACACACTAATAGGGCACACCTTCTTCCGAAGTTACGGTGTCAATTTGCCGAGTTCCTTCTCCTGAGTTCTCTCAAGCGCCTTAGAATACTCATCTCGCGCACCAGTGTCGGTTTGCGGTACGGTCGTATATAGCTGAAGCTTAGTGGCTTTTCCTGGAACCTCGTTCAGTCACTTCACGGACAAGTCCGCTCGATCGTTGGCCTCGGTATATGTGCACCGGATTTGCCTAATGCACGCCTACATCCAACTAAACCAGAATAATCCAATAACTGGATGACCTATTAAGATCCGTCCCCACATCGCACTATATAACGGTACAGGAATATTGACCTGTTTCCCATCAGCTACGCATCTCTGCCTCGCCTTAGGGGCCGACTCACTCTACGCCGATGAACGTTGCGTAGAAAACCTTGCGCTTACGGCGAGGGGGCTTTTCACCCCCTTTAACGCTACTCATGTCAGCATTCGCACTTCTGATACCTCCAGCACGCTTTACAACGCACCTTCACAGGCTTACAGAACGCTCTCCTACCACTTGCAATAAATTGCAAATCCGCAGCTTCGGTAACTGGCTTAGCCCCGTTACATCTTCCGCGCAGGACGACTCGATCAGTGAGCTATTACGCTTTCTTTAAATGATGGCTGCTTCTAAGCCAACATCCTGACTGTTTTAGCCTTCCCACTTCGTTTCCCACTTAGCCAATTTTAGGGACCTTAGCTGGCGGTCTGGGTTGTTTCCCTCTTGAGTCCGGACGTTAGCACCCGGTGCTCTGTCTCCCAAGCTGTACTCATCGGTATTCGGAGTTTGCCTTGGTTTGGTAAGTCGCCATGACCCCCTAGCCAAAACAGTGCTCTACCCCCGATGGTAATACTTGAGGCACTACCTAAATAGTTTTCGGAGAGAACCAGCTATTTCCAAGTTTGTTTAGCCTTTCACCCCTATCCACAGCTCATCCGCTAGTTTTGCAACACTAGTCGGTTCGGACCTCCAGTACCTGTTACGGCACCTTCATCCTGGCCATGGATAGATCACTTGGTTTCGGGTCTACACCCAGCGACTGATCGCCCTATTCGGACTCGATTTCTCTACGGCTTCCCTATTCGGTTAACCTTGCCACTGAATGTA